>NZ_FPJC01000004.1:0-453935 GCF_900119265.1 Pseudomonas sp. NFACC04-2
AGAAATCTTCAAAGTTTCGCTTCGGAAACCTCAACAACTTCAACCACTTGCGCTTCCGATCTCTCGTTAGCGGGAGGCGAATTCTACAGCGTTACTCGCTGCTGTCAACACCTCTTTTTCACCGCTTTCGACCGAGAAGATCGAACCGCCGATAGAGCCAAACAACACCGCCCTACCTGCTCCTTCCGGACTTCGATGAACTGAAGCCCTGCACCTTCGAAACCTACTTAACTCGTTGAATCTCAAGGAGTTTTCCGTTTCGACTGCGCCGGAAGTGGGGCGAATTATAGACTTCCAGAATCTGCCGTCAACCCTTAATTTCGCTTTATTCAGATTTCAGCGTGATACGTGCGAAAGCCTTCTTGCCGGCCTGGCATACATGAGTAGAGCCCAGCTCATATACATAGGCGCGATCCACAACCTCACCATCTATGCGCACACCACCCGAACCCAAGAGATCTCGCGCCACTGCCGCATTCTTGACCAGGCCAGCCTTATTGAGGACCGCCGCAATTGGCATATTCTCGGCAGCAGTCAACTCGATCTCTGGCAGATCATCCGGCAGCTCGCCATCCTTCATACGATTACCCGCCGCACGATGGGCATTGGCCGCAGCCTCCTCACCATGGAAACGCGCAACGATCTCTTCAGCCAGCTTGATCTTGATGTCCCGCGGATTGGCCCCGGCCTCTACATCAGCACGGAACGCATTGATCTCATCCATGGACCGGAAGCTCAACAACTCGAAGTAACGCCACATCAGCACATCAGGAATGGAGACCAGCTTGCCGTACATGACGCCTGGCGCTTCCTGGATGCCCACGTAGTTGCCCAACGACTTGGACATCTTCTTCACGCCATCCAGGCCTTCCAGCAATGGCATGGTCAAGATGCACTGCGCCTCCTGACCATAACCACGCTGCAACTCACGCCCCATCAACAGGTTGAACTTCTGGTCGGTACCGCCCAGCTCAACGTCCGCGCGCAACGCGACCGAGTCATAACCCTGAACAAGCGGGTAGAGGAACTCATGGATGGCGATCGGCTGATTGGTTGTATAGCGCTTGTCGAAATCATCGCGCTCAAGCATGCGAGCCACGGTGTATTGGGACGTCAGGCGAATGAAATCCGCCGGCCCCATCTGATCCATCCAGGTGGAGTTGAATGCCACCTCGGTCTTGGCCGGATCAAGAATCTTGAAAACCTGAGTTTTATAGGTCTCGGCGTTATCGAGAACCTGCTCGCGGGTCAGCGGCGGACGAGTAGCACTCTTGCCACTCGGATCACCAATCATCCCGGTGAAGTCACCTATAAGGAAGATGACCTGATGCCCCAGATCCTGGAACTGGCGCAGCTTATTAATAAGCACGGTATGACCCAGGTGCAGATCGGGCGCCGTCGGATCGAAGCCAGCCTTGATGCGCAGCGGCTGCCCGCGCTTGAGCTTTTCGATCAGCTCGGACTCGACCAACAGTTCTTCCGCACCACGTTTGATCAGCGCTAGCTGCTCTTCAACCGACTTCATAACAGACCCGTAAGGCTCAGATTCAAAGGGCCCCAACCATACAAGATCGCGCACCAAATACAAGGTTTGCCCGGCGCACGGACGCCGATCCACAGAACAGAGCGTTCGCGGGCTTGCTTCGCAGGGGTTTTGGTTATATTTTATACAGTTATTTCATCTTCATCATGTCATTCATCTTTTCCAATTCATCTTTTTCAAAAGTCAAAATTACTTATGACCACAGAACCGTCTAAAGCGCCGCCGCTTTACCCAAAGACCCACCTGCTTGCCGCCAGCGGCATCGCAGCCCTCCTAAGCCTGGCACTCCTGGTGTTTCCCTCCAGCGATGTTGAAGCCAAAAAGACGACTCTGAGTCTTGAACTGGAAAGTCCTGCTGAACAACTGACACAAGAACAAGACGCCGCCGAAGCCGTTCAAGCCACAAACGAACCGGCCGCCTCTCCTTTTGTGCAGATTGAAAACAGCCCGGAAGACACTGCCCAGACCGCCGTTCAGGTAGAAGCGCCTGTTACCCAGGAAAAGAAAGGACCGGAACACCGCGAAGTGATCGTTGCCAAGGGCGACACGCTTTCCACCCTCTTCGAAAAGGTTGGCCTGCCCTCCACATCGGTTCACGAAATCCTCGCCAGCGACAAGCAAGCCAAGCAATTCACTCAACTGCAACGCGGTCAGAAACTCGAATTCGAACTCAATCCAGACGGACAGCTGAACAATCTGCACACCAAGCTGAGCGACCTGGAAAGCATCACCCTGACCAAAAACGACAAGGGTTATGTATTCAACCGTGTCACCGCCAAGCCCACCGTTCGCTCGGCCTACGTCCATGGCGTCATCAACAGTTCATTGTCCCAGTCAGCTGCACGCGCCGGCCTTTCCCATAGCCTGACCATGGACATGGCCAGCGTCTTTGGCTACGACATCGACTTCGCCCAGGACATTCGCCAGGGTGACGAATTCGACGTCATCTATGAGCAGAAAGTGGTCAATGGCAAGAGCGTCGGCAACGGCCCGATTCTTTCCGCGCGCTTCACCAACCGCGGCAAGACATACACCGCGGTGCGCTACACCAACAAGCAAGGCAACAGCAGCTACTACACCGCCGACGGCAACAGCATGCGCAAGGCCTTCATCCGTACACCGGTTGACTTCGCCCGCATCAGCTCGAAGTTTTCCGCCGGCCGCAAGCATCCGATCCTGAACAAGATCCGCGCCCATAAAGGTGTCGACTACGCCGCCCCCCGTGGTACGCCCATCAAGGCGGCCGGCGACGGCAAGGTATTGCTGGCCGGACGTCGCGGCGGTTATGGCAATACCGTGATCATCCAGCACGGCAATACCTATCGCACGCTGTACGGCCACATGCAGGGTTTCGCCAAAGGCGTGAAGACTGGCGGCAGCGTCAAGCAAGGCCAGGTGATCGGATACATCGGTACCACCGGACTGTCCACCGGCCCGCACTTGCACTATGAGTTCCAGGTCAACGGCGTCCATGTCGATCCGCTTGGCCAGAAGTTGCCGATGGCCGACCCGATCGCCAAGGGCGAGCGAGCGCGCTTCCTGGCGCAAAGCCAACCCTTGATGGCTCGCATGGATCAAGAGAAAGCCACCATGCTGGCCTCGAGCAAGCGCTAAGCCATGGCGCTCTATATCGGTGTGATGT
This sequence comes from Pseudomonas sp. NFACC04-2, assembly GCF_900119265.1. Lineage (NCBI taxonomy): Bacteria > Pseudomonadati > Pseudomonadota > Gammaproteobacteria > Pseudomonadales > Pseudomonadaceae > Pseudomonas > Pseudomonas sp. NFACC04-2. Next base: position 3,186 of record NZ_FPJC01000004.1, read on the forward strand.
CCGGGACCAGCCTGGATGGCTTGGATATCGCACTGATCGAACTGGCCCCGGCGATCAAATTGATTGCCACGCACTACATCCCCATGCCCGCCACCCTGCGCGCCGAATTACTCGAACTGTGCAGCAGCGGGCCCGATGAAATCGCCCGCTCCGCCATTGCCCAGCAAAGCTGGGTAAAGCTGGCCGCCCAGGGTATCCATACCCTACTCGACGAACAGAAACTCAAGCCTGGAGACATCACGGCGATTGGCAGCCACGGCCAGACCATCCGCCATGAACCCGCCCGTGGGTTTACCGTGCAAATCGGCAATCCGGCCCTGTTGAGCGAATTGACCGGCATCGCCGTCGTCAGCGATTTCCGCAGCCGTGATGTCGCCGCTGGCGGACAAGGCGCTCCACTGGTACCGGCGTTTCACGAAGCACTGTTCGAGGAACGAGCTGGTAATCGTGCCGTGTTGAATATCGGCGGCTTCAGCAATCTCAGCCTGATAGAGCCCGCAAAACCTGTAGCCGGTTTCGACTGTGGTCCAGGCAACGTATTGCTCGATGCCTGGATACATCAACAACGAGGCGACCATTTCGACTGTGACGGCCATTGGGCTGCCAGCGGAAAAGTCGAGCCAGCCCTGCTCAAGGCCCTGCTCAGCGATCCTTTCTTCGTCACGAAGGGGCCGAAAAGTACCGGCCGCGAGGTATTCAACCTGCCTTGGCTGAGCCAGCATTTGTCGCAGTTGCCAACCTTCGCCCCGGAAGACGTACAGGCGACGCTGCTCGAACTGACCGCCCTGACCATCGTCGAATCACTGCAGCATGCCCAATCGAATACCCAAGAGTTGCTGATTTGCGGCGGCGGTGCGCACAACCAGGCGCTCATGAAGCGCCTGGCTGAGTTGCTGCCGGGTACCAAGGTCAGCAGTACGGCGGTGTATGGCGTGGACCCGGACTGGGTCGAAGCCATGGCTTTCGCCTGGCTCGCCCATTGCTGCCTTGAAGGCATTCCGGGCAATCGTCCGAGTGTCACTGGCGCCCGTGGCTTGCGCGTACTCGGCGCCATCTACCCGGCCTGAGATCAAGATTACGGACAAAAAAAAGCCGCAGGGCCGTAAGGCACTGCGGCGTTTTTATTGGAGCCGTCTCAGATCGAGAACGAAGAACCGCACCCACAGGTCGTGGTGGCGTTAGGGTTCTTGATCACGAAACGCGACCCTTCCAAGCCTTCCTGATAATCCACCTCGGCACCTGCCAGGTACTGGAAGCTCATCGGATCGACCACCAGGCTGACCCCTTCGCGCTCGACGATGGTGTCGTCTTCGGCCACTTCCTCATCGAAAGTGAAGCCGTACTGGAAACCGGAACAACCGCCACCCGTAACAAATACGCGCAGCTTCAAACGATCATTGCCCTCTTCATCGACCAGGCTCTTCACCTTGTGCGCGGCACCGTGGGTGAATTGCAAAGCCGTGGGGGTGAAGGTTTCGACGCTCATGCTGAATATCTCCCGGCGCTTACGCCGCCATAATGCGTGATGGCGGGCATTATCCGCTTCTCCTACAAAATCGGTCAACTATTTGCGGGGCTGCGGCAAACTGCTTTTACGGCAACATCCCCGCATGGGACAGCCCCAGGCGCTCATCCAGCCCGAACAGAATGTTCAGGTTCTGCACCGCCTGGCCGGACGCGCCCTTGACCAGGTTATCGATGACCGACAATACCACCACTAGGTCACCGTCCTGCGGGCGATGCACGGCGATCCGGCAAACGTTCGCACCGCGCACGCTACGGGTCTCCGGATGGCTGCCGGCTGGCATTACGTCGACGAACGGTTCGTCGGCGTAACGCTTCTCAAACAATGCCTGCAGGTCCACCGAACGATCGACGACGGTCGCATAAAGGGTGGAATGGATGCCACGAATCATCGGCGTCAGGTGCGGCACGAAGGTCAGGCCGACGTCCTTGCCCGCTGCCCGGCGCAACCCCTGGCGAATTTCCGGCAGGTGGCGATGCCCCTTGACCGCGTACGCCTTCATGCTTTCCGACGTTTCGGAATACAGCGAGCCGACACTGGCGCCACGCCCGGCACCGCTGACACCGGACTTGCAGTCGGCAATCAGACGCGAAGTATCGGCAAGACCGGCCTCAAGCAACGGCAAGAAGCCCAACTGTGTAGCGGTTGGATAGCAACCCGGTACGGCGATCAGTCGAGCCTGCTTGATTTTCTCGCGATTGACTTCCGGCAAGCCGTATACCGCCTCCTCGAGCAGCTCCGGTGCACCGTGGGGCTGGCCGTACCATTTGGCCCACTCATCGGCGTCCTGCAGACGGAAGTCCGCCGACAGGTCGATCACCTTGGTTCCAGCGGCCAGCAGTTCACCGGCCAGGGCGTGGGCGACACCGTGGGGCGTGGCGAAGAACACCACATCGCAGGCGCCGAGGGTCTTGACGTCCGGAACGCTGAACGCCAGGCCGTCGTAATGGCCTCGCAGGTTCGGATACATGTCGGCGACGGCCAGGCCGGCCTCGGATCGGGAGGTGATGACCACCACCTCAGCCTGCGGATGCTGTGCCAGAAGACGCAGCAGTTCGACACCGGTGTAACCCGTGCCGCCGACGATACCGACCTTGACCATAAACCTGCCCTCAACGAACCCACTGGAAAGCCGTCGATGATAGGGGCCGCAGGGCGTGGCGACAACCGTCAAGGTGACGTGTGGCCGCTCTAACCTCTACTATCGAGCTACCGTGAATCGAGGAATAACTAAAAATGCTCTATCTGTGGCTCAAAGCACTTCACATTGTCAGCATGGTCTGCTGGTTCGCTGGCCTGTTCTACTTGCCTCGCCTGTTTGTCTATCACGCCCAAAGCGAAGACAGTGTCAGCAAAGAACGCTTCAGCGTCATGGAGCGCAAGCTGTACCGCGGCATCATGGGCCCGGCGATGATTGCCACCTTGGTATTCGGCATCTGGTTGCTCAGCCTCAATGCCGGCGCCTACTTCACCCAGGGAGGCTGGATGCACGCCAAGTTGACCCTGGTCGTGCTGCTGATCGGTTACCACCATATGTGCGGCGCCCAGGTAAAGCGCTTCGCCCGTGGCGAAAACACCCGCAGCCATGTCTTTTATCGCTGGTTCAATGAAGTGCCGGTTCTGATATTGCTGGCTATCGTAATTCTGGTCGTCGTTCGACCGTTCTAACCTCCAATCAGCCTCCATTATCCGGGGTACTTCCAATGTCGTTGCCCGCTCTGCTTGAACAACGCTTGCGACTGCCCGTCGTGGCGGCGCCAATGTTCCTGATTTCCAATCCACAACTGGTACTGGCCTGCTGCCGCAATGGCATTGTCGGCAGCTTTCCGGCGTTGAACCAGCGCGAAAGTAGCGGCTTCAAGGCCTGGCTGGAAGAAATCGAAGCAGGCTTGGCAACCCTGGAAAACCCGGCGCCCTACGCGGTAAACCTGATTGTTCATCACAGCAATCCGCGACTTCAGGCCGACCTGGCCATCTGCATCGAACACAAGGTGCCGATTGTCATCACCAGCTTGGGTGCGGTGAAAGAGTTGGTGGACGCGGTTCACGGTTACGGCGGCCTGGTGTTCCATGACGTGACGACCCGACGGCATGCCGAGAAAGCCGCCGAAGCCGGTGTCGATGGCTTGATCGCCGTTGCTGCTGGCGCAGGTGGGCACGCCGGGACCTGGAGCCCGTTTTCACTGATTGCCGAGATCCGGCAGTTTTTCGATAAGACCCTGCTGCTGGCAGGATGCCTGAACCACGGCCATCAGATCCTGGCCGCACAATTGCTCGGCGCGGATCTGACCTACTTCGGTACGCGCTTTATCGGTACGAGCGAAAGCCACGCACCTGACGCTTATAAAGAGATGTTGCTCACATCCAGAGCCGCAGACATCGTGCATACTCCCGCTGTATCCGGGGTACCGGCCAGTTTCATGCGCCAGAGTCTGGAGAACGCCGGTTTCGATCTGGCCGCCCTGCAGAACAAAGGCCAGGTGGATTTCGGCTCGAAACTCAAACCGCTGAACGATGAAGCCAAGGCCTGGAAAACCGTATGGTCCGCTGGCCAGGGCGTGGGTGAAATCGATGATTTGCCCAGTGTCGATCAGTTGGTGGCACGCCTGGATGAAGAATACCGTCAGGCACAAGCCCGGGCGGCGCAGCTTGGTGGGCAATGGCCCCGCTGAATCAGCCTGAACAAAACAACTCATCAACTTTAAGAGACAAGGATGCCGGGCATGAGCGAAACCCGTTTCAACATCGTATTTGACGGCGGCCTGATGCCGGGCGTCGATACCACCACCGCCAAGCTCAACCTCGCCGAGCTGTTCAAAAGCGATGTCAGCGCCATTGAACGACTGTTCACCGGTCGAAAGGTAGCTCTCAAAAGCAACCTGTCCCAGAGCGAGGCGCAGCAGTATCTGGAAGCGCTCAACAAGAGCGGAATCGATGCCAGGATCGAAGCCGAACCCGTCGTCCAACTGAACCTTGACGAGGTACAGGAGGCATCACGGCAACCGAGCGGACGCCATCCCGATTCGATCGTCGAGCCCGCCTCGCCATACGCGCCTCCCCGCGCCGAAGTCGGTGAAGCGCTTGCCGAGTACGGCACACTCAAACCCTTCAGTTTCGACGGGCGTATCGGCCGTCTACGCTACCTGGCCTGGACCATGGTATTGACCCTGGCCCTACTGCCCTTGGTCGGCATAGGCTTCTGGCTGTCCACGGCCTGGCTGCTGGCTTCCGACTCGGTCGCGGGACTCATCGTCGGCGGCCTGCTCGCCGCAGTCGTCGTGCTAGCCTTTGCCTTCGTGAGCATCCAGTTCAACGTCCAGCGCCTGCATGATCTCGGTTGGTCGGGGTGGTTGTGGCTGATCAACCTGGTTCCGTTCGTGGGCAGCATCTTCCCCTTCATCCTAATCATCGCTCCGGGCAATACCGGCGCAAACCAGTACGGCCCGCCGCCGCCGCGCAACACCACAGCGGTCAAATTGCTGGCCTCGCTGTGGCTGGTGATGATCGTCCTGATTTTCATGGCCACCTTTGCCGGCATCTTCGGGGCCCTTCAGGAGGACTACGACAGCAGCAGCCTGAGCAGCTATGAAAGCAGCGAGTCCAGCAACGAAACCTCTGAAGAGCCCGCCGTCGAGGCAGCCGAGCCCGCTCCGCCTTCTGTAGACTATGAAGAAGAGGAACAATAAGCGCGCTTCATGCCGGTGACAGCGCAGTCAACTGGCGGCGGGCTATTGCGATGGAGAACTGCATGACCCGTTACGCACTGATCACTGGCGCTTCCAGCGGTATCGGCCTGGCCATGGCCGAAGCGCTGGCCCGGCGCGGCCGCAACCTGATACTGGTGGCTCGACAGCGTGATCGGCTGGAAAGTATTGCAATCGAACTGACTCAGCGGTTCGGCGTGGAAGTATTGTTCCGGGCCTGTGACCTGGGCGAACCGCTGAGGCTTTCAGGCTTTCTGCTGGAACTGGAGGAAAGCGAGCGGCAGATCGATCTGCTGGTCAATTGTGCTGGCATCGGCACCAGTGGGCCGTTCCTGGGCCAGGACTGGATGACCGAGCAGGACCTGATCGAAGTCAACATCCTCGCCCTGACACGGCTTTGTCACGCCATCGGTAATAGCATGGCGCTACTCGGCGGCGGCCAGATCCTCAACGTTGCCTCGATCGCCGCATTCCAACCCGGCCCCTGGATGAGTACTTATTACGCCAGCAAGGCCTATGTACTGCATTTTTCCGAAGCCCTGCGAGTTGAACTGAAGAAATGCGCGATCAAGGTCTCGGTGCTTTGCCCTGGGCCGACCCGGACCGGCTTTTTCGCCAAGGCGCAGATGGACGAACAGAAACTCATCGACAGCAAGTTGCTGATGAGCCCGGAGGAAGTTGCCCTGTACGCCGTACGCGCACTGGACAAGAACCGCGCCATCATCATTCCTGGACGCCGCAATCGCTGGCTGGCCGTACTGCCGCGACTGGGATCGCGATGGCTGGTCCGGACCATCGCCGGCATGATCAACAAGGCTTACTGCCCACGCTGATTCCTTCATGTTGAACAACCAGGCGCCCCAACGGAGCCTTCACGACACCCGAGCTCGACGAACCCAACGGAGAAAACAGCTGTGGATACTCTGTTTACCAAGATCATCAACCGGGAAATCCCGGCAAAGATCATCTACGAGGATGACCAGGTATTGGCCTTCCACGACATCGCCCCGCAGGCACCCGTGCATTTTTTGGTCATTCCGAAAAAACCGATCCGTACGCTCAATGACCTCACCGAAGAAGACAAGGGCCTGGCCGGGCACATTCTGTTCACTGCCCAGCGCCTGGCACTGGAGTTGGGCTGTGAAGAAGGTTTTCGCGTGGTGATGAATTGCAATGAACTGGGAGGGCAGACGGTCTATCACATTCATATGCATGTGCTGGGTCAGCGCCAGATGCACTGGCCGCCGGGCTGATACCCCTGACCCAACGCAAATTTTCGGCGGCCGATTGGGTTAAACTGGCCGCTGTGATTTTTCCCGGAGGTAAGCATGACTACCCAACGTCACTACTCGCCGATTGACCGTCTATTGCTGCAAGCCGATACCGCGATGCGCACCCTGCTGCCCTTCAGTGGCCAGCCGTACCGCCCATCACCGGCTATCGTGCAGCCGGACGCGCAACTGAGTGACGAGCAAACCCGCCATGTCGCCGGATTGATGCGTATCAACCACACCGGCGAAGTCTGTGCCCAGGCGCTTTATCAGGGCCAGGCGCTGACAGCGAAGCTGCCCCAGGTGCGTGAGGCAATGGAACACGCCGCCGAGGAAGAAATCGACCATCTGGTCTGGTGTGAACAACGCATTCGCCAACTGGGCAGCCACACCAGCGTCCTGAACCCGCTGTTCTACGGGATGTCATTCGGGATCGGCGCCGTCGCTGGCCTGATCAGCGATAAAGTCAGCCTCGGCTTCGTTGCCGCGACCGAGCATCAAGTGTGCAAGCACTTGAACGAACACCTGGAGCAACTGCCGGCCGAGGATGAAAAGTCCCGGGCAATCCTCGAGCAGATGCGCGTGGATGAAGAACACCATGCAGAAAGTGCGCTTGACGCCGGCGGCTTCCGTTTTCCGGCCCCGGTGAAGTTCGGCATGAGCCTGCTGGCCAAGGTCATGACCAAGAGCACTTATCGGATTTGACGGAGATAGGGGGCTGGAAAACCCATCCCCACTGCAACGCCAATGAAAAAGGCGACTTCCAGCGGGAGTCGCCTTTTTCTTTAGTTCAGGATTTCAACGCGGCGAGTTGCGGGCTTCGCCATTGAGATCGACTCAACCCAATTCGATGATTTCATAATCGTGGGTGATTTCGACTCCGGCGGCGCCGAGCATGATCGAAGCCGAGCAGTATTTCTCGGCGGACAGCTCAATGGCCCGCTTGACCTGGGCTTCCTTCAAGGCTCGCCCCTTCACCACGAAGTGCATGTGGATCTTGGTGAATACCTTTGGATCTTCGGTAGCACGTTCCGCTTCCAGAAACGCTTCGCAGCTTTCGACGGCCTGGCGGGACTTTTTAAGAATGCTGACCACGTCGAAATTGCTGCAACCGCCGACGCCCAACAGGAGCATTTCCATCGGCCGAACACCCAGGTTCCGACCACCGGCCTCTGGCGGGCCGTCCATGACGACCACATGACCACTGCCTGACTCACCGAGGAACATGGCTTCGCCAGCCCATTGGATGCGTGCCTTCATCGCCAAGACTCCACTGTTAAAAAAGGGTCGCCAGCTTAGCACAGCGCTTCGCCATGACCGCTCTTCGTCTTAGGAGCCCGTCCCGTCAGCCTGTAGGTAAATTCTCAAATCTATTGAGGACGCCTCTGTTAAGCTGGCGCCAACTCACTGGCGTATGGCCATCTTTAGCAGTAGCTATTCGCCTTCATAAAAAACCAAACCACTACACCGCGCAGTCTTTCGGGATACAACCATGGTTGCCATTACTCCCACGTTCAAGATCAAGAATCTCGACAAGCTCTTGATGCATTGCCAGCGCCGCCGCTACCCAGCCAAACACAACATCATTTGTGCGGGAGATCGTTCCGAGACGCTGTTTTTCATCATCAAGGGCTCGGTCACTATCCTGATAGAGGATGATGACGGTCGGGAAATGATCATCGCCTACCTCAATTCCGGAGATTTTTTCGGTGAGCTGGGGTTGTTCGAACAGGCGGGCAAGGAACAGGAACGCAGCGCCTGGGTGCGGACCAAGATTGAATGTGAGGTTGCGGAAATCAGCTACGCCAAATTCCGAGAACTGTCCCTGCAAGACCCGGACATTCTTTACGTCCTCAGCGGACAAATCGCACAGCGCCTGCGCAACACCACCCGCAAGGTCGGCGATCTCGCATTTTTCGACGTCACCGGGCGTGTCGCACGTTGTCTGTTGGAGCTGTGCAAGCAGCCCGATGCCATGACCCACCCGGACGGCATGCAGATCAAGGTGACCCGCCAGGAGATTGGCCGGATTGTCGGTTGCTCGCGTGAAATGGTCGGTCGCGTACTCAAGGACCTGGAAGAGCGCAACCTGGTCAACGTCAAAGGCAAGACCATGGTGGTGTTCGGAACGCGTTAAGCACCCAGCAGTTGAGTCTGTAATTCCCGGTACAGCGCCTCGAGTCGCTCCAGTGCGTGAGGCGCCGGGAATTTTTCACGCAAGGCAATGTGGCTCTCGGCACGCACTCGCTGTTCCAGGCCACAGGCCTCATTGAAGCGATTGACTGCCGCGACCATGGACTCACGCTCGTTCTCCAGCAAAAGCGCGCCATGCACCAGACCCACCGGACGTTGCCCCCCCTTGCTCTGGCGCCAGCGCTGAGCAGTGCCGACCATTTTCCGGCCGTCGAGGTTGACGTTGAAGCGCCCGTCGCAAAAAGCCCCGTCCACTTCTCCCAGCGAAGCCACCCCGCCCAATTCATCCAACAATTGGCAGATGGGGTCGCACAACCGGCGATATCCGGTTTCGATGCGGCCGTGGTCGCCTTCGCTGCGCGGTGGCGCGTAGACCAAGGCGATATTGACGGTAGCGGCCGATTGCGGCACCGGCTCGCCACCGGTTTCACGTAGCAGGACTGGCCAGCCATGGGCGGCCGATACTTCACTGGCGTGTTCGAACCCCGGCAGCCGACTCAAGCGACGCGGCATGACCAGCGCACGGTCATTGGGCTGCCAGAACAGCAGGCCGAACTCGGCGTCGCCCGCGCAGATGCTGGCCAACAGGTCCTGTTCGGCTTGCAGGCCAGCTTCGACGGTGAGGGAAATCACAGGCGACATGGATCAGTCCAGCGTCGAGCTGCTCACTGGCAGGCCTCGTTCAGGAAAGAACAGTCGCTGCAATTCAGTCCCCGGATTCTCGGCCCGCATGAACGCCTCCCCCACCAGGAACGAATACACATCGCTGACTTCCATCAACTCGACATCGGCCCGGTTGAGGATGCCGCTTTCGGTGATGACCAAGCGATCACGCGGGATGCGAGGCAACAGGTCCAGGGTGGTTTCCAGGCTGACTTCAAAGGTGTGCAGGTTGCGGTTGTTCACGCCGACCAGTTTGGTATCGAGGGTTTTCAGGGCTCGCTCCAACTCGTCGCCATCATGGACTTCCACCAGGACATCGAGCCCGACGCTCTTGGCCACGGCCGCCAGCTCGGCCATTTTCACGTCATCCAGGGCAGAGACGATCAAAAGCACGCAATCGGCGCCCAGCGCACGCGCCTCGACGATCTGGTACGGGTCGATCATGAAGTCTTTGCGGATCACCGGCAACTTGCATGCCGCCCGTGCCTGCTTCAAGTAGTCATCGGCCCCTTGGAAAAAGTCGACGTCGGTCAGCACCGAGAGGCAGGTCGCACCGCCCTTCTCATAGCTCCGTGCGATGTCGGCCGGGACGAAGTGTTCACGAATTACGCCCTTGCTGGGAGAAGCCTTCTTGATTTCGGCAATGACCGCCGGCTGTTTTTTCTTGGCCTGATCCATCAGCGCCTTGGCAAAACCGCGCGGCGCATCCGCTGAACGCGCCAGGTTTTCCAGCTCGGCCAGACTGACGCGCGCGCGGCGCTCAGCCACTTCCTGGGCCTTGCGAGCCAGAATGTTTTCCAGAACCGTTGGCACGCTCATCCTTCGTTCTCCACTTTGAATACGGCGGTAAATGCACCCAACTCTTCGAGTTTTTCCCTGGCCAGGCCAGTGTGCAGCGCATCATGGGCCAGTTCCACGCCTTGCTTGAGGCTGCTGGCGTGGTCGGCGGCGTACAACGCAGCGCCGGCATTGAGCACGATCATCTCGGCGGCTTTCTGGCCATTCTCGGTCTTGCGGCGACCCAGGGCATCGCGGATCAACTCCAGCGACTGGGCCGGGCCATCGACCGCCAGGCCATGCAAACTCTGGCTTTTCATGCCGAGGTCTTCAGGTTCGACCCAATACTCGCTGATCTGATCATTTTTTAGTTCGGCCACGAATGTGGGCGCCGCCAGGCTGAATTCATCCAGGCCATCTTTCGAATGAACCACCAGCACGTGTTTGCTGCCCAGGCGTTGCAGGACTTCGGCCAATGGCCGGCACAACGCCTGGCTGAACACCCCAACCACTTGATGCTTCACGCCGGCCGGATTCGTAAGCGGGCCGAGCATGTTGAACAGTGTCCGCAGGCCCAGGTCACGGCGCGGCGCGGCGGCGTGTTTCATGGCAGTGTGATGGGTCTGGGCAAACATGAAACCAATGCCGACATTGTCGATGCAGCGCGCCACTTGAATCGGCGTCAGGTTCAGGTAGACGCCGGCTGCCTCCAGCAAATCGGCACTGCCGCTCTTGCCTGAGACCGCGCGGTTGCCGTGCTTGGCAACGGTGCAACCGGCCGCCGCGACCACAAACGACGAGGCGGTGGAAACGTTGAAGATATTGGCGCCATCACCACCGGTGCCGACCACATCGACCACGCCGTCCAGCGTCTTGAGTTCGACCTTGTCCGCCAGTTCACGCATCACCGACACCGCGCCGACGATTTCATCGATGCTCTCGCTCTTCATGCGCATGGCCATCATGAACGCGCCGATCTGCGCATCCGTGCATTGGCCGGTCATGATTTCGCGCATCACATCGCGCATCTCGTCGGTGCTCAAGTCGAGATGGCCGACGATACGGCTCAGGGCTGTCTTGATATCCATGAAAAGTCCTTAGCGCGTGCCGCCGGTTTGTTTGAGGAAGTTGGCGAACAGCTCGTGGCCCTGCTCGGTGAGAATAGACTCGGGATGAAATTGCACACCCTCGATATTAAGTGTCTTGTGGCGCAACCCCATGATCTCATCGACCGAGCCGTCTTCAAGCTGGGTCCAGGCCGTCAATTCCAGGCAATCAGGCAGCGTTTCGCGCTTGACGATCAAAGAGTGGTAGCGAGTTACGGTAAGCGGACGATTCAGTCCTTCGAACACGCCCTTGTCCTCGTGGAATACCGGGCTAGTCTTACCGTGCATGACTTGTCGGGCGCGCACGACATCGCCACCGAACGCCTGGCCGATCGACTGATGCCCCAGGCAGACACCCAGGATCGGTAGCTTGCCGGCGAAATACTTGATGGCGTCGATGGAAATGCCCGCTTCGGTCGGCGTGCACGGGCCGGGGGAAACCACGATGCGCTCAGGCTTGAGGGCTTCGATTTCGGCAATGGTCAGTTCGTCGTTGCGCACGACTTTGACCTCGGAGCCCAGCTCGCCAAGGTATTGCACAACGTTGTAGGTAAAAGAGTCGTAGTTATCGATCATCAGCAACATGGCTAAGCAACCTATTGAATTCACTGACTTTAAACACAGCCTTCAGAGAGTGACCCGCACGCTGCTGCGCTTGGCGAGGCGATTGATGCCCCGGCGAAGCGGTTCTACAGCGGGTAAAGAAGGCAAATCGGTACAGGTCCGGCGAGGCCGGCGGAGAATGTTCAGGCGCGCCAACGCCAACGGGCGTGTGCCTTGATCATTTGATCCAGAAGTTTGCTGGCAATCGACACAGGGGAAGTCTCGTTCATACGTTCCGGCACAGTAGCTTAGCTGGACGGAGCACGCAATATGACCGTTCCCGAAGGGCTTTGAAACAATCGCGACGTTCCGGATAGATGGCAAAACGCCGGAAGTTTTTGGTACTGTCGTTTCGTTTTCTAACAACAAAAAGATAAAAACGGACTTTCCCATGATCAAAAAGACGTTGTTCGTACCGATTGCCGGTTGCCTGCTGGCGATGGCTTGCGCCCAGGCGAGCGCCGCTCCCAACCCGTACTCCAAATTCATTGTGTTCGGCGACAGCCTCAATGACGCGGGCCAGTTCGCCGACCCGAATGGCCCGCCCGGCTCGACCGAGCGCTATACCAACCGAACCGGTCCGATCTATACGGACGGCAGCGGTGAAGCCTATTCGGCCAACTCCACCCAACTGCTGGGTGGGCGCCTGGGTTATTCCGCCGACGAGACCGCCGCCTCCACCTCGGCGGTCCGCGCCGACCAAGGGCTGGCAGACGGCAATAACTGGGCGGTGGGCGGTTATCGTACCGACCAGATCCTCGAATCGATTACCGGTGTATCCGACACCGGCGAACGCAGCCGTCCCGGCTATCTGCAATCCAATGGCCTGCGGGCCGATCCGAATGCGCTGTATTACCTTTCCGGTGGCGGTAACGACTTCCTTCAAGGCCGGGTACTGAACACCGCGCAAGCGAACGCCGCCGCGGACCGCCTGGCCGACAGCGTCCAGGTACTGCAGACGGCCGGTGCCCGCTATGTGATGGTCTGGCTGTTGCCCGACCTGGGCCTGACGCCGGCCCTCAACGGCGGCCCCTTGCAGGACACCTTTTCGCAGTTGGGCAATCAGTTCAACCAACAATTGATCACACGCCTGCAAGGCATCGACGCTGAAATCATTCCACTGAACATTCCGCTTCTGCTGAAAGAAAGCTTCGCCGATCCGGCAAGATTCGGCCTCGCCACCGGCGAGAATCTCACCGCAACCTGCTTCAGCGGCAACGGCTGCACGGAAAATGCCACCTATGGCATCAACAGCGCCACGCCAGACCCCAGCAAGCTGATCTACAACGACGCGGTCCATCCAACCGAAACCGGGCAAAAACTGATCGCCGACTATGCTTTTTCCCTGCTTGCGGCGCCCTGGGAACTGACATTGCTACCGGAAATGGCCCACTCGACCCTGCGTGCTCACCAGGATGAGTTGCGCAGCCAGTGGCAATCGGACTGGGAGGACTGGCAGGCGGTCGGCCAGTGGCGAGCCATCGTGGCAGGTGGCGGCCAACACTTGGACATGGACAGCCAGGGCAGCAGCGCCAGCGCCGACGGCAGCGGCTACAGCCTCAACGTCGGCGGCAGCTATCGCCTCAATGAGGCTTGGCGCGTAGGTGTCGCCGCCGGTCTCTACCGCCAGGACATGGAAGCAGGCCATAACGATTCGGAGTACAAGCTCAACAGCTACCTGGCCACCGCCTTCGCCCAGTTCCAGCAAAACCGCTGGTGGGCCGATGCGGCACTGACTGGCGGCAAGCTCGACTACGACAACCTGGAACGCAAGTTCGACCTGGGCGTCAACGAAGCGCAAGAGAAAGGCGACACCGACGGCCATCTCTGGGCATTCAGCACGCGGGTGGGCTACGACATTGCCCAGCCGGGCAGCGAATGGCACCTCTCGCCGTTTATCAGTGCTGACTATGCGAAGGTGGAAGTCGATGGCTACTCGGAAAAGAGCAACCGCTCCACGGCTCTGACCTTCGATGACCAGACCCGCGACTCGAAACGCCTGGGCATTGGCTTGCAGGGCAAATACAACATCACCCGGCAGACCCAGGTGTTTGGCGAATATGCCCACGAGCGCGAGTACGAAGACGACACGCAAAAGGTCAACATCGCCCTCAACAGCCTGCCAGCCAACGATTTCACGCTGGAAGGCTACACGCCACAGAGCCACCTGAATCGCCTGAGCCTGGGGGTCAGCCACAAGTTGACCAACGACCTGGCGCTGCGGGGCGGTTATACGTTGCGCAAGGATGATGACCTGACCCAGCAAGGGGTGAGCCTGGGCGTCAGCCTGGACTTCTGATCGAGGAGAGCCTGTGGGAGCGAGCTTGCTCGCGATAGCGGGCTGTCAGTCGACCTATGGGTTGCATATGACGGCCTCATCGCGAGCAAGCTCGCTCCCACATTTCTGATCGAGTCGCTGAAGGAACTGTGGCGAGGAAGCATGCTCCCTCGCCACAGTTATTGGAGGCCTTCAGTCGTTCGAGGTCTGCTCGGCCAGCGCCACGGCGCGGAACATCGCCCGGCGTTTGTTCAAGGTTTCTTCCCATTCCAATGCCGGCACCGAGTCGGCGACGATGCCGCCGCCGGCCTGCACGTGCAGTTCGCCGTTCTTGATGACCGCGGTGCGAATGGCAATCGCGGTGTCCATGTTGCCGTTCCAGGCGAAATAACCCACGGCCCCGCCGTACACCCCCCGCTTGACCGGCTCCAGTTCGTCGATGATTTCCATCGCGCGGATTTTCGGCGCGCCGGACAAGGTGCCCGCCGGCAGGATCGCCCGTAAGGCGTCCATGGCCGTCAGCCCGGCCTTCAACTGGCCTGTGACGTTGGACACGATGTGCATCACGTTGGAATAGCGCTCGATGACCATCTTCTCGGTGAGTTTCACCGAACCGATTTCCGAGACCCGCCCGGTATCGTTGCGCCCCAGGTCGATCAGCATCAGGTGCTCGGCGATTTCCTTGTCGTCCGACAGCAGGTCTTCTTCCAGCGCCCGGTCGGCCTCCTCCGTGGCACCACGGGGGCGAGTGCCGGCGATCGGGCGCACGGTGATCAGGTTGTCTTCGACTCGCACCAGCACTTCTGGCGAACTGCCGACGACATGGAAGTCGCCGAAGTTGAAGAAGTACATGTAAGGCGTCGGGTTGAAGCAGCGCAGCGCCCGGTAGAGATCGATGGGCGCGGCTTTGAAGTCGATGGACATCCGTTGCGACGGCACCACCTGCATGCAGTCGCCGGCGAGGATGTATTCCTTGATGGTATCGACAGCCCGTTCGTAATCGTCCTGGGTGAAACTGGAACGGAACACCGGGTCGGCCGCCGACTGCTTGCTGAAATCCAGGCCCGGACGCGGCGTGATCGGTTGACGAAGTTTTTCCAACAGCGCCTGCAGGCTTTTCTGACCTTGCTCGTAGGCATCTTCCCGGGACGGGTCGGCCAGGACGATGGCGTGCATCTTGCCGGCGAGGTTATCGAAGACCACGACGGCGTCGGAGACCATCAGCAAGATATCCGGCACGCCCAAGGGATCGGGGTTCGGGCAGGTGCCCAGGCGTTTTTCCACGTAGCGTACGCAGTCGTAGCCGAAATACCCCACCAGGCCACCGTTGAAACGCGGCAGGCCGGAAATGGTCGGCACGTTGTAGCGGGCCTTGAAGGTTTCGACGAATGCCAGCGGGTCTTCGACGTCGAGGCTTTCGATTTCGACGCCGTCGTGGGTCACGCTGATGCGATGGTCATGGACCCGCAGCACCGTACGGCACGGCAGGCCGATGATGGAGTAACGGCCCCACTTTTCCCCGCCCTGTACCGATTCGAGCAGGTAGGAGTTGGGCTGGTCGGCCAGCTTGAGATAGATCGAAAGCGGCGTATCGAAGTCGGCCAGGGTTTCGCAGGCAAGGGGGATGCGGTTGTAGCCGGCAGCGGCTAGACGCAGGAATTCTTCACGGATCATGGGGTGCCTCGTGGCAAGAGGAGCTGACAGTCAGGTATGCAAACGCGCCGGATAACCGGCCAGGATCACGTCAGGCGCGCCAACGCCAGCGGGCCAGGGCCTTCATGACTTTCATCCAGAGCTTGCGAGTGACCACCACGATGGCGTTTCCAGAAGAGGATTGAACAGCGTCGGGCAACGTTATCTCAGCGGCCGGGTCCAGGCAACCGGGAATTAACAGGCGCAAATCGTCGATTACCAGCGTCGGAAACTCTTCGGCGATGGGCCGGCCGTGGTTATAGCCGTAACTCAGCCCCACGCATTTGACCCCTGCCGCCTTGGCCGCCAGCACATCGCTGCGCGAGTCGCCGA
This sequence comes from Pseudomonas sp. NFACC04-2, assembly GCF_900119265.1. Taxonomy (NCBI): domain Bacteria; kingdom Pseudomonadati; phylum Pseudomonadota; class Gammaproteobacteria; order Pseudomonadales; family Pseudomonadaceae; genus Pseudomonas; species Pseudomonas sp. NFACC04-2. The sequence goes on from NZ_FPJC01000004.1 coordinate 19,331, forward strand.
CGAACAAGGATTGCGAGGCCGGGATGTTGGCCATTTTCATCACGAAGAACAGCGCGGCAGGGTCAGGTTTTTTCTGTGGCAAGGTATCGCCACCGATGATCCAGCGGAAATAGCGGCCGATTTTCATCTGGTCCAGCAGCGGCGCAACGAAGCGTTCCGGCTTGTTGGTAATCAGGGCCATTTCCACGCCCTGCTTTTTCAGCCACTTGAGCGTGGAGCGTACACCGGGGTAGACCACCGTCAGCTCGTGGTTGCCTTCGTAGGCTTCGTTGAACAGCTCGAGCGCCCGCTCGGCCTCGGCGTCATCGACGCCCTGGGCATCGATGTGATTGGCCAGGGCGCGGCGCACCAGCATGGGCGCACCGTTGCCCACCCAGTGGCGCACCGAGTCGATGCCAGCGGACGGACGCCCAAGCTTGAGCAGCATACTGTCCACGGCCGCCGCGAGGTCCGGGACCGAATCGACCAATGTGCCATCGAGGTCGAACATCACCAGACGCGGCAAGCTGCCGGGGAACAGCTGCTCGAAGCCGCTCATGGGCGGGCCAGGGCCAGTTCGGCGCGCATTTTTGCAATCACCTCGTTGTAGTCAGGGGCGTTGAAAATCGCTGAGCCCGCGACGAACGTGTCGGCGCCGGCCGCGGCGATTTCACGGATATTGTTTACGTTCACGCCACCGTCGATTTCCAGACGGATGTCACGCCCCGAGGCATCGATCAGCGCCCGGGCTTCGCGCAGCTTGTCGAGGGTGCCCGGGATGAATTTCTGCCCGCCGAAACCAGGGTTGACACTCATCAGCAGGATCATGTCGACCTTGTCCATCACGTACTTGAGCACGTCCAGGGGCGTTGCCGGGTTGAACACCAGGCCGGCCTTGCAACCGCCCTCGCGGATCAACTGCAGGGAGCGGTCGATGTGCAACGTGGCTTCAGGATGGAAGGTGATGTAGGTGGCACCGGCTTCGATGAAATCACCGACGATGCGGTCCACCGGGCTGACCATCAGGTGCGCGTCGATCGGCGCGGTGACGCCGTACTTGCGCAGCGCCGCGCAGACCATCGGGCCGATGGTCAGGTTGGGTACGTAGTGGTTGTCCATGACATCGAAGTGCACGATGTCGGCCCCGGCGGCCAGAACGTTGTCCACTTCCTCGCCCAGGCGGGCGAAGTCGGCGGAGAGAATCGACGGAGCAATAGCGAAGGGCTGCATGACGCACCTGTTTTGAGCGAAATCACGATGGCGCGCATTGTATACCTCAAGATTTGGCGCGCCCACCGTGACCGTCGATCAATACGCCGCGCGGTAGATCTTCTCGATGTCGCTGGCGGTCAGCTTGCGTGGGTTGTTGCGCATCAACCGCTCGATCCCCACGGCCTCCAGGGCCATGGAGGGAATCACGTCCTCGGTCACGCCCAAGCTACTCAGGCCCTGGGGGATTTCCACGGCGGCGCACAAGGCAACCATGGCTTCCACGGCTTCGTCGGCGGCCTCCATATCGCTCAGATGGGCCGTCCTGATACCCATGGCTTCGGCGATGTCACGCATGCGCTCGACGCACGCCATCTTGTTCCACGCCATGACGTACGGCAGCAACAACGCATTGGCGACACCGTGAGAAACGTGAAAGCGCCCACCTAACGGATAGGCCAGCGCGTGTACCGCGCCAACGCCGGCGTTGCCGAAGGCCATGCCGGCCATCAGGCTGGCGGTGGCCATGTCCTCACGGGCTTGCAGATGGGCGGGGTTGGCGTAGGCCTTGGGCAACGCCTTGCTGATCAGCTTGACTGCGCCGATAGCCAGGGCATCGGTGATCGGCGAAGCATTGAGCGACAGGTAGGCCTCGATGGCATGGACCAGCGCATCGACACCACTGGAAGCCGTTACGCCACGGGGGCACGTGAGGGTCATCTGTGGGCTGACCAGCGCCACGTCCGGCAACAGAAAATCGCTGACGATGCCTTTTTTCAGCTGCGCGGCCTTGTCGGAGAGGATCGCCACGTTGGTGACTTCCGAACCGGTACCGGCGGTGGTGGGAATGGCAATCATGGGCGGGCCTTTGCGCGGCACCTGATCGACGCCAAACATATCTTGCAACTCGCCGTGGTACCCGGCATAGACGCCCACACACTTGGCAATGTCGATGGCACTGCCGCCGCCCAGGCCGATCAGGCCATCATGACCACCATCGCGGTAGGCTTGCATGCAATCCTCGACGATGGCGATTTCCGGGTCCGGCATGACCCGGTCGAAAATCTCGTAGTCGCGCCCGCCCAGATGTTGCAGGGCCAGCTCCACGGTGCCGGACTGGACCAACGCCGCATCGGTCACGATCAGCGGGTTGTCGACGTCCAGGCGCGTCAACTCGGCGGCCAGTTGCTCGATGGCAGCGGCACCGGTGATCAGTTTATGGGCGATCTTGAATGAGGAAAGACTCATGTGCGCGGCCTCTTGTTCGAGTGTGGGCTGGCACAAGAATAGCTCGGTATTGGGGGTTGTCTGCTATTCAGCTTATGAATACACCTCAACCCCATTGTGGGAGCGGGCTTGCTCGCGAATACGGCGGCACATTCAACATTTATGTCGACTGGCACACTGCATTCGCGAGCAAGCCCGCTCCCACACTGGATCCATGTAAGACGTTATACCTGGGCCGTGCGCAACTTCTCGCTACGCCCACGCAACCATTCCAGGGTCAGCAGCAGGATCACCGAGAAGGCAATCAGCAGCGTCGCCGCCGCGGCGATGGTGGGGCTGAGGTTCTCGCGGATGCCGCTGAACATCTGCCGTGGCAACGTTGCCTGCTCGGGGCCGGCCAGGAACAGGGTCACCACCACTTCATCGAACGACGTCGCGAAGGCGAACAGGGCGCCGGAGATTACGCCCGGGGCGATCAACGGCAAGGTCACCCGACGAAACGCCGTCAGTGGCGAAGCCCCGAGGCTGGCGGCGGCGCGGACCAGATTGTGATTGAACCCCTGCAAGGTCGCCGACACGGTGATGATGACGAACGGCACGCCCAGCACGGCGTGGACCACGATCAGCGAGAGGAAACTGTTGCCCATCCCCAGCGGTGCGAAGAACAGGTAGCTGGCCACGCCGATGATCACCACCGGCACCACCATGGGCGAAATCACCAGGGCCATCACCAGCGCCTTGCCCGGAAAGTCACCCCGGGTCAGGCCGATCGCCGCCAGCGTGCCAAAGATCATCGCCAGCAACGTCGCCGCTGGAGCCACGATGATGCTGTTCTTCAACGCCCGCATCCATTCGGCCGAGGCGAAGAAATCGTGGTACCACTGCAGCGAAAAACCTTGCAGCGGGTACACCAGGAAGCTGCCGGAGTTGAACGACAGTGGAATGATCACCAGCACCGGCAGAATCAGGAACAACAGGATCAGCCCGCAGAGTGTGCGCAAGGTGTAGTACCACACCCGTTCGATGGGAGACATGTAAGGACTCAGCATTTTTCGATCTCCCCTTAGCTCAGGCGCAGGCGACTGGCACCCACCAGCCGGTTGTAAATCAGGTAAAGCACAACGGTCGCCAGCAACAGCAGGCCGCCGAGCGCCGTGGCCATGCCCCAGTTGATACTGGTGTTGGTGTAGAACGCGACGAAATAGCTGACCATCTGGTCGTTCGGGCTGCCCAGCAGCGCCGGCGTGATGTAGTAGCCGATGGCAAGGATGAACACCAACAGACAACCGGCGCCGACACCGGCATAGGTCTGCGGGAAATACACCCGCCAGAAACTGGCGAACGGATGGCAGCCCAGGGAAATCGCCGCCCGCATATAGGTGGGCGAGATGCCCTTCATCACGCTGTAGATCGGCAGGATCATGAACGGCAGCAGGATATGGACCATGGAGATGTAGACACCGGTGCGGTTGAACACCAGCTCCAGGGGCTTATCGATGATGCCCATGGCCATCAGGCCACTGTTGATCAGGCCGCCCGACTGCAGCAGCACGATCCATGCGGCGACGCGCACCAGGATCGAGGTCCAGAACGGTAGCAACACCAGGATCATCAACAGATTGCTTTGGCGCGACGGCAGGTTCGCCAGCAGGTAGGCCAGCGGATAGGCCAGCACCAGGCAGATCGCGGTGATGACCAGGCCCATCCAGAACGTACGGGTGAAAATATCCAGGTAAATCGCCTGGTCGGGAGTCGCCGGGGCCAGTTCCCCCAGGTCATCGATGCGGTGGTCGACGGCCGCCAGCAGGTAGTACGGGGTGACATTACTGGTGTTGCGGCGGATCACCTGCCAGTACGCCGGGTCGCCCCAACGCTCATCGAGGTTTTCCATGGCTTCTTTATAGGAAGCCGGCTCGGTGGCAAACGGCAACGCCCGAGCAGTCTTGGTCAGCAGGCTGCGATAGCCGGCCAGTTCCATGTTCAGGCGCTTGGACAAGTCGCCCAGGGTCTGATTCTTGCGGGCTTCGGCCAGGTCTTCACTGGCAGCCTTGTACACCGGCTCGCCCGGCAAACCGCGCCCGTCCCAGGCCGCGACGGCAGCGACCGTGCGTGGCATGGCGCCCACCACTTCCGGGTTGCTGACGCTTTTGAACAACAGCGCCACGATCGGCACCAGGAACACCAGCAACAGAAACAGCACCAGCGGCGCGATCAAGGCCTGGGCCTTCCAGCGGTTGACCCGCTCGGCGCGCTTGAGCCGTTGCTTGAGGGTGGGGCTGGTGCCCGCGTTCAGTGGAACGGCGATGGCCATGGCGAACTCCGCAAATCTTTTTATCGTTACAGGGGCGGCGGGCCGCCTCTGTTCTTTTGAAACACCCGATTGGAGCAAGCACCTGTGGGAGCGAGCTTGCTCGCGATGGCTACGGCACATTCAACATTGATGTGTCTGACAAACCGCTATCGCGAGCAAGCTCGCTCCCACAGGGATCTCATCCAGCTTCAGACCGTCGGGTTACTTGGCCGCCCAGGAGTTGAAGCGCTGCTCCAGTTGCTCACCGTTGTCAGCCCAGAAGCTCACGTCGATCTGCACCTGATTGGCGATGTTTTCCGGGGTGGTCGGCATGTCTTTCAGGACATCCTTGGCCAGCAACGGCACAGCCTGGGTATTGGCCGGGCCGTAGGCGATGTTTTCCGAGTAGGTCTTCTGCTGCTGCGGTGCAACCGAGAAGGCGATGAATTTCTTCGCCGCTTCGGCGCGGGTCTTGTCCAGGCCGCGCGGGATGGCCCAAGCGTCGAAGTCGTAGATACCGCCGTTCCACACCACTTTCAGGTTGCTTTCTTTCTGTACCGCAGCGATTCGGCCGTTGTAGGCCGAGCTCATGACCACGTCACCGGAAGCCAGGTATTGCGGCGGCTGGGCGCCGGCTTCCCACCACTGGATATTCGGCTTGAGCTCGTCGAGCTTCTTGAACGCACGGTCCTGACCATCCTTGCCGGCCAGCACTTTATAGACATCTTTCGGCGCTACGCCGTCGGCCATCAGGGCGAATTCCAGGGTGTACTTGGCGCCTTTGCGCAGGCCGCGCTTGCCCGGGAATTGCTTGGTGTCCCAGAAGTCTGCCCAACTGGTCGGCGCGGTCTTGAGTTTGTCGGCGTTGTAGGCCAGCACGGTCGACCACACGAAGAAACCTACGCCGCAAGGCTGGATGGCGCCCTTGACGTAGTCTTCGGCCTTGCCGAACAGGGCTGGGTCCAATTGCTCGAACATGTCTTCGTCGCAACCACGGGATAATTCCGGAGACTCGACCTCCACCAGGTCCCAGGAAACACTCTTGGTATCGACCATGGCCTTGACCTTGGCCATTTCGCCGTTGTACTCACCAGCCACGATCTTGCCGTTGCCGGCGGCTTCCCACGGTGCGTAGAAGGCTTTGACCTGAGCCGCCTTGTTCGCCCCGCCGAAAGACACCACGGTCAGGTCCGGGCCCGCCGCCATCGCGCTTGCCGCACCCATCATGCTCAGTGTCAGGGCTGTGAACTTCAGGGATCTCAACATTTATTGTTCTCTCCACGTGCAGGGTTGGTGTTGGTACAGCAGGGGGCGATCAATTCGCCTCTAGAAGGGGATCGAGCGCACGCACATGCTCGACTTGCCAGCCAAGCGGAACCACGTCGCCGACGGCGAGCGCGGGATCGAGCTCGGCAATCGGTTGCTTCACAAAGAAGTCGTTCTTGCCACAGACTTCCAGGCGAACCCGGACGTGGTCGCCCAGATAGATGAATTCCGCCACCCTCCCTGAGAAGCGGTTGACACATTGTTCGCTGACGCCGTTGAGGCTCACCCGCTCCGGACGGATCGACAGGGTCACCGGCTCGCCGGGCTGACCGACATTCACCGCCAGGGCCTCGACTTTCTCGCCGCGCGCCAATTCCACCAGGCAACGATCGCCGGTGTGGCTGTGCAGGCGACCGTTGAGACGGTTGTTTTCACCGATGAAGTTGGCGACGAAAGTGTTTTTCGGCTCTTCATACAGGGTGCGCGGTGGAGCGATCTGCTGGATTTCACCCTGGTGGAACACCGCCACGCGGTCGGACATGGTCAAGGCTTCGCCCTGGTCGTGGGTCACGTAGACCACGGTCACGCCAAGGCGCTGGTGCAGGTGCTTGATTTCCATCTGCATGTGTTCACGCAATTGCTTGTCCAGCGCACCCAGGGGTTCGTCCATCAGCACCAACTGCGGCTCGAACACCAGCGCCCGGGCCAGGGCCACCCGTTGTTGCTGGCCGCCGGACAACTGCGCCGGGTAGCGTTGGGCGAAGCTGTCCAACTGGACCATGCTCAGGACACGCTTGACCCGATCGCTCACGTCGCTCTTGTTCAGCCCTCGCACGGTCAGCGGGAACGCAAGGTTCTCGGCGACAGTCATGTGCGGGAACAAGGCGTAGTTCTGGAACACCATGCCGATGTCGCGCTTGTGCGGCGGCACATTGTTGATCGAGCGCCCGGCCAGCAGGATCTCGCCAGCGGTTGGGGTTTCAAACCCGGCGAGCATCATCAGGCTGGTGGTCTTGCCGGAGCCGGAAGGCCCGAGCAGGGTCAGGAATTCGCCTTTGCGAATGTCCAGGTTGAGGTCTTTGACGATCAGGTTCTCGCCGTCGTAGCTCTTCTGCACACCACGAAAGCTGACCAGCACATCGCTGGCCCCCGCGCTTGAATCGACCTGGCTCATACCCGCACCTTTTGTTTTGATGACTGCTTGTGAATCAAGCCTAGTGGACCCTGGGGTCCGCGCAAATCGGGGCGCAGGAGAGAATCGCCTCAGCCGGATGGAAGACTCGGGGTAGGGATTGCCCTACAAGGATGGCGGGATTGGGTAAATGCAGCGGCGCGTTTTAAGCGGCAAGCCGCAAGCAGGGGCAAAAAGCGCTGTCGGGGTGTGTCGCAAATGGATATGCCGAGACAAAACCCTGTGGGAGCGGGCTTGCTCGCGAATGCGGCGTGACAGTCAATACAGATGTAACTGAAGCACCGCATTCGCGAGCAAGCCCGCTCCCACAAGGGGGATACTGCGGTGGGGCTTAGAGCAACTTGTGCTCCATCGCATATTTCACCAACTCGGCCAATGAGGTGATGTTGAGTTTCTGCATCAGCCGCGCCTTGTGGGTGCTGATGGTCTTGCTGCTCAGGGCCAGTTGCTGGGCGATGTCGTTGACGTTGGCGCCCTGGGCCAAGCGTTCGAAAACCGAGAATTCGCGTTCGGACAATAGCGAGTGTAGCGGTCGCGTATCAGTCAGACCGACTTCGAAGACCATGCGATCGGCCAGGTCCGGATCGATATAGCGCCCGCCGGCCGCGACCTTGCGAATCGCCATGAGCAGCAGGGCCGGGTCGCTGTCCTTGGTTGCGTAGCCCGCAGCGCCGACCTTCAGGGCACGGGCGGCCATTTGCGCCTCGTCATGCATCGACAGTACCAAGATGGCCGGCGGATTGTTCAACGCACGAATCCGCGGGATCGCCTCCAGGCCGTTGACGCCCGGCATGGAGATATCCAGCAGCACCACTTCACAGGGCACATGGCGCAGGGTCTCGAGCAACTGTTCGCCATTGCTCGCCTCCCCCACCACCAGCAGATCCTTGGCCAGGCCGATCAACTGCTTGATGCCTTCGCGGACGATGGTGTGGTCTTCAGCTACCAGTACACGGATCACATGCTTCTCCAGATTCAGGATCTCATCGCGAGCCAGCTCGATCCCACACGGTTTGTGTACATCTCAATCAATGTGGGAGCGAGCTGGCTCGCGATAGCGTCAGCCCAGGCAACCCAAACCATCAGGCCTCATTCAACGGCACCCGCACCGACAGGGTGGTGCCCTCCCCTGGCTCACTGTCCAGGGTCAACTGTCCACCCATGATCAGCACCCGTTCACGCATGCCGACCAGTCCAAAGGACGTTGGCCGGCTTGTATCGGCAATAAATCCTACACCGTCGTCGCTGACGATCAGACATAAATCAGCGCCTTGTTGAACCAGCGTCAACTCCACAGTATGCGCCTGGGCATGGCGCATCACGTTGGTCAGTGCCTCTTGGAGAATCCGAAACAAGCCGATGGCCTTGGCGTCGCTCAGGGGCGGCAGGTTGTCCGGCACCTGCACCAGGCAAGGAATCTGCGTTCGCGCCTCGAAGCGCCGGGCCTGCCATTCGATAGCCGAGGCGATGCCGGCATCCAGGATTGGCGGGCGCAACGCCGTCGCCACGTCCCGCACCAGTTGGAACAACTGCGCAATCAGGCGCTTCATGCTGTTCAGTCGCTCATGCAGGCCCGGGTCGAGTTGCGCGTAGGCCAATTCACACATGGAAGTTTCAAGCTTCAACACCGTCAGCATCTGGCCCAGCTCGTCGTGGACTTCCCGGGCAATGCGCGCTTTTTCCTCTTCCCGCACGCTTTCCAAGTGCGCCGACAACTCGCGCAACTGCTCCCGGGAACGGGCCAATTCCAGTTCGATGCGCTTGCTGTCGGTGATGTCCCAGACGATACCGTCCCAGACATAGGCGCCATCCTCGAGACGCCGGGTGATCGCCTTGATCTCGGCCCAACGCTCCTGGCCTTCGCGGGTCAGGATACGGCCCTGCCATGACCAGTCACTGTCGGTATCCAGCGCCTGGTCCTGGGTGCGGTGATAATCGGCCTTGTCCTGCGGATGCACCAGACTACGCAGCCCTGTGTCGCTGCGGGCCAGGATTGCTGGGGAATAGCCCACCAGGCTTTCGCTGCCTTCGCTGATGTAGGCAAAGTCGATCTGGCCGGTCACCGGCGCCCGCTCCAGGCGAAAGACCAGGCCCGGCACATTGGCGGCGATGCCTTGCAGCCGCGCCTCGCTTTCGCGCAACGCCGCCAGCGCACGTCGGCGCTCGGTCACATCATTGAGGTAGACCACCAGGTATTCGGCGTCGCGAAAACGCAGGAAGCTCAGGGAAACGTCGGTTGGCAGGATACTGCCATCGGCTCGCACGCACTCGGTTTCGAAGCTCTGCGGCCCCTCTTCACTGGCCCGGGCACGCTTCCACAGGTTCAACCAGCGGTCCATGTGCAAGCCAGGCTCGAAGTCGATCAACGGCCGGTCGATGATGGCGCCCGGGGCGTAGCCGAGCATGGTTTCGGCCGCTCGGTTGGCATAACGCACGTGGCTGTCCCAATTGACCCACAGGATGCCGACCGTGCTTTGATCGATGGAGAACTGGGTCAGACGCAAGGCCTCTTCGCTGGCTGCACGCTGGGCGATGTCCTCCCTCGCGGCACGCAGGCGGCGCTCCAGTGCGCGTTGCTGGCGGCGCTGCCAGAACACAATGGCGACGCTGCTGAGCAGCAGGGCCAGGATCAACAGGGTCAGGTTCTGCCAGAAACCCGGGGTCTCGGTCAGGCGCGGGTATTTTGGCTTGAGCCAACGACTGTGCAGTTGCTCCAGCTCCTTGGCCGGGATTGCCTGCAAACCTCTGTCGATGATTTCTGCCAGCTCCGGCCAGTCCCGGCGTGTGGCAACCCGTAGCAACTGCGGCAGGCCAATGTCGCCCACCACCGCCAGCTCGGCGAATTCGGGTTCGACCATCAACCGACCCAGTTGCGCCTCGTCGACCACCGCGTACCGGGCCTGCTGGGTCAGCAGCAATTGCAGGGCCTCGCGCTCCATCGGCACGCCCTGCAGGTTCAGCGTCGGGTAGTTGCTGCGCAGGTAATCGGCCGTGGCACTGGGCATGCGCACCGCGACGCGGGCCTGGGCGTCGAGTTTTTCCAACTCCACCCCCTCGGCGCCTTTCTGCGCACCGACGATCAACTGCGGCACGCGCATGTAGGGATCGGAAAACTGCCAGAGCTTGAGCCCGCCCGGGGATTGGGTCAGGCCCGGAGCGATGTCCACCTCACCGGCACGCACCGCGGCTTCCAGTTGCGCCACGTCCTGGAAGTTGCGCCAGGTCAGCTCGACGTTCAGCGCCTTGCCCAGCCACTGCATCAACTCGACATTGGTGCCGGACAAACGCTGCAAGCGCCGGTCATATTGCGCATAGGGCGCCTGCAAGACCAGGCCGACCCGCCACTGCGGATGTTGCACCAGCCATTGGCGCTGCCCTGCATTCAATTGCACCCCAGGCGCCGACGGCGCGGGCGCGGCCCACGCCATCAAGGGAAGCCATAAACAGCCGATAACCCACAGGCAGCAAAAACGCATCATTGAAGTCTCATGCACTGACAAATACTGACCAACCCATTAGGCTGCCGGAAATACTTCTGGTCATGGAATATCCGATGCCCTCTGTTTATCGCCTGGCGTTGCCAGCATTGTGCCTATCGCTGATCCTGCCAAGTGCCTTTTCTGTCCAGGCCAGCGAAACGGCCCCCACCGCCGAGCAACCTGCCGAGGAAAAATCTGTCGAGCGCCAGCCTTTGCTCGAGCGTAGTCAGGAAGAAGCGGCCGCATTGGGGCGAAAACTCCCGCCCCAGGAACAGCAACAGTTGCAGACCGGCAGCGACACTTTCCTGGCACTGTGGAAACCGGCCAACACCAGTGATCCCAGAGGCGCGGTCATTATCATCCCCGGCGCCGGCGAAACCGCTGACTGGCCTCAAGTCGTCGGCCCATTACGCAAAAAATTGCCCGATGTTGAATGGAGCAGCCTGAGTATCACCCTGCCGGACCTGCAAAGCGATGTCATCGCACCGCGCGTGGTGGAAGCCACGCCCGAGACCAAGCCGGCCGATACGGCTGCCGCGGCACCGGACGCTACCACTTCGGCGCCGATCGAACAGGTCGCCGGCGGCGAAGCCGATGCGGTGGATCCGGTCGTTGCGCAAACCGATGAAGAACATGCCAAGGCGGACGTCGAGCGCATCTTCGCCCGCATCGATGCGGCGCTGGCCTACGCCGAACAGCAAAGCGCACGTCGTATCGTACTGCTGGGCCATGGCACGGGCGCCTATTGGGCCGCGCGTTACTTGAGTGAAAAGCAGCCTTCGCAAGTCGAACGCTTCGTGATGGTGGCTGCGCAGACGCCGATCACTGCCAAGCCCGGCCTGGCCGAACTGACCCCGACCTTGAAACTGGCGACCGCCGATATTTTCTACATGGATAAGCCGCTGGATCGCAACGAGGCGCTGGAGCGCTTGCAGGCAAGCAAACGCTTGAAAGGTTCGACCTTCAGCCAGGTGTCCCTCAAGGCCCTGCCGAACCCGGCGGCGGAGCAGGAGCAGCTGTTTCGTCGGGTTCGGGGTTGGTTGAATCCGCAGAAGACAACGGAGTAAGGCTTACAACTGGCCAAGCCGAACACTAACTTTGTGGCGAGGGGATTTATCCCCGCGGGGTTGCGCAGCAACCCCAAAGCCCGTGCGACAACACAATCTGATGGCGAGTGCTGGGGACTTGAGCGGGGATAAATCCCCTCGCCACAGTGGTTACCTTCCTCTCTACTGTTATCCCTTCTACCGAAAATCCCGCCGCTCGCGAATCAACCGATAGGCGTTATGCAGCTCTCGGGTTTTGTCGGTAGCTTCACGCACCTGCAAGGGCGTCGCCCCGCTGCCGGCAATCTTGTCCGGGTGATGACGGCTGAGCAGCCGCCGGTAAGCACGCTTGATCTGCGACGGCTCGCTGGTGGCCGAAACCCCCAGCAAGCGCAACGCCTCCTGATAGGTCACGCCGACGTTGGGCCGCGACAGTTTCTGCGGTTCGTAATCAGCCGCCAGCGCCTGGACCTGTTGCGGCGTCCAGCCCAACCAACGGCCCCATTGGGCCACCAGCTCTCGCTCGCCGACACCGGCACGTCCGTCGGCCCAGACCATCCGCCAGCAAGCGCGCAATACCCCTTCAGCCGCATGGGGCTGGACGGCCAGGCGACGCATGTAACCGCGCAACCGATCGTTTCCGGACTTGCCTCGGTTGAACGCCGCGATCGCCCGGCGCTGCGCCGATTCACTCAAGTCCAACGCCCGCATCTCCTGGCGAGCTTGCTGGATGTGGCCGTCGACCACGCGCCCATCGCATTTGGCCAGACGCCCGAGCAATACAAACAACAACTCATCGTTGCGCAACGCCGGGCGGCCGCCCAGCCGTTCGCGTATTTGCGCCCAGCCCTGCAAGTTCAGGCGCCGGTCCAGCGCCTGCCCCAACAACGCGCCAAGCATGGCCCCCGGAATGCTGGCGATGGCAAAGCCCGCCCCGGCTCCAATCAGAGTCCCTGGCCACCACATATCAACCGCTCGCTTCTATCAAGGTTTCGACCTGCGCCAAACGCTCATGGGTGCCGACATCGACCCAATGCCCTTTCAGATGCTCGCCACAGACGCTCCCCTCGGCCATGGCCGTGCGCAACAGCGGTGCGAGCTTGAAGGCACCGCCTGTGCAACCGTCGAACAACCGTGGGTGCAGGACGGCGATGCCGCTATAGGTCAGGTTGTCGGCAGGCGTTCGCCCATCGTGAACTTTTCCGTCGGCCAGGATGAAATCACCGTTCGGGTGATGCTCGGGATTATCAACAAGCACCAGGTGCGCCAGCCCTTTGAGCGGCCTGCGCAACAGGCTGAAATCGTAGTCGGTCCAGATATCGCCATTGACCACCACAAACGCGTCATCGCCCAGCAACGGCAAGGCCCGGAAAATCCCTCCCCCGGTCTCAAGCGGCTCGCCTTCGGGTGAAAACCGAATGCTCACGCCAAAACCCGAACCGTCCCCCAAGTGATCTTCGATCTGCTGACCGAGCCAGGCGTGATTGATCACGATCTCGCTGAACCCGGCCTTGGCGAGCGCCCGCAAGTGGTATTCGATCAAGGGAACGCCACCCACGCGAATCAATGGCTTTGGCGTGGTCAGGGTCAAGGGGCGCATGCGCTCGCCCTTGCCCGCTGCCAGGATCATCGCCTTCATGCCGTTGCTCCGGTCGACTGTCGCAGGCTGCCAAGCAGCTCATCGAGCGGTGCCAGTTCCGGGCGCCGGGCGATGACCGCTTCTATATAAGCAAAGAAACGCGGCACATCACCGAGGTAACGTGGTTTGCCATCACGGTGGCAGATGCGCGCAAAGATCCCGATGACCTTGAGGTGACGCTGCACGCCCATCAAGTCGCTGGCCCGCAGGAAATCCTCGAGATCCGGCTGGACGGGAATGCCAAGGGCGCTAGCCTGCTGCCAGTAACGCTCCAGCCAACCGCGCACACGCGCCTCCGGCCAACTGAGGAAGGCATCCTTGAACAGGCAGGTCACGTCATAGGTCACCGGACCATAGACCGCATCCTGGAAGTCCAGCACACCGGGGTTCGGTACGCTGAGCATCAGATTGCGCGGCATGTAGTCGCGGTGCACCAGCACTTTGGGCTGGGCCAGGGCGCTGTCGATCAACAGCTCGCTGGCCTGTTGCCAGAGTTGCTGCTGGGCCGGATCGAATTCGATACCCAGCTCGCGCTTGACGTACCACTCGGGAAACAATTCCAGCTCCCGACGCAGCAACGCGACATCGTAGCTCGGCAACGGCGCGACCATCGGCAATTGCTGGAAAGCCAACAAGGCTTGCAAGGCATCGCCGAATAAATCGTCGGCATTTTCGCCGTCGATCACGTCCAGGTAGGTCTGATTGCCCAAGTCATTGAGCAAAAGAAAGCCGCGCTCAAGGTCCTCGGCGTAAATTTTTGGCACGTTGATGCCGGATTTCGCCAGTAAAAAAGCAATATCCACGAAGGGTTTGCAGTTTTCCTGGGGCGGTGGCGCATCCATCACGATCAAACTGCGCCCCTCGCCCTCCCAGCGGAAATACCGCCGGAAACTCGCGTCACTGCTGGCGGCGGTCAACGTGGCCGGGGGTACGGTGCCCCAGCCCTGTTGAGTGAAAAGGATCGGCAGTTGTTCATCGAGCCATAGTTTCAGGTGTTGCAAGCGTACATCTTGGTCGGGCATTGCAAGGGTCTCCGACGGCGCTAGCCGTCAAGCGGGTCATGCTTTATTATCCAGCATCTTTTTCAGACCATCGAGAGGCGTGCGGCCCACACCGCGGGCAGATGGCACGCAGGAAGCCCGGACTAATAAGATGGCATTGAAATCCCCCGCGTTTCGTAAAAAATTTCCGTTGCTGGTCACCGGCAGTCTGCTGGCCCTGCAACCCCTGGCCTCTTCATTCGTCGTCGCGGCGCAGCAGTATGACTGCTCCGTCTCTGCTTCGGGTGCCTGGGACTGTGCGCCCAAGACACCGGCCGCCGCGTTGCCGCCGCGTCCCGTGCACGACGGCAGTGCGGTTTCCGACAGCGGCGCGGCGCCAGCCGACAGCAGCTCGGGCGAGGAAGCCGGCGAAAAGCCGATGCTCGTTACCGAAGCCAAGGGCCGCGGCCTGAAGTCGCGCAGTGCAGACTACAGCCACCTGGATTGGGTTCCACGAGAGAACCTCACCCCGGCGCAACTGGCTGAGACCGGTCCTTACTGCGCCGGTGCCTACATCGAGCCGACGCGTCCTGGCATGAATGACAAGACCGCCAAGAGCGATGCGCCCACGTTCCTCGGCGCCAAGGCGTCACGCTATCAGCAGGAAGAACAGGTGGCGACCCTGGCCGGTGACGTGGTCATGCGCCAGGGCAGCATGCAGGTCGAGGCCGACGAGGCCAGCCTGTACCAGGCCGAGAACCGTGGCGAGCTGAGCGGCAACGTGCGGGTTCGCGACAACGGTGCGCTGATCGTCGGCGACCACGCCGATGTACAGCTGGACACCGGCGAAGCCAAGGTCGACAACGCCGAATACGTGATGCACAAGTCGCGCATCCGCGGTAACGCGCTGTACGCCAAGCGTGCCGAGAACGCGATCATCCGCCTCAAGGATGGTACGTACACCACGTGCGAACCGGGCAGCAACGCCTGGACGCTCAAGGGCAACAACATCACCCTGAACCCGGCCACCGGCTTCGGCACCGCGACCAACGTGACGCTGCGGGTCAAGGACTTCCCGGTCCTGTACACGCCGTACATCTACTTCCCGATCGACGACCGTCGCCAGTCCGGCTTCCTGCCGCCGACCATCGGCAGCAGCAGCGACACCGGCTTCCTGCTGGTCACCCCGTACTACTTCAACCTGGCGCCGAACTACGACGCCACGTTGTACCCACGCTACATGGCCAAGCGTGGCTTGTTGATGGAAGGCGAATTCCGCTACCTGACCAAGTCCAGCGAAGGTCAGTTCGGTGCCGCATACCTCAACGACGAAGACGATGAGCGCAGCGGGCAGAGCGACTACGACAAGACCCGCTACATGTACAACTGGCAGCACAAGGGCGGCCTCGATTCGCGCGTGCTGACGGAAGTCGACTACACCAAGATCAGCGATCCGTACTATTTCCAGGATCTTGAAAGCGATCAGATCGGTATCGAGTCCAATGATTACGTCAATCAGCAAGGCGCAGTCAGCTATCGCGGCGACAGCTACACGGCGCGGGTGAATGCCCAGGCCTACCAGATGGCAACGATTTCGAAGATCACCCCTTACAACCGCTTGCCTCAGATCACCTTCATCGGTGAGCTGCCGCAACACCCGTATGGACTGGATCTCGCCTACAAGACAGAGCTGGTGCGGTTTGATCGTGATCTGCGAACCGGCGCCTACACCGACGAAGACGGTAACTCCGAGCCGAGGCTGGACTCCAACGTTCGCGGACTGGCACGGGCTAACGGTACTCGCCTGAATCTGGCGCCGGTGATGAGCCTGCCGATGGAAGCCACCTACGGCTTCATCACGCCGTCGCTCAAATACCAATACACCCAATACGATCTGGATCTGGACGGCATTGGCAAATCCCAGATCGCCGCGCAGTCCGCCGAGACGGATCGTCTGCGCGGCACGTACAGCGGCAGCCAGAGCCGCGGCGTCCCAATCGCCAGCATCGATAGCGGCCTGTATTTCGACCGTGATACCCAGTGGTTTGGCACCAACTATCGCCAGACTCTGGAACCACGCCTGTTCTATCTCTACGTACCTGAGAAAGACCAGAGCGATATCCCTGTGTTCGACACCGGCGAGTACACCTTCAGCTACTCCTCGCTGTTCCGTGACAATCGTTTTTCGGGCTCCGACCGTGTCGGCGACGAGAACAAATTGTCGCTGGGCATAACCAGCCGCTGGATCCAAGAAAACGGTTTCGAACGCCAGCGCATCAGCGTCGGCCAGGCCTTGTACTTCAAGGATCGCGAAGTCCAGCTGCCGGGCATCGACTTCAAAACGCGCGAAGACGCCAAATCGGATGTATCGCCTTACGCCCTGGAGTATGAGTTCCGCTGGAACCGCGATTGGCGCACCACGGCTACCTATAACTGGGACCCGGACACTCGCAGCCCTCGCTCGGGTAGCGCGATGTTCCACTACCAGCCTGAAGACAACCCGAACAAGGTCATCAACGCCGGTTATCGCTATCGCAACGACCAGGTCCGCTACGACCAGACTACCGGTCAATGGTCCGTGGGCGGTGGCGACTACGGCACGCCTGGCCAGCCTGGCTACGTGAAGGACTACTACAAGATCCAGCAGCACGACTTCTCGGTCATCTGGCCGATCGTGCCGCAGTGGAACGCCATCAGCCGCTGGCAGTATGACTACAACCGCAACCGTACCCTGGAAGCCTTCGGTGGTTTCGAATACGACAATTGCTGCTGGAAACTGCGCCTGATCAACCGTTACTGGGTCGACTACGAAGAGTTCAGTCAAGCCGCCCCGGAAAACGAAAAAGGCGACCACGGCATCTTCCTCCAAATTGTTCTGAAGGGACTCGGCGGCCTGACCGGCGCCAAGGTAGAGAGCTTCCTCGACAAAGGCATCCAAGGTTATCGTGAACGTGAAGACCAAGCTTTCTGATTGTCTGCGTCCGCTGATGCTGGGCGCGCTGTTCCTGGGTACCGCGGCCAACGCCGCGGTACAGTCCATCGATAAAGTGGTGGCCATCGTTGACAACGACGTGGTCATGCAGAGCCAGTTGGACCAACGTGTCCATGAAGTGCAGCAGACCATCGCCAAGCGCGGCGGAGGCCTGCCGCCTCCGGGTGTGCTGGACCAGCAAGTGCTCGAACGCCTGATCGTCGAAAACCTGCAACTGCAGATCGGCGAACGCTCCGGCATCCGCATTACCGATGAAGAGCTGAACCAGGCCGTTGGCACCATTGCCCAGCGCAATAACATGAGCATCGAACAGTTCCGCGCCGCCCTGGCTCGCGACGGCCTCTCCTACGAGGACGCCCGCGATCAGATCCGTCGCGAAATGATCATCAGCCGTGTGCGCCAGCGCCGTGTCGCCGAACGCATCCAGGTGTCGGAGCAGGAAGTGAAGAATTTCCTCGCCTCCGACCTGGGCAAGATGCAGCTTTCCGAAGAGCTGCACCTGGCGAACATCCTGATTCCTACCCCGGAAAGCGCCAACTCCGAAGCCATCCAGAGCGCTTATCGCCAGGCAATGGATGTCTACCAGCAGCTCAAGCAAGGCGCTGATTTCGGCCAGATGGCCATTGCCAAGTCGGGCAGCGACAACGCCCTGGAAGGCGGCGACATGGGCTGGCGCAAGCCCGCTCAACTGCCACCTCCATTCGACCGCGAACTGAGCGCCATGGCCGTGGGCGACATCACCCAGCCAGCACGTACCCCAGGCGGCTTCATCATCCTGAAAGTGCTGGAAAAGCGCGGTGGCGGAACCCAGGTTCGTGACGAAGTGCATGTCCGCCACATCCTGATCAAGCCAAGCGAGATTCGCAGCGAAGCCGAGACCAAGCGCCTGGCGGAAAAACTCTACGACCGCATCGAAGCGGGCGAGGACTTCGCCGAACTGGCGAAGAGTTTCTCCGAAGACCCGGGGTCGGCCCTCAACGGCGGCGATCTGAACTGGGTTGACCCCAATGCACTGGTTCCCGAGTTCCGCCAGGTCATGGCCGATACGCCGCAAGGCCAACTGTCCAAGCCGTTCAAGAGCCCGTATGGCTGGCACGTACTGGAAGTCCTTGGCCGTCGCGCCACCGACAGCACCACCCAGGCGCGCGAACAGCAGGCGATGACCGTATTGCGCAACCGCAAATATGACGAAGAGCTGCAAACCTGGCTGCGTCAGATTCGCGACGAAGCCTACGTTGAGATCAAACTTCCTGGTGCAGACCAGGCAGCGCAGTGAAACCCAAGCGTTTCGCGCTGACACCCGGCGAACCAGCCGGCATCGGTCCCGACTTGTGCCTGCTGCTCGCCTCGCACCTCCAGCCGCATCCTCTGATTGCCATCACCAGTCGCGACCTGCTCCTTGAACGGGCCGCGCAACTGGGGGTGGTTGTCGACTTGCTGCCGGTATCGCCAGGCGCTTGGCCGGACGTCCCGGCACCCGCCAACAGCTTGTATGTCTGGGATACGCCTTTGGGCGCGCCAGTCGTCACTGGGCAACTGGACAAGGCCAACGCGGCGTTCGTCCTCGATACCCTGACCCGTGCCGGCCAAGGCTGCCTGGACGGGACGTTCGCCGGCATGATCACCGCTCCGGTGCACAAGGGCGTGATCAACGAATCCGGGATTGCCTTTTCCGGACATACCGAATTCCTGGCGGACCTGACCCATACGGCGCAAGTGGTGATGATGCTCGCCACCCGCGGCCTGCGCGTGGCTTTGGTGACCACTCACCTGCCCTTGCGGGACATCGCCGACGCCATCACCTCGGAACGCCTGGAGCGGGTTACCCGCATCCTGCACGCCGACCTTCAGGAAAAATTCGGCATCGCCCGGCCACGCATCCTGGTCTGTGGGCTCAATCCCCATGCCGGCGAAGGCGGGCACCTGGGCCGTGAAGAAATCGACATCATCGAACCCACTTTGGAGCGCTTGCGCAGGGAGGGCATGGACCTGCGTGGCCCGCTGCCTGCCGACACTCTGTTTACCCCCAAATATCTGGAGCACTGCGATGCGGTGCTGGCGATGTACCACGACCAGGGCCTGCCCGTGCTGAAGTACAAAGGCTTCGGCGCGGCAGTCAACGTGACGCTGGGCCTGCCAATCATCCGTACCTCCGTGGACCATGGCACCGCCCTGGACCTGGCCGGCAGCGGCAAGATCGATACCGGCAGCCTGCAAGTCGCCCTGGAAACCGCCTACCAGATGGCCGAGACCCATTTATGACCGAGCAATACCAACACCGCGCGCGCAAGCGCTTCGGCCAGAACTTCCTGCATGACGCCGGCGTGATCGATCGCATCCTGCGCTCCATCCGGGCCAAGCCCGACGACCGCCTGCTGGAAATCGGGCCGGGCCAGGGCGCCCTGACCGAGGGCCTGCTCGACAGCGGCGCGCAACTGGACGTGGTGGAACTGGACAAGGACCTGATCCCGATCCTCAACCAGCAGTTCGCCGGCAAGAGCAATTTCAACCTGCACCAGGGCGACGCACTGAAATTCGACTTCAATAGCCTGAACGCCGCGCCTAACAGCCTGCGGGTGGTGGGAAACCTGCCATACAACATCTCCACACCGCTGATCTTCCATCTGCTGAGCAACGCCAGCCTGATCCGTGACATGCACTTCATGCTGCAGAAAGAAGTGGTCGAGCGCCTCGCCGCCGGCCCTGGCGGTGGCGATTGGGGTCGACTGTCGATCATGGTCCAGTACCATTGCCGGGTCGAACACCTGTTCAACGTTGGTCCGGGTGCATTCAACCCGCCGCCGAAAGTCGATTCGGCCATCGTCCGCCTGGTACCTCATGCCGTCCTGCCGAACCCGGCCAAGGATCATCGCCTGCTGGAGCGGGTGGTGCGCGAAGCGTTCAACCAACGCCGCAAAACCCTGCGCAACACCTTGAAACTGTTGCTCAGCAGCGCCGAAATCGAAGCCGCCGGCGTCGACGGCAGCCTGCGCCCCGAGCAATTGGACCTGGCGGCTTTCGTACGCCTGGCCGACAAGCTCAGCGAACAGGTCGCCCCGCAAGCCGACGCCAACTGAACGGGTGACAAGCGCTATCGGGCAGTACGCCAGTCTGGTCTACTACCCGATACTTGGCCTAGACTGATCTCCTGAGTCGCGCCCGCGTCCCGCTTCGTTTTTAAGGCCTTATTTGCATGTCTGATCCTCGTTACCAGGTCGACGTCAGCGTCACCACCCGTTTTCTGGCAGAACAGTCGCAACCCGAGCATGACCGCTTCGCCTTCGCCTACAGCATTACCGTGCGCAACAATGGCTCCTTGCCCGCCAGGCTGCTGTCGCGGCACTGGGTGATCACCGACGGCGACGGCCATGTCGAAGAAGTGCGTGGTGAAGGCGTGGTCGGCCAGCAGCCGCTGATCGACGCCGGTAAAAGCCACAGCTACAGCAGCGGGACCGTGATGACCACCAAGGTCGGCACCATGCAGGGTACCTACCAGATGCTGGCCGAGGACGGCACACGCTTCGACGCTGTCATCAAGCCCTTTCGCCTGGCCGTACCCGGAGCGCTGCACTAATGGCCACGTATGCGGTCGGCGACCTGCAAGGCTGCCTCGACCCGCTCAAGTGCCTGTTGGAACGGGTCGCCTTCGATCCCCAGAAAGACACGCTGTGGCTGGTGGGTGACCTGGTCAACCGTGGCCCGCAATCCCTTGAAACGTTGCGTTTTCTCTACAGCATCCGCCAGTCCCTGGTGTGCGTGCTAGGCAACCACGACCTGCACCTGTTGGCCGCCTGGCAGAACATCGAACGCCTGAAAAAATCCGACACCTTGACGGAAATCCTCGACGCCCCCGATTGCGTTGAACTGCTGGAATGGCTGCGCCAGCAAAAGCTCATGCATTACGACGAGCCACGCAATCTGGCGCTGGTCCATGCCGGCATCCCGCCTCAGTGGTCCCTGCGCAAGGCGCTCAAGTGCGCCGGCGAGGTGGAACAGGCACTGCGCGACGACAATCTGTTCGCGCCCTACCTGGACGGCATGTATGGCAACGAGCCGGTCAAGTGGGACAATGACCTCACCGGCAGCGCCCGCCTTCGCGTCATCACCAACTATTTCACGCGCATGCGCTTCTGCACCCGCGACGGCAAGCTCGATCTCAAGGGCAAGGAAGGCATCGAGACCGCCCCCCCCGGCTACGCCCCCTGGTTCAAGCACAGCGAGCGCAAGACCCGTCACCTGAAAATCATTTTCGGGCACTGGGCGGCACTGGGAGGTCAATGCGACGAACCCGGCGTCTTCGCCCTCGATACCGGCTGTGTGTGGGGCAGCGCCATGACACTGATGAACGTCGACACGGGCGAGCAACTGCGTTGCGATTGCGATGAACAGGGCCACGCCAGAATCCATCACCCGACCACTGCACCATTGCCAGCCGGCACCGCCGTTTGACCGGCGTTGCGCTCAAGCTACAGGAGTCCCTCATGACCGAATTCAAACGCATCCCCCCGGAACAGGCCCAGGCCCTGCGCGAGCAAGGCGCGGTCGTCGTCGACGTTCGCGACCCAGCCACGTTTGCGGCCCTGCACATCAGCGGCGCCAAGCATCTGGATAACCATTCCATCGCCGACTTCATCCGCGCCGCCGACCTCGATGCACCGACCGTCGTGGTCTGCTATCACGGCAACTCCAGCCAGAGCGCAGCCGCCTATCTGATCAGCCAGGGCTTCACCGACGTCTACAGCCTGGACGGTGGTTTTGAGTTATGGCGCACGACCTATCCCGCAGAAACAGCGCAAGGCGCCGCCGAATAATTTTTTATGCCGGCCAAGCCCGCGTGAACCGTGGGCTTGAGCGATGGCGGACGAACGGTCTGCCACAACTAATTACGTATTCCACCTTTACCTCCGTGATTCCGAACTATCCTTAGCCTCAGGCCATCCAAAACAGGGGAGAGCCGGTACACCGGCGCGCGGGTCATCGGGAGTCAGCTTTCAGGAGCCTGCATTCTTGAAAGCATTCTGGGGGGTAAACGGCAACTGGGTTCCCAGCGGCTGTCCAGCATCGACTGATTGATCCGACACCGGCTCCACGTATCGAGCGAGGTGACGTCATGAGCATTTTTAGCCACTTCCAGCAACGTTTCGAGTCCACGCGGCAAGAGGAATACTCGCTGCAGGAATACCTCGAACTCTGCAAGCAGGACCGCAGTGCCTATGTGTCGGCTGCGGAGCGTCTGTTGCTGGCCATCGGAGAACCGGAGCTGCTGGATACCTCGACCAACTCGAGGCTTTCGCGCATCTTCTCCAACAAGGTGATTCGCCGCTATCCGGCCTTTGCGGACTTCCACGGGATGGAAGAATGCATCGAACAGATCGTGTCCTATTTCCGCCATGCCGCCCAAGGCCTGGAAGAGAAGAAACAAATCCTTTATCTGCTCGGCCCCGTGGGTGGCGGTAAATCGTCCCTG
Organism: Pseudomonas sp. NFACC04-2; assembly: GCF_900119265.1. Taxonomy (NCBI): domain Bacteria; kingdom Pseudomonadati; phylum Pseudomonadota; class Gammaproteobacteria; order Pseudomonadales; family Pseudomonadaceae; genus Pseudomonas; species Pseudomonas sp. NFACC04-2. Next base: position 42,097 of record NZ_FPJC01000004.1, read on the forward strand.
GCCGAAAAACTCAAGCAGCTGATTGAAAAAGTGCCCTTCTATGCCATCAAGGGCTCGCCAGTGTTCGAATCGCCCTTGGGGCTGTTCAATGCAACAGAGGACGGCGCAATCCTCGAGGAAGACTTCGGCATTCCACGCCGCTACCTCAATACCATCATGTCGCCATGGGCGACCAAGCGCCTGGCCGAATTCGGCGGTGATATCAGCCAGTTCCGGGTGGTCAAGCTCTACCCTTCGATCCTCAACCAGATCGCAGTAGCCAAGACCGAGCCTGGGGACGAGAACAACCAGGACATCTCGGCACTGGTGGGCAAGGTCGATATCCGCAAACTGGAAGAATTCCCACAGAACGACGCCGACGCCTACAGCTATTCGGGTGCGCTGTGCCGGGCCAACCAGGGCCTCATGGAATTCGTCGAAATGTTCAAGGCACCTATCAAGGTGCTGCACCCGCTGCTGACCGCCACCCAGGAAGGCAACTACAACAGCACCGAGGGCCTGGGGGCCATTCCGTTCACCGGCATCCTGCTGGCGCACTCCAACGAGTCGGAATGGCATACTTTCCGCAACAACAAGAACAACGAAGCCTTCATCGACCGGATCTATATCGTCAAGGTGCCGTACTGCCTGCGAGTGACCGACGAGGTGAAGATCTACGACAAGCTGCTGTTCAACAGCTCGCTGTCCAAGGCTCATTGCGCCCCCGACACCCTGAAGATGCTGGCCCAGTTCACGGTGCTGTCGCGTCTCAAGGAGCCGGAAAACTCCAACATCTATTCGAAGATGCGTGTGTACGACGGTGAAAACCTCAAGGACACCGATCCAAAGGCCAAGTCGATCCAGGAATACCGCGACAACGCCGGCGTCGATGAAGGGATGAACGGGTTGTCCACACGCTTCGCGTTCAAGATCCTGTCCAAGGTCTTCAACTTCGACCCCCACGAAATTGCCGCCAACCCGGTTCACCTGCTGTATGTGCTGGAACAGCAGATCGAACAGGAGCAGTTCCAGGCCGAAACCCGCGAGCGTTACCTGCGCTTCCTCAAGGAATACCTGGCCCCACGCTACATCGAGTTCATCGGCAAGGAAATCCAGACGGCTTACCTGGAGTCCTACAGCGAATACGGCCAGAACATCTTCGATCGCTACGTGCTGTACGCAGACTTCTGGATCCAGGACCAGGAATATCGCGACCCGGAAACCGGCGAAATACTCAATCGCGTGGCACTCAACGAGGAACTGGAGAAAATCGAGAAACCGGCGGGCATCAGCAATCCGAAGGATTTCCGCAACGAAATCGTCAACTTTGTGCTGCGCGCCCGTGCCAACAACAACGGCAAGAACCCAACCTGGCTCAGCTATGAAAAGCTGCGGGTGGTCATCGAGAAGAAGATGTTCTCCAACACCGAAGACCTGCTGCCCGTCATCAGCTTCAACGCCAAGGCCAGCAAGGAGGACCAGCAAAAACACAACGACTTCGTCACACGCATGGTCGAACGTGGCTACACCGACAAACAGGTACGACTGCTTTCCGAATGGTACCTGCGGGTACGGAAATCGCAGTAAGCAGCGGCAAGCTTCTAGCTACAAACTGCAAGGGCGTGGCGTCGAGCCCAAGGCTCGACGCCACGCCCCTTACGGCTTGAGGCTTACGACTTGAAGCTCCCCTGGAGGGGCCTATGAGCTATGTGATCGACCGACGCCTTAATGGCAAGAACAAGAGCACGGTGAACCGCCAGCGGTTTCTGCGGCGTTACCGTGACCACATCAAGAAGGCCGTCGAAGAGGCGGTCAGCCGGCGCTCCATTACCGATATGGAACACGGCGAACAGATCAGCATCCCTGGCCGCGACATCGACGAGCCGGTGCTTCACCATGGTCGCGGCGGCAAACAGACCGTCGTGCACCCTGGCAACAAGGAATTCACCAGTGGCGAGCACATCCCCCGCCCCCAGGGCGGCGGTGGCGGCAAGGGCCCTGGCAAGGCCGGCAATTCCGGCGAAGGCATGGATGAGTTTGTCTTCCAGATCACCCAGGAGGAATTCCTGGAGTTCATGTTCGAGGACCTGGAGCTGCCGAACCTGGTCAAGCGCAACCTGACCGGTACCGACACCTTCAAGACGGTGCGTGCCGGTATCAGCAATGAAGGCAACCCATCACGCATCAACATCATCCGCACCCTTCGTTCAGCCCATGCCCGGCGTATCGCGCTGTCGGGTAGCAGCCGGGCCAAACTGCGCGAAGCCAAGGAAGAACTGGCTCGCCTGAAACGCGAAGAACCCGACAATTTCGGCGATATTCAGGACCTGGAAGCGGAAATCGAAAAACTCAGCGCACGCATCCACCGCGTCCCGTTCCTCGATACGTTCGATCTCAAATACAACCTGCTGGTGAAACAGCCAAATCCCAGCTCCAAGGCGGTGATGTTTTGCCTGATGGACGTTTCCGGCTCCATGACCCAGGCCACCAAGGACATCGCCAAGCGCTTCTTCATCCTGTTGTACCTGTTCCTGAAGCGGAACTACGACAAGATCGATGTGGTGTTCATCCGCCACCACACCAGCGCCCGGGAAGTGGACGAAGAGGAGTTCTTCTACTCCAGGGAAACCGGGGGCACCATTGTCTCCAGCGCCCTGAAGCTGATGCAGGAAATCATGGCCGAGCGCTACCCTGCCAACGAATGGAACATCTATGCGGCCCAGGCCTCGGACGGTGACAACTGGAACGACGACTCACCGATCTGCCGTGACATCCTGATCAACCAGATCATGCCGTTCGTCCAGTACTACACCTATGTGGAAATTACTCCACGGGAACACCAGGCCTTGTGGTACGAATATGAACGGATTGCCGAAGCATTTTCCGACACATTTGCCCAACAGCAACTGGTCTCGGCCGGGGATATCTACCCGGTCTTCCGTGAACTCTTCCAGCGCAGGTTAGTGACATGACCGCCAAAAAAGAGCAGAAACGCCAGCCCATTTCCACCGGCTCCGAATGGACGTTCGAGCTGATCAAGGCCTACGACCGCGAAATCAGCCGTATCGCGGACCGTTATGCCCTCGACACCTACCCGAACCAGATCGAGGTGATCACTGCCGAGCAAATGATGGACGCCTACGCGTCGGTCGGCATGCCGCTGGGCTATCACCACTGGTCCTACGGCAAGCACTTTCTCAGCACCGAGAAATCCTACAGCCGCGGTCAGATGGGGCTGGCCTATGAGATCGTGATCAATTCCGACCCTTGCATCGCCTACCTGATGGAAGAGAACACCATCTGCATGCAGGCCTTGGTGGTGGCGCATGCCTGCTACGGGCACAACAGCTTCTTCAAGGGCAACTACCTGTTCCGTACGTGGACCGATGCCAGTTCGATCATCGATTACCTGGTGTTCGCCAAGCAGTACATCATGCAATGCGAGGAGCGCCACGGTATCGACGCCGTGGAGGACCTGCTGGACTCCTGCCATGCCCTGATGAACTACGGCGTGGACCGCTACAAACGACCGTATCCGATTTCCGCCGAAGAAGAACGCCGGCGCCAGAAGGACCGCGAAGAACATCTGCAAAAACAGATCAACGATCTTTGGCGCACCATTCCCAAGGGTGCGGACAAGTACAGCGAAAAAGACAATGCCCGCTTCCCTGCCGAGCCCCAGGAGAACATTCTCTATTTCATTGAAAAACATGCGCCGCTGCTGGAGCCGTGGCAGCGGGAAATCGTGCGCATCGTGCGCAAGATCGCCCAGTATTTCTATCCACAGCGCCAAACCCAGGTAATGAACGAAGGCTGGGCCACGTTCTGGCACTACACGCTGATGAACGACCTGTACGACGAAGGCCTGGTCACCGACGGTTTCATGATGGAGTTCCTGACGTCACACACCAGCGTGGTGTTCCAACCTGGCTTCGACAGCCCGTACTACAGCGGCATCAACCCTTACGCACTGGGTTTCGCCATGTACCGCGACATCCGGCGCATGTGCGAAAACCCTACCGAGGAAGATCGTCGCTGGTTTCCGGAAATCGCCGGTTCGGACTGGTTGTCTGCCATTAAATTCGCCATGAGCAGCTTCAAGGACGAAAGCTTCATCCTGCAGTACCTTTCGCCCAAGGTGATCCGCGACCTGAAACTGTTCAGCATCCTGGATGACGACCAGAAAGATGACTTGGTGGTACCTGCCATTCACGATGAGAGCGGCTATCGCATCATCCGCGAAACCCTGGCAGCGCAATACAACCTGGGCAATCGCGAGCCCAACGTGCAGATCTACAGCATCGACCGCCGCGGAGATCGCTCACTGACCCTGCGCCATCAGGCGCACGACCGCAAACCGCTGGGCGACTCCACCGATGAAGTGCTCAAGCACCTGCATCGCCTCTGGGGCTTTGACATCCATCTGGAAACCCTGCAAGGCGACCAAGTGATGAAAACCCATCATGTACCTCCCAGAGGCGAACAAGCCGAGGGCGATTATGGCCGTCTGGACTTGGCCGTCATTCATCTTTGATCCCGTTTTCGCCTCCGGACGTCTGACGCAAAGGTTATCCTGTCGGACCAACGGAGGTTTTTTATGCAGATCTATAAAGTTGGCGGTGCCGTACGCGATCGCCTGCTGGGCATTCCCATCACCGACATCGATCGGGTCGTCGTGGGAGCCACCGCCGAGGAAATGCTCGCCAAGGGTTTTCGCCCTGTGGGGGCCGACTTTCCAGTATTTCTAGACCCGAAGACCGGCGAGGAATACGCCCTCGCCCGCACCGAGCGCAAGAGCGGCCGCGGCTATGGCGGCTTCGTGTTCCATGCCAGCCCTGAAGTCACCCTGGAGGAAGACCTGGTCCGCCGGGACTTGACCATCAACGCCATGGCTGAAGATGACCATGGCAACCTGACCGATCCGTACCACGGCCGGCGGGATCTCGAAGCCCGGGTGCTGCGTCACGTTTCCCCCGCTTTCGCCGAAGATCCGCTCCGAGTCCTGCGGGTTGCCCGCTTTGCCGCGCGTTATGCGCCGCTGGGCTTCAAGGTGGCGGACGAAACCCTAGAGCTGATGCGCCAGCTCAGCGAGTCCGGTGAACTGGAGGCGTTGACGGCCGAGCGCAGCTGGAAAGAGATTTCCCGCGCCCTCATGGAAAAGCAACCACGGGTATTTATTCAGGTCTTGCGCGACTGCACAGCACTCAAGGTCTTGATGCCCGAAGTCGACGCACTGTTCGGCGTGCCACAACCTGAAGCCCATCACCCGGAAATCGATACCGGTGTCCATACCCTGAGCGTGTTGGAGCAGGCGGCACTGCATCAACAGCCGCTAACGGTCCGCTGGGCCTGCCTGCTCCATGACTTGGGCAAAGGCCTGACGCCCCAGCACGAATGGCCGCGACACATCGCCCATGAGCACACGGGCTTGAAGCTGATCAAAGCCGTCAACGAGCGCTTCAAGGTGCCACGCGACTGTCAGGAACTGGCGTTATTAGTGGGCCAATACCATACCCATGGTCATCGCGCGCTTGAGCTGAAGGCTTCTACCTTGCTTGAGCTGTTGCAGAGTTTTGATGTGTACCGCCGACCTCAGCGCTTCGAGGAATTCATCGCGGCCTGCGAGATGGATGCGCGGGGGCGCAAGGGGCTCGAAGACAGAAGCTATCCACAGGCTGAGTATCTGCGCGGCGCGGCGGCAGCGGCTTGCGGAGTGGCAGTCCAACCCTTGCTGGAAAAAGGCTTCAAAGGTCCGGAACTGGGTGAGGCGATCAAGCGCGAGCGACTCAAGGCATTGAAAGCCTACAAGGAAGCGGCGAGCTGAGTCAGTTTACATTTGCGATGGAGTGCCCACAGTCATCGCGAGCAAGCTCGCTCCCGTAGCGACTCTCAGTGGACTCATGTCTTGTGTTCGACTGAAATCCACTGTGGGAGCGAGCTTGCTCGCGATGGCGGCAGGCGCCTCACAACAGGCTGGACGGCGTAAGCGGCTGGCCCCGCCACTCAAACGCCACTGGCGCCAGCACCTGATCAATCTGCGACTCATCCCACAACGTAGCGAAGCTTTTGCCTACGCCCGGATGAATCCGATCCGGCGCGATCAACGACAAAGGCCACAGGACGAAGGCGTTCTTGAGGATTTCCGCACGCGGCAGAATCAGCCCATCGAAGTTGCCGACCTGTTCGCCATACAACAACACGTCGATATCCAGTGGCAGTCCCTTGCGGTCTGGCGCATAGCGACCGTTGTCCGCCTCGATGAACTTGAGGCGACGGTCCAACTCCATCAGCGGCAGGTCCGTGAAAGCCGACACGACGAAGTTGAAGAACGGCCCGCTCTTGATTCCCACTGGCTGGCTCTCGAACACGGCCGAACAACGCATGTCCACGAGGAAACCGGCCAAGGCCTCAAGACCGGCGCACAAATGGGTTTCGCGCTCGATATTACTGCCGAGCCCGAGAAAAACCTGAGTCAGCGACATCCGCGCTCGATCTCCACGCCAACGCCACTGGCAGCCGGTACGGCGCCAGGCTTGGTCACTTTCAGACGCAGCCAGGTGATCTTGAACTCATCCATCAACTCCTGGGCCAGCCGTTCGGCGAAGGTCTCGACCAACTGGAACTGAGCTTGCTCGGCAAACGCCTGGATGCGCGACGACACGCTGGCATAGTCGAGCGCCAGGGTCAGGTCGTCGCCCGCGGCGGCCGGGCGGTTGTCCCAGGCGAAGCTCAGGTCAAGCCGCAGGCACTGTCGGATGCCTCGCTCCCAGTCGTAGGCACCGATTACCGTGTCGACTTCCAGACCCTCGATAAACACTCTGTCCAAGCACTCTTCTCCGCAGCACGACAAGGGCGCGATGCCCCGTTAGAATCAGGGCGTCCTCGCCCGGAATAGTTAGCATGTTTTGGTTACTGGCGATTCTCGCCTACCTGCTCGGCTCGCTGTCCTTCGCCATTTTGCTCAGCCGCCTGACCGGTCGTCCGGATCCGCGAATGAGTGGCTCAGGCAATGCCGGCGCCACCAACATGCTGCGCCTGGCCGGACGCAAGCTCGCCATCCTGACCCTGCTGGGCGACCTCTGCAAAGGTCTTGTCCCGGTATTGATCGCCAGCCTTGCAGGGCTCTCGTTGCAGCAACAGGCCTGGATCGGCGTCTGCGCCGTCATCGGCCACTTGTTCCCGCTGTACTTCCGCTTCCGTGGCGGCAAGGGTGTCGCCACCGCCGCCGGCATGCTGCTGGGCCTGTACCCGCCCGCCGCCCTGCTGGCTGTCTGTGCCTGGCTGCTGACGTTCTACCTGACCCGCACCAGTTCCCTGGCAGCGCTGATCGCCACACCGCTGACCCTGCCATTGCTGGCCTGGCAGGAACCGGCGGCCTTGCTGCCAATGACCGTGCTGGTTGCACTGATCGTCTGGCGCCACCGGGGCAATCTACGCGACCTGTTCGCCGGGCGCGAACGGCATTTTTAAATGCCGTTTCACAGGGGTGCCAACTGCTCCATGGGCCAGCGCGCCTGCACGCTGATTGCCAGGCTTTCCTGCTGGCCGGCCTGCAAACGCTGGCAACCGGCAAAGGCAATCATCGCGCCGTTATCTGTGCAGAACTCCGGCCGGGCGTAGTAAACGTCGCCCTTCATGTCACCGAGCATTTTCTCCAGCGATGTCCGCAAGGCCTTGTTCGCACTCACGCCCCCGGCGATCACCAGGCGCTTGAGCCCGGCCTGCTTCAGGGCGCGCTTGCACTTGATGGTCAAAGTCTCCACCACGGCCTGCTGGAACGCCAGCGAGATGTCGCAACGGGCTTGCTCACTGTCGTCCCCGGCGCTGACGCATTGTTGCCAGGTGTTCAGGGCGAAGGTCTTGAGCCCGCTGAAACTGAAATCCAGGCCGGGGCGGTCGCACATCGGCCGCGGGAACACGAAACGCCCATCGACCCCTTGCATCGCAAGCCGGGAAATTTCCGGCCCACCTGGATAATTGAGCCCCATCATTTTCGCCGTCTTGTCGAATGCTTCGCCGGCGGCATCGTCGAGGGTTTCGCCGAGCAGTTCGTATTGGCCGATGCCATCGACCCGGATGAGCTGTGTATGGCCCCCCGATACCAACAAAGCGACGAACGGGAATTGTGGTGGTTGCGACTCCAGCATCGGCGCCAGCAAGTGGCCTTCCATGTGATGCACACCCAGGGCCGGAATACCCCAGGCAAAGGCCAGCGCCTGGGCACAGGAAGCGCCTACCAGCAACGCGCCCACCAGGCCCGGGCCGGCGGTGTAGGCGATGCCATCGATCTCGGTCGGCATGCAGCCGGCTTCGGCCAGGACCTGACGGATCAAGGGCAGCATGCGCTTGACGTGATCGCGGGAGGCAAGCTCGGGCACCACCCCGCCGTAGGCGCGGTGCAGGTCGATCTGGCTGAACAGCGCATCGGCCAGCAGGCCGCGCTCACTGTCGTAAAGTGCGACACCGGTTTCGTCGCAGGAGGTTTCTAATCCCAGTACTAGCATGGGTTTGCGCCTTGTAGAGGCTGAATTCGAAGGCGCGCATAATAGTCGCCGCATTGTGCCCCGACCAGCGGTTTTCGATCAGAGGCTTTGCATTCCGAGCGATGAGGGGTTAACATCCGCAACCCTTAAAAACCGACGTCTTCAAGTGCTCTTTTGCCGCGAGGATGTTGACCCCGGTAATGAATGAAGGTAGCTCTGGATGCCAGCCGTCAAAGTAAAAGAGAACGAACCCTTCGACGTAGCTCTGCGTCGTTTCAAGCGCTCCTGCGAAAAAGCCGGTGTTCTGGCTGAAGTTCGTAGCCGCGAATTCTACGAGAAGCCGACTTCTGAGCGTAAGCGCAAGGCAGCAGCCGCTGTTAAGCGTCACGCCAAGAAAGTTCAGCGCGAACAGCGCCGCGCCGTACGTCTGTACTAATACACAGACGTCCGTAGCAAGCTTCTGCCAAGCCCGGCCTTCAAGCCGGGCTTATGGCATTTGCGGAATAACGCTTGATGCTTCACCGTCAAAGCCGCAGACGCGACCAAGACAACCGCTTCACCGCGTCAGACCTGGCTCTTTTGCCAGCGGTGCACGTCTTTCCTGACGAGCCTTCCAAGGCTACCGACGAGCACACCCTGATTCCTCTAACGACGATCAGCCCAAGGCACCTGCCTGCGTGCCCGCTTCATGAGCTATCCGAGGCCTGACCGGCCGTTACCGGACTCAGCGCAACACATTCAAACAGTCGAATACTGATAGTTATTAACGTCAGTGGATTATCGGCAGATACACTTCCCGACAGCGATGATGCAGACGACCCGGTCGAGCCACCGATTCAGCGTGCCTCAAACCCAGACCCGGTTACGCCTGCCGATTTCGGGTCCATATTTCGCGCAGTGATGATGAGAACGCCATGGCCGGGCTGATTCCCCAGAGCTTTATTGACGACCTCCTGAACCGCACCGACATCGTCGACGTGGTCAGCTCTCGCCTGCAAATGAAGAAAGCAGGCAAGAACTACACGGCCTGCTGCCCGTTTCACAAAGAGAAAACGCCCTCTTTCAGCGTCAGCCCCGACAAGCAGTTCTACTATTGCTTCGGTTGCGGCGCGGGCGGCAATGCCCTCGGCTTTATCATGGACCACGACAACCTGGACTTCCCCCAGGCCGTCGAAGAACTGGCCAAAGCCGCCGGCATGGAAATTCCCCGCGAGGAAAGCGGTCGACCACACAAACCGCGCCAACCGACCGATTCACCGCTCTACCCACTGCTGACGGCGGCGGCCGATTTCTATCGCCAGGCCCTCAAGAGCCATCCGGCGCGCAAGGCCGCGGTGGATTATCTCAAGGGCCGCGGCCTGACTGGCGAAATCGCCCGGGATTTCGGCCTCGGCTTCGCCCCGCCCGGCTGGGACAACCTGTACAAGCATCTAAGCAGCGACACGCTGCAGCAGCGCGCCATGATCGACGCAGGCCTGCTGATCGAAAACGCCGAAACCGGCAAGCGCTACGACCGCTTTCGCGACCGGGTCATGTTTCCGATCCGCGACACGCGCGGGCGGATCATCGCCTTTGGCGGCCGGGTGCTGGGCGATGACAAGCCCAAGTACCTGAACTCTCCGGAAACCCCAGTGTTCCATAAGGGCCAGGAACTCTACGGCCTGTACGAAGCGCGCAAGAACAACCGCAATCTCGACGAAATCATCGTCGTCGAGGGCTACATGGACGTGATAGCCCTGGCCCAGCAAGGCCTGCGCAACGCCGTCGCGACCCTGGGCACAGCCACCAGCGAAGAGCACATGAAGCGCCTGTTTCGCGTCGTGCCCAGCGTGCTGTTCTGCTTCGACGGCGACCAGGCCGGTCGCAACGCCGCCTGGCGCGCACTGGAGGCTACCCTGCCGTGCCTGCAGGACGGCCGGCGGGCACGTTTCCTGTTCCTGCCCGAGGGCGAAGACCCGGATACCCTGGTGCGCTCCGAAGGGACCGACGCGTTCCGCGCGCGGATCAACCAGCACGCACAACCGTTGGCCGACTATTTTTTCCAGCAGTTGACCGAAGAAGCCGATCCACGCTCCCTCGAAGGCAAGGCCCACATGGCCACCCTCGCGGCACCGCTGATCGACAAGGTGCCCGGCGCCAACCTGCGCACGCTCATGCGCCAGCGCCTGACCGAGATCACTGGCCTCAACAGCGAAGCGGTCAATCAACTGGTGCACAGCGCCCCCCAAGAGGCGCCGCCGGCGTATGACCCAGGTATCGATTACGACGCGATGCCGGATTTCGCCGACTATCATCAACCCCAGCAGGATTACCCCCCCCAGCAGGAATGGACGCCGAAAAAACCCGGCAGCGGCGGCAAGAAATGGGACAAGAAACCCTGGGACAAGAACGGCAAGCGCGGCGATCGCGACCAGCCACGTGCCCCGCGCGTGCCGGCCGCCGTCGAACCCCCAACACTGGCCGCCTTGCGCACCTTGCTGCATCACCCGCAACTGGCGGAAAAAGTAGAGGACGCAGGGCACTTCGCCGCCGAGGACCACAGCAATACGCAATTGCTGGTCGCTCTCCTTGAAGCCGTGCAGAAGAACCCCAAGCTAAACTCTTTCCAGTTGATCGCGCGGTGGCACGGTACCGAGCAGGGACGCCTCTTGAAGGCTTTGGCCGAGAAGGAATGGCTGATTGATGGAGACAACCTTGAACAACAGTTTTTCGACACCATTACTAGCTTGTCCGCCCGCCAACGCGAGCGAAACCTGGAACAACTTCTGCGAAAAGCTCGCCAGAGCGAGTTGACCAGCGAAGAGAAAAACCAATTGCGCGACTTACTCAGCCGCAATGTTTGCGCATCAAACCCGACCTCAACTGGCGCGTGAGGTCACAGCTCAGGTATAATCCTCGGCTTGTTTTTTGCCCGCCAAGACCTTCAGTGGATAGGGTGTTATGTCCGGAAAAGCGCAACAGCAGTCTCGTATCAAAGAGTTGATCCTATTGGGTCGTGAGCAGGGCTACCTGACTTACGCGGAGGTCAACGACCACCTGCCGGAGGATATTTCAGATCCGGAACAGGTGGAAGACATCATCCGCATGATCAACGACATGGGGATCAACGTATTCGAGGTTGCTCCAGATAAGGATGCCCTTATGCTGGCCGACGCCGATACCGACGAGGCGGCCGCTGAAGAAGCGGCCGCAGCGTTGGCAGCGGTCGAGACCGACATTGGTCGCACCACGGACCCCGTGCGCATGTACATGCGTGAAATGGGTACGGTAGAGCTCCTCACACGTGAAGGCGAAATCGAAATCGCCAAGCGTATTGAAGAAGGCATCCGTGAAGTGATGGGCGCAATCGCGCACTTCCCAGGCACGGTTGACCATATTCTCTCCGAGTACACCCGCGTCACCACCGAAGGTGGCCGCCTGTCCGACGTCCTGAGCGGCTATATCGACCCGGACGACGGCATTGCGCCGCCTGCCGCCGAAGTGCCGCCGCCGATCGATGCGAAAGCCGTCAAGGCCGACGACGACACCGATGACGACGACGCCGAAGCGAGCGACGACGAGGAAGAAGCCGAAAGCGGTCCGGATCCGGTCATCGCCGCACAGCGTTTCGGCGCCGTGGCCGACCAGATGGAAATCACCCGCAAGGCGCTGAAGAAGCACGGCCGCAACAACAAGCAGGCGATTGCCGAGCTGTTGGCGCTGGCCGAGCTGTTCATGCCGATCAAACTGGTGCCCAAGCAATTCGAAGGCCTGGTCGAGCGTGTTCGCAGTGCCCTTGATCGCTTGCGTCAGCAAGAGCGCGCGATCATGCAGCTTTGCGTGCGTGATGCCCGCATGCCACGCGCTGATTTCCTGCGCCAGTTCCCGGGCAACGAAGTCGACGAAAGCTGGACCGATGCACTGGCCAAGGGCAAGAGCAAGTACGCTGAAGCCATTGCCCGCCTGCAGCCGGACATCATTCGTTGCCAGCAGAAGCTCAGTGCGCTGGAGGCCGAGACCGGCCTGAGCATCGCCGAGATCAAGGACATCAACCGTCGCATGTCGATCGGCGAGGCCAAGGCCCGTCGCGCGAAGAAAGAGATGGTCGAAGCGAACTTGCGTCTGGTGATCTCCATCGCCAAGAAGTACACCAACCGCGGCCTGCAATTCCTCGACCTGATTCAGGAAGGCAATATCGGCCTGATGAAGGCGGTGGACAAATTCGAATACCGTCGCGGCTACAAGTTCTCGACTTATGCCACCTGGTGGATCCGTCAGGCGATCACTCGCTCGATCGCCGACCAGGCCCGCACCATCCGTATCCCGGTGCACATGATCGAGACGATCAACAAGCTCAACCGCATTTCCCGGCAGATGCTGCAGGAAATGGGTCGCGAACCGACGCCGGAAGAGTTGGGCGAACGCATGGAAATGCCTGAGGACAAGATCCGCAAGGTATTGAAGATCGCCAAAGAGCCGATCTCCATGGAAACCCCGATCGGCGATGACGAAGACTCCCATCTGGGGGACTTCATCGAAGACTCCACCATGCAGTCTCCGATCGATGTCGCCACTGTCGAGAGTCTCAAGGAAGCGACTCGCGAAGTACTCTCCGGCCTCACTGCCCGTGAAGCCAAGGTACTGCGCATGCGCTTCGGCATCGACATGAATACCGACCACACCCTTGAGGAAGTCGGTAAGCAGTTCGATGTAACCCGCGAGCGGATTCGCCAGATCGAAGCCAAGGCGTTGCGCAAACTGCGCCACCCGACGCGAAGCGAGCATCTGCGCTCCTTCCTCGACGAGTGACCTTCAAAACCCCCGGCCCTGCCGGGGGTTTTTTCATATGCAGATAAAATCCCCTTCGTTACGCTCCCCACCCCCTGTTGCCCGTCTACACTCGAAACATCCTCCCCAAGCCATGACGAGACAGTGATGCCCAGACTGACGGCCGCGCTTTTGCTGTCATTGATCACCTGGACCGCAACAGCTGGCGCGTTGACGCTCACCGATGAGGAGCTCCGCTGGCTCAAGGACCACCCCGACCTGCGCCTGGGTGTCGACGCCTCATGGCCGCCGTTTGAGTTTCGCGACGACCAAGGCCGCTATCAGGGCCTGGCCGCCGACTACATCGAGATCATCCGTGAACGACTGGCCGTCAGGCTCACGCCCATCGAGCCGGCCAGCTGGACTGCCGTGCTGGAGCAGGTCGTACAGGGCAAGATCGACCTGTTGCCTGGCATCATGTCCACTCCGGAACGCCAGAATTACCTGGCATTTACCCGTCCCTACCTGGATTTCCCCATTGTCATCCTGGCCCATCGCGGTGGCGCCCAGCCCCAGAACCTCAAGGAGCTGTATGGGCTGAAAATCGCCGTGGTGGAAAACTACGCGCCTCATGAGTTGCTGCGTAACCATCATCCCGACCTGAACCTGGTGGCGCTGCCCAACGTCAGTTCAGCCCTGCAAGCACTGGCAACCGATGAAGTGGACGCGGTGGTGGGCGATCTGGCTTCCAGTGTCTGGAGCTTGCGCCAACTCAAACTCGAAGGCCTTTATGTCAGCGGGGAAACGCCTTATCGCTATCAACTGGCAATGGCCGTCCCTCGAGACAACAAGGTATTGGTGGGCATCCTGGACAAAGTCCTGGCAGACATGAACCCGGCCGAAGTCGCCGAGATCCAACAGAAGTGGGTCGGTAATGTGCACGACTATCGCCGGATTTGGTCCGACTTACTGTCTTACGGCCTGCCTACGCTGCTACTCCTGGTCGGCATACTGGCGGTGGTGATTCGCATCAATCGCCGGCTCAGTTCGGAAATCGCCCGCCGCGTCGAGCTTGAGCAGGAGCTGCGCAGCAGCGAGTACCATTACCGTGGGCTGGTGGAAAGCCTGTCGGCCATTGCCTGGGAGGCAAGGGTCAGCGATTTCACCTACAGCTACGTGTCGCCTCACGCCGAAGACCTGTTGGGTTATCCCCTCGCCCATTGGCTGGTCCCAGGCTTCTGGCGCACCATCATTCATCCGGCCGACCTGATCCGCGCCCAGACCTACTGCGAACATGAAGTGCTGGCGGGTCGCGATCACTGCATCGATTACCGGGTTATCACCGCCGATGGTCGCTGCCTGTGGGTACGTGACATTGTCAGCCTGATCAAACACGGGCACGAGCCGCTGATACGTGGGTTGATGATCGATATCAGCGAAGCCAAGCGCACCGAGGAAGCACTGCGTCTTTCGGAGCAGAAATTTGCCTCGGTGTTCCGCCAGTGCCCGGACATCCTGGTGATTGCACGGCTGTTGGACGGCTGCCTTCTGGAGGTCAACAAGGCCTTCGAAGAGCAGATCGGCCTGAGTGCCGCAGAAGTGGTGGGGCGCAACGCAACCGAACTGAATATCTGGGGCATCCAAGGCGTGGGACCCAGCCTGCTGCAGCGTTTGCAGGCCGGCAGCATTCGCAACCTGGAAATGCCCTTTCGCCGCAGCAACGGCCAGGTATTCACCGGGCTGATCTCCGCCGAACCCTTCGACCTCGACACGACGCCAGCCTTGGTGGTGGTGGTACGGGACATCAGCCAGCTCAAGGAAACCCAGCAGCAATTGCAGACATCCGAAGAGAAGTTCGCCAAGGCGTTCCACGCCTCGCCCGATGGCCTGCTGCTGTCACGGCAAAGCGATGGCTTGCTGATTGAAGTCAACGAAGGGTTCAGCCGCATTACCGGTTTCAACAGCGCCCTGTCGGTAGACCGCTCCACTCTGGACCTGGGCATCTGGGTCAATCTCAATGAGCGCAAACAGATGCTCGACCTGCTGCAACGGGACGGCTTCGTCAGGGATTTCAGCTGCCATATCCGTCGCAACGACGGGCAGATACGGCTCTGCGAAGTGTCCAGCCGCCCACTGCCCATCGGCAACGAAGACTGCATGCTGACCATCGCCCGGGATATCACCGAACGCCACCTGATGCAGGAAAAACTGCAACAGGCCGCCACCGTGTTCGAAAGCACTGCCGAAGGCGTGCTGATCACCGATACGCAACAGCACATCAGCGCCGTGAACCGGGCCTTCACCGAAATCACCGGCTACAGCGAAACCGAAGCCTTGGGCCATACGCCTCGGTTGTTGGCTTCCGGCCTGCATGACAGCGCGTTTTACGCAGCGATGTGGCACCAGTTGACGGCCGAGGGACACTGGCAGGGAGAGATCTCCAACCGGCGCAAGAACGGCGAACTGTATCCCAGCTGGCTGACCATCAGCGCGGTGCGCAATCGCGACCGGCAGATCACCCATTTCGTCGCGGTCTTCGCCGATATCTCTAGCCTCAAGCACGCTCAGGCCCGGCTCGATTACCAGGCTCACCACGACCCGCTGACGGGCCTGCCCAATCGCACGCTGTTCGAAAGCCGCTTGCTGGCCGCTCTCAACAGCCAGCAGGAAAACGGCGGCCAGGGTGCCGTGCTGTTTCTGGACCTCGACCGCTTCAAGCACATCAATGACAGCCTCGGGCACCCGGTTGGCGACCTGCTGCTCAAGGGCATTGCCGTGCGCTTGCGCGAGCAGCTGCGCGACATCGACACCGTGGCGCGCCTGGGCGGCGACGAGTTCATTATCCTGCTGCCGGGCCTGCAACAGCCCAGCGATGCCGAGCACATCGCCCAGAAGCTGTTGAACTGCTTTACCGCACCGTTCCAGGCCGGCGAGCATGAGTTCTTCATCAGCGCCAGTATCGGCACCAGCCTCTACCCCCAGGATGGCTGCGACGTCGCCACGCTGGTCAAGAATGCCGATGCGGCGATGTACCGCTCCAAGGCCAAGGGACGTAACCGGGTGGAAAGCTACACCCGCGACCTCACCGCCCAGGCCAGCGAACGCGTGGCCTTGGAACACGAACTGCGCCGAGCGATTGAACGCAACGAGCTGTCATTGTCCTTCCAACCGAAAATCAGCCTCATCGACAATCGCCTGGTGGGGGCCGAGGCACTGATTCGCTGGTACCACCCGACATTTGGCGACGTTCCCCCCGAACACTTCATCCCGTTGGCGGAAGAAAACGGCATGATCCTGCAAATTGGCGACTGGGTACTGGAACGCGCCTGCCGGCAACTGTGCGAATGGAACAGCACCTACGAAAGCCTCGGTCCCCTGTCGGTCAACCTGGCCGGCGCCCAACTGCGCCAGCCCAACCTGCTGGGGCGTATCGAACAATTGCTGCGCGAACACCAGCTCCGGCCCGGCTTATTGCAACTGGAAATTACCGAGAACTTCATCATGAGCCAGGCCGAAGAGGCCCTGACGGTGCTGCACCAGTTGAAGAACCTCGGCGTACAACTGGCCATCGACGACTTCGGCACGGGCTATTCCTCCCTGAGCTACCTCAAGCGCCTGCCGCTGGACATCCTCAAGATCGACCAGTCCTTCGTCCGCGGCCTGCCCGACGACCCGCACGATGCGGCCATCGTGCGGGCAATTATCGCCCTGGGCCGCAGCATGCAATTCACTATCATCGCCGAGGGCGTCGAAACCCTGGCCCAGCAGCAATTCCTGAGCGAAGAAGGCTGCGAACAGATCCAGGGCTACATCGTCAGCCTGCCCCTGTGCGCCGACGAGTTCGCCGCAACGTTTCTTCGTATGACCGTATCGGATTTTTCGGATAGCACAGCCGAGAAACCGTCGCTATAATCCGCGACCTACTGAGGGCCTATAGCTCAGTTGGTTAGAGCAGAGGACTCATAATCCTTTGGTCCACGGTTCGAGTCCGTGTGGGCCCACCATACAAAAAAGCCGCGCATTGCGCGGCTTTTGCGTTCTTGAGCCTGTTGACTCTTGCGCCCTAGGCGAAGGTCTTCATAAATGGCTCTGCACACTGCCTGATGGCTGCGACCACATTCGGTGCCTGCTCACAAAGTTCAGTCGAGCGGGCCAGCACTTGTTCCAGTGCTTGCAACTGTTTGCGGATTACTTCTTCTGGCCGGGCAACATCACATACCCGAGCGAAGTCCAACAGGCCCTGTCGCGAGGCAAATAGCGACTTGTTGCCGACCAGATCAAGGGCCAATACATCTCTTGGAATATAGGCCGTGGTGTTGACGATGTCGTAGGCAGGCGCCAACCGCGCGTCGCGCTGGGTAGGGTCGGAATAGAGCAGCCCGAAGTTCTTCAGATGGGCATCACCATTGCCGACGATGCAGCTCAAGGCCACGATGGCAAATAAATGGGCCAGGGAGTCCTGCACTTGCTCGGACGGGCAGAAAAGACGGATGGCTTTGGCAATGGCTGAATAGCTCTTGCTGTACTTTTGCCCCGCAGCAAGCCCCATCAATGCGGCCATGTCCTCGAAGCCGATGGGGTTGAGCTGCTCGTCTCGATCGAAGCGACGCATAACGAACAGCTTGGAATTATCGGAAAGGTAGAACTTCGGCACCTTGATCCCGGCCTCCCTGGCTACAGACATGCAGAGGAACTCATTGATCGCCAGCCCCGGAAATTCGTCCCGGCCGCTCTTGATAATCAAGTCGGAGGTTTTCGAGGTAAACCGTTGCGCAGCACCATCCTGACGCTCTGGAACGAGCACCTTGGGCTGCACGCCCGATATTCCGGCACGCAGAATGTAACGATCCACCAAGTCGGCAAAAATGTCCTGCGCACCATCCCAGGCCAGGATTTCCTCCAGCCGTTCTCCAGGAAACTGTTGGCGTAGTAGAAGCGCATCGACCTCCGGTGAACTCACCTCCACCCGCCCGATAGGCGAGCTACTGCCAGACAGTGCAAGCAGCAGCATGGGGTCGACGTTCGTCACCTTGGCCAGACGGTTGCGTAGCTGCTCCAAGACGTAACCTTCGGGCAGATTCATCTGGAAGATCGGGTGCAACTCTCGATGACGGTATTCATCCAAGCGCACAGGCATCAATAAACTGATTGCCGCCTGTGCATCAGCATCTTCGCGATAACGAAACAGGTAGTCTCCAGCACTGGAGAGGATCCTCCCGCTATCACCTTCAGGCGTTACTACCCGCAGCAAGGTCGTCATCAGTCGAACACTCTCTGGATTTCGTCAAGCGTAGGCATCGCAGCCGGTACCACGGCGAACTCACAATCCAGGGCCCCCAGGACTCGTGCATAGGCAAGCATCCCCACCGACGGGTCACCCTTTTCGATGGCAATGACCTTCTGCCGAGTGACACCTGCCAAGGTAGCGAGATTGGCCTGGGTCAGGCCGCGATTGAGGCGGCGCTTACGAACCTGCTCGCCCAGACGCACGATGATGAGGGAATAATCCATGTTATGTATACAAGACAAAAAAGATTAAATGTAACGTATACCTAACCTCCAAAAAAATCAAAGCAGATATGCCCTCGAAGTTAACGTACTCACCTTTCACCGGAACATCCGTCCCCCGAATCGACTTCAAAAGCTCTCCGTTGTTTGACCGCGATAGCAACTTTGGTAACTGCCCGCCCCCTTTCCTTGTTCCTCGACTCACCTGGAAGTAATACTCTGGGGAATTAACGACGGGCGAAGACCCCACGTCCAAGCCGTTCAACCTCCTCAAGCGAGATCCCCATCATCGCCAGCCCCAGCCTCTCCCGCCTGTTTCTTGAACTGTTCTGGCAACTCGGCATCCTGCTGGTGCCGGCTTTTTTCGTCACGATACTGCCTCCCCCATTGGCTTTGCTGGCGGTGTTGTTCTTCGGCCTGCTGATGGGGTTTGCCGCACGATTCGGTTTTCTGTCGGCCGGGCGAGTCTGTGGCAGGTTGATCGTCGGCGCCGTGTTCGGCCTGGGTTTCAGTGTGGGTCGGGCCTTGCCTGAGTGGTGGGGCATCCTGGCGGCCATCGCCAGCATCGGCGGCGGCCTGGTGTGTGTCAGTGCCTGGGAGCGGCGCCTGGGTTTGGCGTCCGTTTCCGGCAAAGGCGCCAGTGCTTGGGGTGGAAGCGAGCCGCAATTGACGCCTGAAGGCGAGCCGATCCGGGTGTTCAACCACAGTGAAATCGCCATGGGTGGCCCCACTTATTGTGACTACCTGTTCCCCGACGGCGTGCTCCTGCAAGGCCTTGGCTCTTCGTCCATGTTCTCCCGCGACGGGCGCTATTTTGCGGCGACCGTACCGTCCCGGCAGAACTGGGGGCTGGTCATCCTCGACCGTCAACAGCGCCAGGTGTACCGCTGTGCCGACAGCGAACTCTGGAAGTTGGACGCTTTTGATCTCGGCGTGTTGAGCGGGCGCCATAGCCCACTGGTAGACGACAGCGTTCGCGAAATCCGACTGGATGAGCTGCTCCAGACGGCCAGCGTTACCCACTTGGTTCCTTTCGCCGACCTGTGGCTGGACTCCGATTGGCATCCCGAGCAGCTTCAACATACCTTCGAGCGGCGCTCTGCGGACGGCCAGCACTGCCTGCGGGGCGACATTGCCTTGCCCGCGACATTTCGCGACCTGGCCCAGCCGCTGGAACCGCTGGTTTCACCGCGCTATAGCATCAGCGTCAACGGGCAACCGGCCGGCCTGCTGATGGCGGCCGATGCGCCGTTGGTATGGAGCAGCGATCAACGCGCCCTGGTGTGTCTGGCCCAGGAACAAACCCCTCATGCAGACGGCGACCAGTATTGGTTGTGGCAGCTCGACCAGGGCTGGCGCGCCCTGACCTCGCCTTGGGTGAAGAGCGAAGCAGAACCGTCCTTCTATTGGCACGAGTTGCTGGGTCTCGACGCAAGCCATGTGCAGATCGGCTCGTATCTTGACTATCCGCGACCGGGCTCTGGGCGTTATGGCTACCGCTTGGACAGTATCCACGGCGACATCGAAACCCAGGTCGGTCACGACGCCCAAGGTCGCGTGCAAGTCGGCGAATTTGCGCTGACCCGCATGACCATCGCCATGCCGTTGGACAGCCAAGGCCAGCGCGGCGATTCATTCATCGAAACGCAGCCAATGCAGGACGGAGTGCGCGGACGGCTGACCTGGCTTGGCGATAATCCCGACGGGCTGGGCGGTTATCGCTGTCAGATCGGCGATTGGCAATTGCCCGGCCGATGGTTGTTGGATCATCGGGTCTCCGATTGCCGGCGTTACCTGGCCCTGCTGCCCTTCGACGGTGCCACGACGGTCGCGACCCACGGGGTGGTTGCCGATCTGAAGGAGCGACAGCTGCTGCAGGGGCCCACGATGTGGGTCGCTCGCCTGCTCGATTTCCGCGCAGGCCGGCTGAGCCTGGCGGTGGTGGCCGGCCGTCTCGATCAAGACCTGGAGAGCAGCGCGCTGCAACGCTTCAATATCCCCGCGCCGCAGAGCGATAGCGACCCTTCGTTCTTTCAACCCGATGAGCAATCCCGGCTGTTCTACGACACCGTGGAGCTGCAGGTGACCGATTCGCAACTGCACAGCGTTACCCCCTGGCGCCTGGTGGATCGCCCCCAAGTGGCCAACGCCGAAGGAGACTTCATCCTGCCCGCCCCCAACCAGCAGGATGCGGCCTGGTTGTTCGGCAGCGAGACGGAATATGCCGACAGTTGGGTGCGGGCGCGGACGCCTCGGCTTGGCGGCTACCTGCTGACTGCATCAGGCTGCGCGTTGAGCGACCTGGCACCCTCGATGATCTGGTCGGCGGATGGTCGCTATCTGGCCCTTACCTGTATGGCTAGCGACGTGACCGAGCTGTGTGGCAGCTATCGAGGCTGGCAGTTGCTGCTGCTGGATGTCCAGGCGCACACGTTGCGAGTGCATCCGCAATGGCTGGGCAACCGCCCCTTGTTTGAAGGTTTCGACGATGATCAAGTGCGCGTGCGCTGTTTTGAACGCGATTGGGAAGCGGAGGACAATGACGACCCAGGTTCGGTACAGTCATTGCCTCTGCCCCTTTTGCTGCAAGCGTCCGCTGAACAGCTGGTGTGCCAGGACGGCTTCTGGCTAAGGCCTTCGCAAGTATACCTGGCCCCCGCCTGGCGAGCGCTGGCCTTACCCGCCATTGGCTATTTCGAACGCAAGAGCCTGTAACATGCTCGCCACCGATGCCCACGCCGGAGCCCACCTTGCCTGACACCCGCCCTCCCGTCCTCGACGAAATCGACCGCCAACTGATCGCGGCCCTGCAAATCAATGCCCGGGAAAGCGTCGCCATGCTGGCCCGACAGTTGGGCATCGCCCGGACAACCGTCACTTCGCGCCTGGCGCGCCT
Source organism: Pseudomonas sp. NFACC04-2 (assembly GCF_900119265.1). Lineage (NCBI taxonomy): Bacteria > Pseudomonadati > Pseudomonadota > Gammaproteobacteria > Pseudomonadales > Pseudomonadaceae > Pseudomonas > Pseudomonas sp. NFACC04-2. The sequence goes on from NZ_FPJC01000004.1 coordinate 63,709, forward strand.
GGAAAAGACCAAGGTGATTACCGGATATGGCGTGCGCCTGGGCCAACGGGTGATTGATGGTGGTTTGCAGGCTTACGTGGGTATCAAGGTGCAACCACGCTCCGGCAAAGACGTGTTGCGACGCTTGAGCGCCATGGCCCAGGTCCAGCAGTTGTGTGCGGTGAGTGGCGAGTTCGATTACGTGGCCTGGCTGCGCACCGATTCGCCGGAACAACTGGACCAGTTGCTGGACCAGATCGGCAGCGTGGACGGTGTGGAGAAGACCACCACCTCGATCATCCTCAGCAGCAAGATCGATCGAGGGCAGCCGGTCTAGCCCCCTACATGACTTAACCTGTGGGAGCGAGCTTGCTCGCGATAGCGGTCTGTCAGTTTATGAAAGCGCTGACTGAACCGGCGCTATCCGCGAGCAAGCTCGCTCCCACATGGGACAGGATTCGTCATTATGATTTCAGAACAGATCAAAATGACGGAATTACACTCAAAACGACGACATATTGTGTCTTATTAACGTGTTCTACCCTCCCTAGAATGGCTGGCATCTTTCCTATACTCAGACGCGAGCACCGCGTCGAGTCGTCCATCAAGGTCCGCCATGAACAAGAGCAATCGCCACCCAGCAGACGGTAAGAAGCCCATCACTATTTTCGGGCCGGACTTTCCTTTCGCCTTTGACGACTGGATCGAACACCCGGCGGGCCTGGGCAGTATTCCCGTTCACAACCACGGTACGGAAGTGGCGATTGTGGGTGCCGGGATCGCCGGTCTGGTGGCGGCATACGAGTTGATGAAGCTGGGACTCAAGCCCGTGGTTTACGAGGCGTCGAAAATGGGTGGGCGCCTGCGCTCACAGGCGTTCAACGGCGCCGAAGGGGTGATTGCCGAGCTGGGCGGCATGCGTTTTCCGGTGTCCTCCACCGCGTTCTACCATTACGTCGACAAACTGGGCCTGGAAACCAAGCCCTTTCCCAACCCGCTGACCCCGGCGTCCGGCAGCACGGTCATCGACCTGGAAGGCCAGACCTATTACGCACAGAAACTGGCGGACCTGCCCGCACTGTTCCAGGAAGTCGCCGACGCCTGGGCCGATGCACTGGAGGATGGTTCGCGCTTCGGCGACATCCAGCAAGCGATCCGTGACCGCGACGTGCCACGTCTCAAGGAATTGTGGAACACCTTGGTGCCGTTGTGGGACGACCGCACTTTCTACGACTTTGTCGCTACCTCCAAGGCGTTCGCCAAGCTCTCGTTCCAGCACCGCGAAGTGTTCGGCCAGGTCGGCTTCGGCACGGGCGGCTGGGATTCGGACTTCCCCAACTCGATGCTGGAAATCTTCCGCGTCGTGATGACCAACTGCGACGACCACCAGCACCTGGTGGTCGGCGGCGTCGAGCAGGTGCCCCACGGCATCTGGAATCACGTACCCGAACGCTGTGCGCACTGGCCAGAAGGTACCAGCCTGAATTCGCTGCACCTGGGCGCCCCACGTAGCGGCGTGAAGCGCATTGCCCGTGCGGCCGATGGCCGGTTCAGCGTGACGGACGTGTGGGAAAACACCCGTGAGTACGCCGCCGTGCTGGTCACGTGCCAGAGCTGGTTGCTGACCACCCAGATCGAATGTGAAGAAGCGCTGTTCTCGCAAAAAATGTGGATGGCCCTGGACCGCACCCGCTACATGCAATCGTCGAAGACCTTCGTGATGGTCGACCGACCGTTCTGGAAGGACAAGGACCCGGAAACCGGGCGCGACCTGATGAGCATGACCCTGACCGACCGCCTGACCCGTGGCACCTACTTGTTCGACAACGGCGATGACAAGCCAGGGGTGATTTGCCTGTCGTACTCCTGGATGAGCGACGCGCTGAAAATGCTCCCGCATCCGGTGGAAAAACGCGTGAAGCTGGCCCTCGATGCCCTGAAGAAGATCTACCCCAAGGTGGACATCGCCGCACGGATCATCGGCGATCCGATCACCGTGTCCTGGGAAGCCGACCCGCACTTCCTCGGTGCCTTCAAGGGCGCCCTGCCCGGCCACTATCGCTACAACCAGCGCATGTACGCGCATTTCATGCAGGACGACATGCCGGCCGAACAACGCGGGATCTTTATCGCCGGCGATGACGTCTCATGGACACCCGCCTGGGTTGAAGGCGCGGTACAGACCTCACTCAATGCCGTGTGGGGAATCATGAAGCACTTCGGCGGTGAAACTCACGCCGAGAACCCAGGTCCAGGTGATGTGTTCCACGAGATCGGTCCGATCGCCCTGCCTGAATAAAAGGAGTTTTCGATGCGCGTAGCCCTCTACCAATGCCCACCGCTGCCACTGGATCCGGCCGGCAACCTGCACCGCCTGCACCAGGTGGCGCTGGAAGCCAGGGGCGCCGATGTGCTGGTGCTGCCGGAGATGTTCATGACCGGCTACAACATCGGCGTCGATGCGGTGAATGTGTTGGCCGAGGTCTACAACGGCGAATGGGCGCAGCAGATCGGCCGCATCGCCAAGGCCGCCAATCTGGCGATTGTCTATGGCTACCCAGAACGTGGCGAAGACGGGCAGATCTACAATGCGGTGCAACTGATCGACGCCCAGGGCGAGCGTCTGGCCAACTACCGCAAGAGCCACCTGTTCGGCGACCTTGATCACGCCATGTTCAGCGCCGGCGACTCAGCGCTGCCCATCGTCGAGCTCAACGGCTGGAAGCTCGGCCTGCTGATCTGCTACGACCTGGAATTCCCGGAAAACGCCCGACGCCTGGCCCTGGCCGGCGCCGAGCTGATCCTGGTGCCAACCGCCAACATGCAACCCTACGAGTTCATCGCCGACGTCACCGTGCGCGCCCGAGCCATCGAGAACCAGTGTTTCGTGGCGTACGCCAACTACTGCGGCCATGAAGCTGAATTGCAGTATTGTGGCCAAAGCAGCATCGCCGCACCGAATGGCAGTCGCCCGGCGCTAGCGGGGCTGGACGAGGCCTTGATCGTCGGAGAGCTGGATCGACAACTGCTGGACGACTCCCGCGCGGCCTACAACTACCTGCACGATCGCCGCCCCGAGCTTTACGACGCCCTGCACAAACACTGATTGAGGATTGAGAAAGGGCCCTGATCCGCTAGCATGGGCGCATCCTTGTTCTGGAAGCGCCCATGCCGGTCCCCGATTCCCTCCGCCCCCACACTGAAACCCTGGCCAACGGCTTGCGGGTCACATTGCGTCACGTCCCGGGCCTCAAGCGCAGCGCCGCGGTACTGCGCGTCGCCGCTGGCAGTCATGACGCCCCCCTGGCCTGGCCGGGCATGGCGCACTTGCTCGAACATCTGTTTTTCCTCGGTACCGAACGGTTTCCCGCCGAGGAGAATCTGATGGCCTACGTGCAGCGGCATGGCGGTCAGGTCAATGCGCGTACCAGTGAACGCACCACGGATTTTTTCTTCGAACTCCCTCCCGCAACCTTCGCCGACGGGCTGGAACGGCTGTGGGACATGCTCGCCCAGCCACGCCTGGACGAAGCTGATCAGTTGCGGGAACGGGAAGTGCTGCACGCGGAGTTCATCGCCTGGTCCCAGGATGCGGCTGCCCAACGGCAGCTGTCCTTGTATGACGGCGTGTCAGCGTCCCATCCACTACGGGGTTTTCACGCCGGCAATCGCGACAGCCTCGCCGTGGAACACGCCGAATTCCAAACAGCACTGCACAACTTCTATCGCCGCTTTTACCAGAGCGGCCAGATGACGTTGAGCTTGGTCGGCCCACAAAGCATCGACGCCTTGAAAGCGCTGGCGCAACGGTTCGGCAGCCATGTATCGGCCGGTGAAGCGGTCGCTGGATCGTCGCCGCCAAAACTGATGGCATCGTCCCAGACGCATTATCAACAGGCCCAAGAAGGTTGTCTCGACCTGCTGTTCGCCTTCGAAGCGTTGCCCGCCGCCTCCCCCCAAGCCCTGGACTTTCTCTGTACGTGGCTGAACTCCAGCAAACCGGGCGGCCTGCTCGCCACGTTGCGTCAGCTCGGCCTGGCTGACAGCCTCAAGGCCACTGCGCTGTATGAGTTTGCCGGACAAGGGCTGCTGCACATCGAATTCAAGCGCGGCAACACTCAGACAGCGGCGCAAGTCCAGCCGTTGCTGCATGACTGGTTGGGATTCTTTGCCGCCCAGGACGATTGGGCGCCGTTGCGCCAGGAGTTCACCGCGTTGCTGCAGCGACGGCAGGAAGCAGGATCGGCCTTGCAGTTGGCCCGCTGGGACTGTGAAGGACGTGACACGCCGCTGCTGGCAAACGACCTCGTGAGGCTCAGGGAAATTCTCAGGCAGCTGCACCCCGCCGATACCGTCGTGAAACCCTGGCAACTGCCCGCGCCCAATCCGTTCCTGCAAACACCAAGCGAAGCGCCTCGCGCCGGGCTGATACGCGGTCAGACCAGCGCCCACCGCGGCTTGAGAACCTTCGCCCAGGATCGCTCCCGGGGCCGGCGGGAACGCTCGCCCATGCAGTTCAGCCAGGCGCTGCCAGACAACGGTCGTGAAGGCGCGGTGTACCTGCGCTGGCAACTGGCGACCCAAGCACCGCTCGACGTTCAATCCAGGCTCGACCGGCACCTGCAGGATGTGCGCGAAGAGGCTCGGCAGGCCGGCGTGGACGTCAGTTTCGAAGCGTCCGCCCATCAATGGCTGCTGAAACTGGTCGGTTTGCAGACACCGCTGCCGTTGGTGCTCGAACACGTTCTGGCGAAGCTTGCCCAACCACTGCCAATGGCCCAGGCCGGTGACGAAACGCCGTCGATGCCGATTCGACAGCTGTTGAAGGCGCTGCCGAATCATTGCCGACAATCATCAACGCTGCCAATGCCCGACAGCGATCGAAATCTGTGGACAACGGCCCGCTGGGACGGGCTGTCCATCGGTCTGTCGGCCGCCATCCAAGGGGCGCTTGGCCCGGTGCTGGCCCGTGTGCCGGGAATTGCCGGCGAGGACGCCAGCCTGGCGACGGCGCCGCGTGGGCAACGCATCTGGCATAGGCTCCAGACCCACGGTGAAGAGTCGGCCGTATTGCTGTTTTGTCCGACCGCCACCTCGGCGCTGGCCGACGAAGCCGCCTGGCGGTGGCTGGCACAGCTGTGCCAGACGCCGTTCTACCAGCGCCTGCGCGTCGAGTTGCAGGTGGGTTATGCGGTGTTCAGCGGGTTGAAGCAGGTCGATGGGCGAACCGGGGTGTTGTTCGGCGTCCAATCGCCCAGCCTCTCGGCGGCGGAACTGATCGCCCACCTCACGCAATTCCTGGCCGGGTTACCGGCGCTGATCCAGCATCTTGATGAGGCGTCCCTTACTCGCCAGCAGCAGGCACTCGCCGCCCAACTCCAGAGCAGTGCTCTGCCCTTCGCCCAGGCCGCCGAACTGCTCTGGCAGGGCAAGCTGGCTGGCCGGCCGTCGGATTATCTTGAGCAACTGTCCGCTGCCATCCTGTGCCTGGATCGCGCCCAGCTCGAGACTGCCGCCCAGGGTCTGCTCGATGCTCAAGGGGGATGGTATTGCCTGAGCAATGGCGCTTGCCCGTCAGAACACTGGCAAGCGGCGCAATGATCATTGCAGACGCTGTAATGAGCTTTCTTCGAGAATCGCGGCGAACGAATTTGTCAGATTTAGTAACATAGGCGCCTAAGCATCTGAACATCTCCGCACGGAGGTGGACTATATGTATAAGTCTCCACCGTTCCATCGAACCAAAGCCCCCCAACCAAAGGAGTATTCCCATGTCCTGGTCCAAACCCGCATATATCGACCTGCGTATCGGTTTCGAAGTCACCATGTACTTCGCCAGCCGCTGATTGCTGCAGGCGATTAAGCACGCAGCACTACGCCTCGGCCAGCCGAGGCGTTTTTATTTCGGTTTGCAGATGGAGCAGCCATGTTCGTCCAGATTCTAGGTTCCGCCGCCGGTGGCGGTTTCCCCCAGTGGAACTGCAACTGCGCCAACTGCGCAGGTTTTCGCAACGGCAGCCTGCGGGCCCAGACGCGGACCCAGTCGTCCATCGCCCTGTCCGATGACGGCGTGAACTGGGTGCTGTGCAACGCTTCCCCGGACATTCGCGCCCAGCTTCAGAGTTTCGCCCCAATGCAGCCGGGCCGGGCCCTGCGCGACACCGGCATTGGCGCGATCATCCTGATGGACAGCCAGATCGACCACACCACCGGTCTGCTCAGCCTGCGCGAAGGTTGCCCGCATCAAGTCTGGTGCACCGACATGGTCCATGAAGACCTGAGCACGGGCTTTCCATTGTTCAACATGCTGACCCACTGGAACGGCGGGCTGAGCTGGAATCGCATCGAACTCGACCAGAGCTTCACCATCGCCGCCTGCCCGAACCTGCGCTTCACCCCGCTGCCCCTGCGCAGCGCCGCACCGCCTTATTCACCCCATCGCTTCGACCCGCACCCGGGCGACAACATCGGGCTGATCGTCGAAGACCTGCGCACGGGCGGCAAGCTGTTCTATGCCCCGGGCCTGGGCAAGGTCGACGAGTCGTTGTTGGCGATCATGGCCGGCAGCGACTGCTTGCTGGTGGACGGCACGATGTGGGACGACGATGAAATGCAGCGCCGTGGCGTTGGCACCCGCACCGGCCGGGAAATGGGCCACCTGGCCCAGAACGGCCCCGGCGGCATGCTGGAAGTGCTGGAGCAACTGCCCGAGCAGCGCAAGGTCCTTATCCATATCAACAACACCAACCCGATCCTGGACGAAGACTCGCCCGAACGGGCCGAGCTTGTACGCCGAAAGATTGAAGTGGCCTACGACGGAATGAGTATTGAGTTGTAGGAAGCTCGGAACCAATGTGGGACGACAGTCAACGCCTGTGCTGGCTGATAGGACGCCTTCGCGAGCAAGCCCGCTCCCACAGAGGCTGAGTAACTCGATATTTCATACACCGCAAAATCAATGTGGGAGCGGGCTTGCTCGCGAAGAGGCCAGACCAGCCACCCCAACCGCCAGCGGTTATTCCCCGGAGACCGAAATGACTGACACCCCCCTGTCCCCCGCCGAGTTCGAAACGGCCCTGCGTGCCAAAGGTGCGTATTACCACATCCATCACCCCTACCACGTGGCGATGTATGAAGGCCGTGCCACTCGCGAGCAGATCCAGGGCTGGGTCGCGAACCGTTTCTACTATCAAGTGAATATCCCGCTCAAGGACGCCGCGATCCTGGCCAACTGCCCGGACCGGGAAATCCGTCGCGAGTGGATCCAGCGCCTGCTCGACCATGACGGCGCGCCCGGCGAAGATGGCGGCATCGAGGCCTGGCTGCGGCTGGGCCAGGCGGTGGGCCTGGACCCCGACCAACTGCGCTCCCAGGAACTGGTGTTGCCGGGGGTGCGCTTCGCGGTGGACGCCTATGTCAACTTCGCCCGCCGGGCCAGCTGGCAAGAAGCCGCCAGCAGCTCGCTGACCGAACTGTTCGCCCCGCAGATCCACCAGTCGCGCCTGGACAGTTGGCCCCAGCATTACCCATGGATCGACCCGGCCGGCTATGAATATTTCCGCACCCGTCTGGGCCAGGCCCGGCGCGATGTGGAGCATGGCTTGGCGATCACCTTGCAGCACTACACCACCCGCGCAGGGCAGGAACGCATGCTGGAGATTCTCCAGTTCAAGCTGGACATCCTCTGGAGCATGCTCGATGCCATGAGCATGGCCTACGAATTGAACCGCCCGCCCTATCACAGCGTGACCGACCAACGGGTTTGGCACAAAGGAATTACCTTATGAGTTTCGACCGCAGCCAAACCCCGCGCTGGCGCCCCGGCTATCGCTTCCAGTACGAACCGGCCCAGAAAGGCCACGTGCTGCTCTATCCTGAAGGCATGATCAAGTTGAACGACAGCGCTGCGCTGATCGGTGGCCTGATCGACGGCGAACGGGATGTCGCGGCCATCATCGACGAGTTGGCCAAGCAGTTTCCCGACGTGCCGGAACTCGGTGACGACATCGAGCAATTCATGGAGGTCGCCCGTGCACAGCACTGGATCGAACTTGCCTGACACCACCGGCTTGCCGCCCAGGCCGGAAGTCGGCCTGCCACTGTGGCTGCTGGCGGAGCTGACCTATCGGTGCCCGTTGCAATGCCCGTACTGCTCCAACCCGCTGGACTTCGCCGAGCAGGGCAAGGAGTTGAGCACCGAGCAGTGGTTCAAGGTCTTTCGCGAAGCCCGGGAGATGGGCGCCGCGCAGCTGGGTTTTTCCGGTGGCGAGCCGCTGGTGCGCCAGGACCTGGCCGAGCTGATCGGTGAAGCGCGCAGGCTGGGTTTCTATACCAACCTGATCACCTCCGGCATCGGCTTGACCGAACAGAAAATCAGCGACTTCAAGAAGGCCGGGCTGGACCATATCCAGATCAGTTTCCAGGCCAGCGACGAGCAGGTGAACAACCTCTTGGCCGGCTCTAAGAAGGCCTTCGCGCAAAAACTGGAAATGGCCCGGGCGGTGAAGGCCCATGGCTATCCGATGGTGCTGAACTTCGTGACCCACCGGCACAACATCGACAAGATCGATCGCATCATCGAGCTGTGCATCGCCCTGGAAGCCGACTTCGTCGAACTCGCCACCTGCCAGTTCTACGGCTGGGCGCAATTGAACCGTGTCGGCCTGCTGCCCACCCGGGAACAACTGGTACGCGCCGAGCGCATCACCAATGAATATCGCGCCAAGCTGGAAGCGGAAGGCAATCCGTGCAAGTTGATCTTTGTCACACCGGACTACTATGAAGAACGACCCAAGGGCTGCATGAACGGCTGGGGCAGCATCTTCCTCACCGTCACGCCGGACGGCACGGCACTGCCCTGTCACGGTGCCCGACAGCTGCCGGTGCAGTTTCCCAATGTGCGTGACCACAGCATGCAGCACATCTGGTACGACTCGTTCGGCTTCAACCGTTTCCGCGGTTATGACTGGATGCCCGAACCGTGCCGCTCTTGCGATGAAAAGGAAAAGGACTTTGGCGGTTGTCGCTGCCAGGCGTTCATGCTCACGGGGGACGCCAGTAACGCCGACCCGGTGTGCAGCAAATCCGAACATCACGGGGTGATTCTCCAGGCGCGCGAAGACGCCGAGCACGCCACGCAAACCATTGAACAGTTGGCCTTTCGCAATGAACGAAACTCGCGCCTCATCGCTAAAGGCTGAGCCTTTCAGCGCCGCCCAGGCCGTTGCCGCCGGCACCGACTTCGCCGAACTGCAGGTCGGGCCCTTGGGCTTGTTCTGGAATGAATACCGCCCCGCGGACGGTGCCTGCCGGATCTGGCATTGGCAAGAGGCCGAGGCCCGCTGTTTGACGCCGGACGGATTCAGCGCGCGCAGCCTGGTCTATGAATACGGCGGCGGGTCGTTCTGCCTGAGCCATGACGGCGTGCTGTTCGTCAATGAAACCGACCAGCAGCTGTACCACCAATCGCTGAGCGACGGGCAGCCCGTGGCGCTGACCTCCGGTGAGTGCCGCTACGGGGACCTTGGCTTTGCCGGTGGCCAGGTGTTGGCGGTGGAAGAACAAGCCGACCAGCATCGCCTGGTGTCGATCGGGTTGGCGGATCATCAACGGCATCTACTGGCTGAAGGTGCCGATTTCTACGCTTCGCCGACCCTGAGCCCGGACGGCCAGCGGCTCGCCTGGGTTGAGTGGAGCCGCCCGTATCAACCCTGGACAGCCACGCGGTTGATGTTGGTCGAACGCAATGCTTCGGGTTGGGGCGAGCCACGCTGTGTGGCCGGCGACGGTGAGCAAGAGTCTATTCAGCAACCGCGCTTCGACGCGGCCAGTCGCCTTTATTGCCTGAGTGATCGCGGTGGTTATTGGCAGCCCTGGAGGGAGTCGGGCCAAGGCCTGGAACCACTGCCCGCCGCCGAAGCCGATCACGCCCCGGCGCCATGGCAACTGGGTGGCTGCACCTGGCTGCCGCTGGATGAACACACGTACCTGGCGAGTTGGACCGAAGCGGGCTTCGGGCGCCTGGGCCTGTGTCGCGGTGACGACGCCAGTGAAGACTTTACCGGCACCTATACCCGCTTTCGCAGCCTGGCGCTGGATGAGCGGTTCATCTATGCCATTGCCGCTTCGCCGACCGGCCCGTCGGCGGTCATTGCCATCGAGCGGCATAGTCATGAAGTGGCGGTGCTGGCCGGCGGTGTCGCGCCATTGCCCGTCGAACAGATCAGCCGTCCTCGAACCCTGCGGTATCCATCCGGGTCAGGCGAGGCCCACGGGTTCTTTTACCCGGCCATGAATGTACAGGCGAAGCCCCCCCTTGTGGTGTTCATTCACGGCGGCCCCACCTCGGCCTGTTATCCCCTGTTCGATCCGCGAATCCAGTATTGGACCCAGCGTGGCTTTGCCGTTGCCGATCTCAATTACCGCGGCAGCAGCGGCTATGGCCGGGCCTATCGGCAGGCATTGCATTTGAACTGGGGCGTGGTGGATGTCGAGGATGCCTGCGCGGTGGTTGCCTACCTGGATGAACAAGGCCTGATTGACGGCCGTCATGCGTTCATCCGGGGTGGCAGTGCCGGTGGCTACACGACCCTCTGCGCCTTGGCGTTCCATGAGGTCTTCCGTGCCGGCGCCAGCCTCTATGGTGTGAGCGACCCGGTCGCCCTCGGCCGGGCCACGCACAAGTTCGAAGGTGATTATCTGGATTGGCTGATCGGCGACCCGCAACAGGACGTCGAACGCTACCGCGCCCGCACCCCGTTGCTGCACGCCGGAAACATCCGTGTGCCAGTGATTTTTTTCCAGGGTGAACTGGACGCCGTAGTGGTCCCGCAGCAAACCCGCGACATGGTCAGTGCCTTACAGGCCAACGGCGTGGCCGTCGAGGCGCACTACTACCCGGATGAGCGCCACGGTTTTCGCAAAGCCGCGAACCAGGCCCATGCGCTGGAGCATGAGTGGTTGTTCTATCGCAAGGTGATGGATGGCGATCTGTAGGAAGCCAAACACACTGTGGGGGCGAGCAAGCTCGCTCCCACAGGGGAAATAGACCATGCAATTGAATTCGCGCCAGATCCTCAGCGCTTAGCGATGATGTAAACCGCATGCACAATGCCTGGGATATAACCCAGCAGTGTCAGCAGGATGTTCAGCCAGAAAGCCCCGCCAAAACCCACCTGCAGAAACACACCCAATGGCGGCAGCAGGATGGCGATGATAATTCGAATGATATCCATGGATGACTCCCTGATTGGCGATGGCTACATTGCCATACAGCTCATTGACCCCTGACCGCTCGTCAGGGTTCAGTGAATAACACTCAGGAAAGACGACCCGAACGGCCAACCCTGCGCAACGGTATAAAACGCAGACAAAAGAAAACCCCGCCGAAGCGGGGCTTTGCAGACTGTTTCCCTGACATCCATTTCACTCCGCCGTCCTGGCAGAATCCTACGTGTCCGTGTTGTTACTTTTGCGCGTCCTGCGCGGCGTCCATGTGAAGTAGATTAGCCCTGGATCCAATCTGCCGATAGAGGGAAAACGCCAGTACATTGTGTAAGCGTTTGCTTACACAATGTCAGTTTTTAGAACTGCCCGGGCTTTAACAGAAACAGCGACTCGCTGCCGGCTTTCACCGAAGCACTCAGGGAGTGAATGCGCGGCAGCAGGCGAGCGAAATAGAACCGCGCCGTGCCCAGTTTGCTCGCGTAGAAATCATCCTGGTTTTCTTTGCCAAAGGCCGCCTTGGCCATCAACGCCCACATGTAAGCATAAGCGGTGTAGCCGAACGCCTGGAGGTACTCCACCGAAGCGGCGCCGATTTCGTTCGGGTTGTTCTTCGCCCGGTCCAACAACCATTCGGTCAGCTCATCCAGCGTACCGACCGCGTCGTTCAGTGGCTTGGTGAACTCCATCAGGTCACTGCTGGCGGTGGCAGTGAAATGGCGGATTTCATCGGCGAACAGCCGGTAGAACGCACCGCCACTGCCGACGATCTTGCGCCCTACCAGATCCAGTGCCTGGATACCGTTGGTACCTTCGTAGATCTGGGTGATGCGCACGTCACGCACCAGTTGCTCCTGGCCCCATTCACGAATGTAACCATGGCCGCCGAACACCTGCTGACCATGGACCGTGGTTTCCAGGCCCAGGTCGGTCAGGAAAGCCTTGGCCACTGGGGTCAGCAACGCCACCAGATCTTCGGCGCGCTTGCGGGTGACCGGGTCTTCGCTGAACTTGGCGGTGTCGAGTTGCATCGCCACGTAGGTGGAAAATGCCCGGCCACCCTCGTTCGAGGCCTTCATGGTCAGCAGCATCCGACGCACGTCGGGGTGGACGATGATCGGGTCTGCGACCTTGTCCTTGTTCTGCGCACCAGTGGGCGAACGGCTTTGCAGGCGGTCACGGGCATATTCGACGGCGTTCTGGTAGGAACGTTCGCCGGAGGCCAGGCCTTGGATGCCAACCCCCAGACGCTCGTAGTTCATCATGGTGAACATCGCCGCCAGGCCTTTGTTCGGCTCGCCGACCAGGTAGCCCACCGCTTCATCGAAGTTCATCACGCAGGTGGCGGACGCCTGGATGCCCATCTTGTGTTCGATCGACCCGCAATTGGCCGCGTTGCGCGCGCCCAGGCTGCCGTCGGCATTGACCATGAACTTGGGCACCAGGAACAGCGAGATACCCTTGGGGCCCGCCGGTGCGTCTGGCAGTTTCGCCAGCACCAGGTGAATGATGTTCTCGGTGAGGTCGTGCTCGCCACCGGTGATGAAAATCTTCGTGCCACTGACCTTGTAGGAACCGTCGGCCTGAGGTTCGGCCTTGGTGCGGATGATCCCCAGGTCCGTACCGGCATGAGGCTCGGTCAGGCACATGGAGCCAGCCCAGACGCCGGCGTACATGTTCGGCAGGTACGCCGCCTTCAGTTCTTCGCTGGCATGGGCATTGATCGACAGGCAGGCGCCAGCGGTCAGCATCGGGTACAGGCCGAAGGACAGGCTGGCGGAGTTGACCATTTCCTCGACCTGGGCCGAAACGGCCTTGGGCATGCCCATGCCGCCGTACACCGGATCACCACCGACACCGACCCAACCGCCTTCAGCGTAAGTCTTGTAGGCCTGTGGGAAACCTGCCGGCGTGGTGACGGCGCCGTCGGCCCAGTGGCAACCTTCTTCGTCAGCGGCGCGACTGAGGGGGGCGATGCTTTTGCTGGTGACTTTGCCGGCTTCTTCGAGGATCGCTTCGACCGTTTCAGCGTCCACGGTGTCGGCCAGCACCGGCAATTGGGCCCAGAGTTTCGTGACCTCGAACACTTCATTGAGGACGAAGCGCATATCGCGCAGCGGCGCTTTGTAGTCAGCCATGGCAAACCTCGCAGGATCTAAACAGTTGGGTTCGTAAAAGACGGTTTCGCAATGACCTGAGTGTACCTCAACAACTTTTACGACACATAGGGTCAACCAGTGACTGTTTTGTTATTTTTAGTCACAACCCGGTATTTTGGAGATTAATCGTAGCGAGGGAGCTTGCTACCGCTTGAGTGCGCAGTACTCACAAAAAGAGGCTGCTACGCAGCCCAGCGGGAGCAAGCTCCCTCGCCACGGTTCAGTCAGAGTGCAAACAACTCCGCCGGCAGTTGCATCAGACAATCGCTCCCCGCCTCGATGGCAGCCCGATGGGCGGTCGTACGTGGCAGCAGGCGCTTGAAGTAGAACTCGCAGGTCGCCAGTTTGGCCTGGCAGAAATCACCGTCACCGTTGCCACTGTCGAGTTGCGCCTGGGCCACCAAGGCCATGCGCAACCACAGATAGGCCAGGATGATGTAGCCGCTGTACATCAGGTAGTCCACCGAGGCGGCACCCACTTCATCCGGGTTTTTCATGGCCGTCATGCCAACCCGTGTGGTCAGCTCGCCCCACTGTCGGTTGAGCTCCTCGAGTTGCGCGACGTACTCCTTGAGCTGCGGATGCTCGGCATTGGCGGCGCAGAATTTATGGACGATCTTGGTGAAACCTCGCAGCAATTTGCCCTGGCTACCCAGCACCTTGCGCCCCAGCAGATCCAGGGCCTGGATGCCGTTGGTGCCCTCGTAGATCGGCGCGATGCGGCAGTCGCGCACCAACTGCTCCATGCCCCACTCGCGAATGAAGCCGTGGCCGCCGAACACTTGCATGCCGTGGTTGGTTACTTCCAGCCCGGTGTCGGTCATGAAGGCCTTGCAGATCGGGGTGAGAAACGCCAGCAGGTCCTCGGCCTCCTGACGCGCGGTTTCGTCCCGGCTCAGGTGGGCGGTATCGAGCAGTTGCGCGGTGAAATACGTCAGCGCCCGGTTGCCTTCGTTGAAGGCCTTCATGGTCAGCAACATCCTGCGCACATCGGGATGGACGATGATCGGGTCGGCGACTTTTTCCGGCGCCTTGGGACCGGTCAGCGCGCGCATCTGCAGACGGTCGTTGGCGTATTTGATCGCGCCCTGGAAGCTTGCCTCCCCCAGGCACAGGCCCTGCATGCCGGTGCCAAGCCGGGCGTGGTTCATCATGGTGAACATGCAGTTGAGGCCCTTGTTCGGCTCGCCGATCAGGAAACCCTTGGCCCCATCGAAATTCAACACGCAAGTGGCGGAGGCCTTGATGCCCATCTTGTGTTCGATCGAGCCACAGGAAACGCCATTGCGTGCCCCGGCCTCACCGGTGGCGTCGGGGAGGAACTTGGGCACGATGAACAACGAGATGCCTTTGGTCCCGGCGGGGGCGTCCGGCAGCTTGGCCAACACCAGGTGGATGATGTTATCGCTCATGTCGTGTTCGCCGGCGGAAATGAAGATCTTGCTGCCGGAGATCGCGTAACTGCCGTCGGCCTGGGGCACGGCGCGGGTCTTGATGATACCCAGGTCGGTGCCACAGTGGGCTTCGGTCAGGCACATGGTGCCGGTCCACTGGCCGGCGGTGAGTTTGCTCAGGTAGGTCTGTTTCTGTGCTTCAGTACCATGGGCATGAATGGCCGACATGGCACCGTGAGTCAGGCCCGGATACATACCCCAGGACGTGTTGCTGGAGCCAACCATCTCGCTGATGACCAGGCCCAGGGAGCTGGGCAATCCTTGGCCACCATAAGCCGGATCTGCCGCCAAGCCGTGCCAGCCGCCTTCCACGTACTGTGCGAAAGCCTGCTTGAAGCCTGTAGGCGTGGTGACGACGCCGTTGTCGAAATGGCAACCTTCTTCATCACCGGAGCGATTGAGCGGCGCCAGCACATTTTCACAAAATTTGGCGCCTTCCTCGAGGATCGCACTGACCATGTCCGGGCTGGCATCGCTGGCGCCCAGCTCGGCATAGCTGCCATGGAAATCGAAGACGTGATCGATCAGAAAGCGCATATCGCGCAGGGGGGCTTTGTACTCGGGCATGGTGGTTTTCTCCGGTAGCAGATCGTTCCAACCTACTGCCGGCCACCCTGGCCCACAATCACAGTCCAGACGCTGAATGCGCCGTCATCACTCAACCCGCGGCAGCTTCCATGCGCACCGCGCCGCGGCGGTTCTGGCCGAAGGCAACTACACAGTTGCGCCCCGCGCCCTTGGCGTTATACAGCGCCTGGTCGGCGGACTTGAGCACTTCTTCGGGCGTGCGCTGCTCAAGGCGCTCCGCGACGCCGATGCTGACCGTCACCGATACGCTGGAAGCACCCACGCCGGAGCGACGCTGGCGGCCTTGCTGATCGTCCTGGGGACGGCTATCAGGATTGCGCAGCTGGATGGCATACGTCTCGATGGACTGGCGGATGACTTCCAGATGGGGCATGCACTCGTCGATGGTCTTGCCTGCGAACACCAGGGCAAATTCCTCACCGCCGTAGCGATACGCCCTACCGCCACCGCCGATCTTCGACAACTTGCTGGCGACCAGGCGCAGCACCTGGTCGCCCACGTCGTGGCCGTGGGTGTCGTTGAATTTCTTGAAGTGATCCACATCACTCATCGCCAACACATAGTTGCGCCCCAGGCGCTGCATGCGTTCGTTCAGTGCCCGCCTGCCCGGCAGGCCAGTGAGTTCGTCACGGAAGGCCATTTGATAGGCCTCGTGGGCAACCGCCGCGGCGATCATCAACATCACCTGACTGCACATGATGTTCAGGGTGAACGGCAGGATAAAGGTCTTGGGCAGCATCCAGAACAACCCCAGCACCCCCACCAGTTGCGCCGCGTGCAATGGCCGGGGATTGCGCCAATATTGCCAGGCCAACAGCAGGAACGCGGCGGCGAACATCGGGTAGGACAATTGGATCAGACTCATCCAGGCACCGTGCAACGCGGGCCAGCGGATCTCCGAGAGCCACAACAACAAGGCCTGGGGGAAACTCTGCTCCAAGGCCAGCGCCACACTGCCAAAGACCAGCAACACCGCGAACCGCGCCACCATGTCCTGGAACAGGTGGGTGCGTTCCTGCCACGCCGCGAACAGCCCGAACAACAGCGGCAACAACAGGCAGACGAGATGGAACACCACCGCAGCGTCTTCGCGCACCTTACCGTTATCGCGGTAGAAGTCGGTCTGGGTGTCCAGGAGAAAGTAGGCGATATACACCGTGACCATCAGAAACAGTTCACGTTGACGCCGGTAGACCGCGCAATACGCCCCGCCTAGCAACAACACCAACGTCGGGAGAACGTTGAACAGCGAGGTGAAGAAAACGTTGAGATCCTTGACGTAGGCAGCCGCAAGCCCCGCCACCAACAACAGCAATGACGGTAGGAAATGGCTCAAACGTACAGCGGAAGAACGCGGCAAGGGTAAAGCTCCAACCCGGCTGATCAAAGATGGCATTGTGCCTGCAATTGGAACAGTAAGGCACGCGAGATGTGACAGATGTCACACTGCCATCGCTGTAACGGCAGAGGGGACGGTTTTCTTAGGGGTGAGTTGGATGAATATTGTTTCAGGATCCACAGTTGATCTGTGTGCGAGCTTGCTCGCGATGGCGCTTGTTCAATAGATATCTCCATGGGCTGACACACCGCTATCGCGAGCAGGCTCGCTCCCACAGGGGCCCGTGGTAGATACAAGTTTCGTGGCTATGAACATTCCAATGTGGGATTTGCGGCGGACATGAAAAAACCGCTGCTCCCGAAGAAGCAGCGGCTTTTTTCAAAAAACCGCGTAAGGCTTAGTAACCCAGCGCGAAGTCTTCTTCTTTCATGTCCATCAGGTTGTTCGCGCCCGACAGCATGGTTGCCACGTGGGTACGGGTACGCGGCAGGATGCGCTGGAAGTAGAAGCGCGCGGTCTGCAGCTTGGCGGTGTAGAAGGCTTCTTCGGTGGTGCCGGCTGCGAGCTTTTCCGCCGCCAGACGTGCCATGTCGGCCCAGAAATAGGCCAGGCAGGCGTAACCGGAGTACATCAGGTAGTCCACCGATGCCGCGCCCACTTCTTCACGATCCTTCATGGCCGCCATGCCGACCTTCATGGTCAGCTCGCCCCATTCCTTGTTCAGCGCAGCCAGGGGTTCGACGAACTCCTTGACCGCTTCGTTGCCTTCGTTGCTCTGGCAGAACTTATGGACGATCTTGGTGAAGCCCTTGAGTGCCTCGCCCTGGGTCATCAGCACTTTACGGCCCAACAGGTCGAGGGCCTGGATGCCGGTGGTGCCTTCGTACAGCATCGAAATACGACTGTCACGAACGTTCTGCTCCATGCCCCATTCGGCGATGAAGCCGTGGCCGCCGTAGATCTGCACGCCGTGGTTGGCCGATTCGAAACCGACTTCGGTCATGAAGGCCTTGGCGATCGGCGTCATGAACGCCAGCAGCGCATCGGCTTTTTTCTTTTCTTCTTCGTCCACGCCGTATTTGACGATGTCGACCTGCTTGGCGGTGAAGTAAACCATCGCCCGGTTACCTTCGGCGAAGGCCTTCATGGTCAGCAGCATGCGACGCACATCAGGGTGAACGATGATCGGGTCAGCGGCCTTGTCTGGCGCTTTCGGGCCCGTCAGGGAACGCATTTGCAGACGATCGCGAGCGTACTTCAGGCCGCCTTGGAAGCCGATCTCGGCGTGGGCCAGGCCTTGCAGCGCGGTGCCCAGACGTGCGGTGTTCATGAAGGTGAACATGCAGTTCAGGCCTTTGTTCGCCGGGCCGATCAGGTAACCGGTGGCCGCGTCGAAGTTCATCACGCAAGTGGCGTTACCGTGAATGCCCATCTTGTGTTCCAGGGAACCACAGCTCACCGCGTTGCGCTGACCAATGGAGCCGTCGGCGTTGGGCAGGAATTTTGGAACGATGAACAGCGAAATGCCCTTGGTGCCAGCCGGTGCGTCCGGCAGGCGTGCCAACACGATGTGGACGATGTTGTCGGCCATGTCGTGTTCACCGGCCGAAATGAAGATCTTCGTACCGGAAACCTTGTAGGAACCGTCGGCCTGAGGCTCGGCCTTGGTGCGCAGCATGCCCAGGTCGGTGCCACAGTGCGGTTCGGTCAGGCACATGGTGCCGGTCCATTCGCCGGACACCAGCTTGGTCAGGTAGGCCTCTTGCTGTTCGGGCGTACCGTGCTCGGAAATCGTGTTCATCGCGCCATGGGAAAGGCCCGGGTACATGCCCCACGACCAGTTGGCTTCACCGACCATCTCGCTGACCGCCAGGCCCAGGGATTCCGGCAGGCCTTGACCGCCATGCTCGACGTCGTGGGCCAGGCTTGGCCAGCCGCCTTCGACGAATTGCTTGTAGGCTTCCTTGAAACCGGCCGGAGTTTTCACGCCGGACTCGCTCCAAGTGCAACCTTCGATGTCGCCCACACGGTTCAGCGGAGCCAGTACCTGCTCACAAAACTTGGCGCCTTCTTCGAGAATGGCGTCAACCATGTCCGGAGTTGCGTCCTGGCAAGCCGGAAGGCTCTGATAATGCGCTTCGTAACCAAGCAGTTCGTCACGAACGAAGCGAATATCACGCAAGGGGGCCTTGTAGTCAGGCATAGCGATAAACCTCTGCTGATGTAACCGGGAATGAACGACCGCGTGGATTTTTTGTAGCGGTCAAACAGTTGTTTGAAACATACGTTTACGCCCAAATCTTGTCAAGCGCCGATCTTTTGCCGTTCGTCATCAGCCTGAGAAAAATGTCAGACACAGGAAACCCATCGCCCTGAAGAATCCGCGATGCGCGTAGGAAAGATTAGTTGAGCAATAGGACGTTAGAGACAAAAACGCCGCGAATAATCGCGGCGTTTTGGCAAAATCTGAAGAACAGGATCAGGCAAAAGTATCGATCAATGTCCCGAGCATTTCGTCGGATGCCTTGGCGACGTTGGCGCCCAGTTGCACCTGGAACTTGCCCTGGGCCATTTCGACCATGTTAGCGGCCTGATCCGACTGCTGGCTACGATCCACCGAACGCAAGCGATCAACCTGGACTTCCGAGGACTGACTGGTGACCGAACGCTCGATCGTATTGTTGGCGATCTGGCTGGAGGCCTGATCAACGCGGTTCTGCCCTGTCTGAATCGTGCTCAGACCGGCATAGAACGCGGTGTTTCCTGAGATTTGCATGGCAGAGCTCGTCTTCTTGAAGGGTCGACAGTGGCCATTGAATCAGAAGCCCCGGGAAAAGGCTCGACAAAAACACTAATGGCACAGTGCCGTGTCATAGGCAAAACCTTGGGGTCTCAGTCCAGCAGATCCAGTTGCAGGTGTCCAGCCACGGCTTCGGCCGTCACGCTCTGGATCCGCGCCACCCTGCCCAGGCACGGCGCCGGAAGTCGCTCGGCCAAGGTTGCCAGGTTTTCTTCCAGGCGCGAGGTGGCCGGGTCGATGATGTTCGCGACCCACCCGGCAAGCTGCAAGCCATCACGGGCGATAGCCTCGGCGGTCAGCAATGCGTGACTGATGCAACCCAGGCGCACGCCCACCACCAGAATCACCGGCAAGCCCAGCGCGATCGCCAGATCGGAAAGATTGTCCTGGCCGGCCAGCGGCACGCGCCAACCACCCGCGCCTTCGATCAAGGTGAAGTCGGCGCCCAGCGCCAGCACTTCGCGCATCGGGGCGAGTAGCGACTGCACCGTCAACGCAACGCCCGCTTCCCGGGCGGCCAAGTGCGGCGCTATCGCCGGTTCGAACGCCACCGGATTGACCTGTGCATAAGTCAACGGTATCGAGCATTCGGCCAGCAAGGCCAAGGCATCGGCGTTGCGCAGGCCCTTGGGCGTCACGTCGCAGCCAGAGGCCACGGGTTTTCCGGCAGCCGTGCTCATGCCAGCCTGCCGGGCAGCATGCAGCAGGCCCGCCGCGACGGTGGTCTTGCCTACATCGGTGTCGGTGCCGGTGATGAAATAGGCCTTGCTCATAGCGGTTTCTCCAAAACGGCGTAGACCACTTGGTAAGTTGCCGGCAGCCCCTGGACCTGACGAAACTGCTCATAGGCTTCAACCAGCGCGAGAATCCGCGCCCTGCCCGTCAAGCCACCAGGGCGACCAGGGTTCAGATTGTGGGCACCCAAAGCTTTCAATTCATGCGTCAGGCTGCGCACGTCAGGGTAATGCAACACATGAGGACGGTTTTCAAGGCTGACGACATTCAGCCCACTGGCCGCGCAAAGGTGCTGATACGTCTCGAACGCACGGAAACGGTTGACGTGCACCAAGCCGTCCACCTGACGCCAGCTGTCGCGTAATTCGTACAAAGTGCCCACGCAGAGGCTGGTAAAGGCCAACACCCCACCCGGCTTCAACACACGATGGGCCTCGCTCAACACCGTGGCGAAATCCGCGCACCATTGCACCGCCAGGCTGGAGAACACCAGGTCGCAGCTCGCCGCCTGCAAAGGCAGCCGCTCAGCATCACCGGCGACAAAATATTCGGCACCACCCTGGGGACGCGCATGGTTGAGCATGCCTTCGGCGATATCCACCGCCAGGCCGGTGGCCGCACCAAAACGCGCACCCAAGGCCCGAGTGAAATAGCCGGTGCCGCAGCCCAGGTCCAGCCAACGTTGCGGCATGAAAGAGGGCGGCAAACGACCGAGCAATTGCTGGCCCACGTCGCGCTGCAACTCGGCGACGCTGTCATAGCTGCTCGCCGCCCGGGAAAACGAAGCCGCTACCTGGCGCTTGTCGGGCAAGGCACCGGGCAATGGAGGGAGAGACAAATCAGTCATCGCCGGACTCATGCAAAAAAACCTGGATCGCCGCCGCTATACCGTGAGGGTCCTCCAGAAGGAATCCGTGGCCGGCCTGTTCAATCAGACCGATTTCGACGTCCGGCAGCAAGGCCAGCAAATCACCCGCGGCCTCGGCTGGTACCAGGCCATCGAGCCCGGCAAACAGATGCAGTTGCGGACCACGGAAACTTTGCAACGCAGCGCGGGTGTCCAATCGCGCCAGCAGTTCGAGCCCGGCCATCGAGACATCGGGCGAAGTGCTTGGCGCCCCGGCCAACAACAACCGCGACAACCCGCGTGGATCGCTGCAACCCTGGGCACACAGCAGACTGAAACGCTTGAGGGTCTGGCGTGGGTCGGCCGCACAACCGGCGAGAAAGCCATCGAACGTCTGGCCGTCCATTGCGCTCGGCCATTGCTCGTGGGCGACAAAGGACGGATTACTGGCCATGGTCAGCAGGCCGCAGCAGCGTTCACCCCGGCGCGCCGCCAGCGCCGAGGCCAGCATGCCGCCCAGGGACCAACCGCCCAGCCAGGTGTCCTGAGGCACGGTGGCGTCCAATTCTTCGAGCCATTCATCGGGGTCGCTCGATAGCAGTGCCGGCAACGGCTCGATTTCCACCCGCAGGTGTTCGTCGAGCCCTTGCAAGGCCGCCGCCAGCGGTTCCAGCGGAGAAACACCCAAGCCCCAACCGGGCAGCAAAATCAATCGATCACGCATGGCTTGGCTCCGGTCCCAACAGGGCAAAACACTCGGCCAGTGCATTCAACAATAGCTGCACCTGGGCCTCGCTGTGGGCGGCGGTCAGGGTCACGCGCAAACGAGCGCTGCCGGCCGGCACGGTGGGTGGGCGGATCGCCGTGACCATCAGTCCCCGTTCACGCAGCATCTGCGACAAGCGCATGGCCCTCCCCGCATCGCCCACCAGGATCGGCTGGATCGGCGTGAAGCTGTCCATCAATTGCAGGCCGATCTGCTCGGCACCCTGGCGGAACTGGCGGATCAGCACCTGTAGGTGTTCGCGCCGCCAATGCTCGTCGCGCAGCAGTTCAAGGCTCTTGAGCGTGGCACAGGCCAGGGCCGGCGGTTGGCTGGTGGTGTAGATGTAGGGACGTGCGAACTGGATCAGGCTTTCGATCAGCTCCTCGCTACCGGCGACGAAGGCACCGGCGGTGCCAAAGGCCTTGCCCAGGGTGCCGACCAGCACCGGCACGTCGTCCTGGCTCAAGCCGAAATGTTCGACGATACCGCCTCCATGGGCCCCCAGCGGACCGAAGCCGTGGGCATCGTCGACCATCAGCCAGGCGCCCCGGGCCTTTGCCTCACGGGCCAGGGCCGGCAGGTTGGCAATGTCGCCGTCCATGCTGAACACGCCGTCGGTGACCACCAGGGTATTACCCGTGGCTTTCTCCAGGCGACTGGCCAGACTCTTGGCATCGTTGTGCAGGTATCGGTTGAAACGCGCACCGGACAACAGCCCGGCGTCGAGCAGCGAAGCATGATTGAGGCGG
The DNA here is from genome assembly GCF_900119265.1 of Pseudomonas sp. NFACC04-2. Classification (NCBI taxonomy): domain Bacteria; kingdom Pseudomonadati; phylum Pseudomonadota; class Gammaproteobacteria; order Pseudomonadales; family Pseudomonadaceae; genus Pseudomonas; species Pseudomonas sp. NFACC04-2. The sequence goes on from NZ_FPJC01000004.1 coordinate 86,348, forward strand.
TCTTCCAGCACCGTATCGCCCTGCCCCACCAGTGCGGTGACCGCGCCGAGGTTGGCCATGTAACCGGTGGTGAACAGCAACGCCCGCGGACGCCCCGTCAGGTCGGCCAACGCTTCTTCCAAGGCGTGATGGGGGCTGCTGTGGCCGATCACCAAATGGGAGGCGCCCCCCCCGACTCCCCAACGCGCCGCGCCGGCGCGCCAGGCCTCGATCACTTGCGGGTGATTGGCCAGGCCCAGGTAATCGTTGTTGCAGAACGCCAGCAATGGCTGGCCGTCCACCACGACTTCCGGGCCTTGGGGGCTTTCGAGCAGCGGGCGCTGGCGGTAGAGGTTGTCGGCACGACGGGCAGCCAGGCGTGCGGCGAGATCGAAGGGCATGCAGGCCTCGGGGTGAACCGTTTATGGACGGAGTGAGATCCCTGTGGGAGCGAGCTTGCTCGCGATGAGGCCATTACATTCAACATCTCTGTCGGCTGTTATACCGCCATCGCGAGCAAGCTCGCTCCCACAGGGTCTTGCATTCCAATCAGGGCATCGGTGATGCGATCAGACAGCGGCGTTGTAAAACTGCTCGCTGCTCTTCTGCTCCACCAGCGCCTGTTCGATTGCCGCCTGGTGCACTTCGTCGGCATGTTCTTCGCGGGCTTCGGGCTGGATGCCCAGGCGTGCGAACAATTGCATGTCCTTGTCGGCTTGCGGGTTGGCGGTGGTCAACAGCTTGTCGCCGTAGAAAATCGAGTTGGCGCCGGCAAAAAACGCCAGGGCCTGCATCTGCTCGTTCATCGCTTCACGACCCGCGGACAGGCGCACATGGGACTGGGGCATCATGATCCGCGCCACGGCAAGCATGCGGATGAAATCGAACGGATCGATGTCTTCGGCATTTTCCAGCGGCGTGCCGGCGACTTTGACCAGCATGTTGATCGGCACCGATTCCGGGTGCTCCGGCAGGTTCGCCAGCTGGATCAGCAGGTTGGCGCGGTCGTCCAGGGACTCGCCCATGCCCAGGATGCCGCCGGAGCAGATCTTCATCCCCGAATCACGCACATAGGCCAGGGTTTGCAGGCGCTCGCTGTAGGTACGGGTGGTAATGATGCTGCCGTAGAACTCTGGCGAGGTATCAAGGTTGTGGTTGTAGTAGTCCAGGCCAGCCTGGGCCAGCGCTTCGGTCTGTTCCTGATCGAGACGACCCAGGGTCATGCAGGTTTCCAGGCCCATGGCCTTCACGCCTTTGACCATTTCCAGCACATACGGCATGTCCTTGGCCGATGGATGTTTCCAGGCCGCGCCCATGCAGAAACGGGTCGAACCGATGGCCTTGGCCCGCGCAGCCTCTTCGAGGACCTTCTGCACTTCGAGCAATTTCTCTTTATCCAGACCGGTGTTGTAGTGACCGGACTGCGGACAATATTTGCAATCTTCCGGGCAAGCGCCAGTCTTGATCGACAGCAGCGTGGAAACCTGGACGCGGTTGGCGTCGAAGTGCGCGCGGTGCACGGTCTGCGCCTGGAACAACAGGTCATTGAATGGCTGGACAAAGAGTGCTTTGACTTCGGCCAAAGACCAGTCATGACGCAGGTTGGCAGTGGTGCTGGCGCTCATGGGCATTTCCTTGATTATGCTTGGCTGGCGCCTGGGGCATGCAATACCCACAGGTGCGACACGGATGTTCGGCATATTTAAGGAAGAGTCATGCACTGTCAACCACGATACAAAGGTCCGGTTTACATCTGGTCAAAAAATAAACAATTCTGCCTGCTGTGCGGCGAAAGCACCGATACGCCACAGCCTATCTGCACGCCTTGCGAAAGCGAGCTGCCCTGGCTCGGCGATCAATGCAGCATTTGCGCCCTGCCACTGCCCATGGCCGGACTGCGTTGCGGCCAATGTGCCTCGCGGCCGCCGGCCTTCGAGCGGGTCCTGGCGCCCTGGGCTTACGACTTCCCGGTGGACAGCCTGATCACCCGTTTCAAGCACCAGGCGAAATGGCCCCTTGGCCGGCTGCTGGGCGAACTGCTGGCGCAATCGCTGCAACATCATTTCGACGAAGGGCTGGAACGGCCCGACGCACTGGTACCGGTGCCACTGGCAACCCGGCGTTTGCGCCAGCGCGGTTTCAACCAGGCGGCGCTGCTGGCCCGCTGGCTCAGTGGGCCGCTGGTGATCCCTTGCGAAGAACACCTGCTGCGACGCACCCAGGACACGCCTGCCCAACAGGCCCTCGGCGCCAGGGCCCGACGACAAAACCTGCGCCAGGCCTTTGCCCTCGCCCCCCAGGCAACGTTACGCAATCGTCACCTGGCGTTGGTCGACGATGTGCTCACCACCGGCGCCACCGCCCAGGCCCTGGCCGCCCTGTTACTCGATGCCGGCGCTGCGCGGGTCGATGTGTATTGCCTGGCCCGCACGCCGAAACCCGGCGAACCGGCTTGACGTGCCGCGCCCAAGGCGCCAACGTCCCTCATCGACTTTTGCACGCAGCTTGCCGTCATGTCATTGCCTACGCTTCTGACCCAGCACATCGTTCGGCGACCACAACGCATCGCCCTGTTGCAGCACATCGCCGAACAGGGCTCGATCACCCGCGCCGCCAAGAGCGCGGGCCTGAGCTACAAGGCGGCATGGGATGCCATCGATGAGTTGAACAACCTCGCCGACCATCCGTTGGTGGAACGTAGCGTCGGCGGCAAGGGCGGTGGCGGCGCCAGGCTGTCGGAGGAAGGCCAACGGGTGCTGCGCCTGTATCAGCGCCTGCAAGCGCTGCAGGCGCAACTGCTGGAAGCCAGCGAAGACGCCGGAGACCTGGGTCTGCTCAGTCGCCTGATGCTGCGTACCAGTGCCCGCAATCAATTGCATGGCAAGATCCTGGGCATCGAGGCCCAGGGACACAACGACCGGATCCGCCTGGAGCTGGCCCGGGGCCTGGTCATCGAAGCGCAGATCACCCATGACAGCACACTGCGCCTGGAGCTGGATGTCGGCACCGACGTGGTGGCGCTGATCAAGGCCGGCTGGCTGGAATTACACCCAGTCGAACAAACGCAAAAGCCCGGGATCAATACGCTGCGCGGCATGATCGAGCAGGTCGACGCCGCCCAAGACGGCCCCAGCGAAGTGCGCATCGGCTTGCCCAACGGCCAGACGCTATGCGCCCTGGCCGCCCCGCTTCAGTTGCAAGCGCAGCACCTGGCAGCCGGCTCACCGGTGCAAGTGACGTTTTCAGCGACAAATGTGCTGCTCGGCACACCGCTGTAGCGCGCTGCAACAATAGTTTCATCGACCCGCTTTAAGGTGACTGCCAAAACCAGCAGGGAGCCTGATGATGAGCCTATTAGAAGAAAACCAATCCACCGACCTGGAAAAGATCGTCGGCCTGAGCCGGCGCAGTTTCATCAGCGCCGGTGCCCTGTGCGGCGCGGCGATGTTCCTGGGCGGCAACCTGCTGAGCCGCAGCGTGCTGGCCGCCGCCGTGAGCGAAGGCAACAGCCGGCTGCTGGGTTTCAACAGCATCGCCGCCGCCACGGCCGACACCATCACGCTGCCGCCGGGCTACAAAGCCTCGGTGCTGATCAGTTGGGGCCAGCCGCTGCAGAAAAACGCACCGGCGTTCGACCCCAGTGGCAATGGAACAGCCCGCGCACAGGAAGTGCAGTTTGGCGATAACAACGACGGCATGAGCCTGTTCGAATTCCCCGACGACAAGAACCGGGCGTTGATGGCGATCAACAACGAATACACCAACTACCGCTACCTCTTCCCCCACGGCGGCCAGCCGCAGTCGGCCGAAGACGTGCACAAGGCCCAGGCCAGCGAAGGGGTGTCGGTGATCGAGGTCCAGCGTCGTCGCGGCCAGTGGCAGTTCGTCCAGGAATCGCGCTACAACCGCAGGATCCACGGCAACACGCCGATTCGCCTGCGCGGCCCGGCCGCCGGTCACGATCTGATGAAAACCAGTGCCGACAAGAGCGGCAAGAAAGTGCTGGGCACCTTCCAGAACTGCGCCAACGGCATGACGCCGTGGGGCACCTACCTGACCTGCGAAGAAAACTTCACCGACTGCTTCGGCAGCAGCAAGACCGACCTGCAGTTCGACGAGGCGCAGAAACGCTATGGCGCCACCGTCACCAGCCGCGAGATCAACTGGCACCTGTACGACCCGCGTTTCGACCTGGCGAAGAACCCCAACGAACTCAATCGCCATGGCTGGGTGGTGGAAATCGATCCGTTCGATCCAGAATCCACGCCGGTGAAACGCACCGCCCTGGGCCGCTTCAAACACGAAAACGCCGCCCTGGCACAAACCAGCGACGGTCGCGCCGTGGTGTACATGGGTGACGATGAGCGCGGCGAATTCATCTACAAGTTCGTCAGCCGCGAGCGCATCAACCATCGCAATGCCAAGGCCAACCGCAACCTGCTGGACCACGGCACCTTGTACGTGGCGCGCTTCGATGCCGGCGATGGCAACCCGGACCATCCCAAAGGCAAGGGCCAGTGGATCGAGCTGACCCACGGCAAGAACGGCCTCGACGCCAGCAGTGGCTTCGCCGATCAGGCCGAGGTGCTGATCCATGCGCGCCTGGCCGCCAGCGCCGTGGGTGCCACCCGCATGGACCGTCCTGAATGGATCGTGGTCAGCCCGAAAGACGGCCAGGTCTATTGCACGTTGACCAACAACTCCAAGCGCGGCGAAGACGGACAACCGGTGGATGGGCCGAACCCTCGGGCCAAGAACGTCTACGGGCAGATCCTGCGCTGGCGCACCGACCGCGACGATCATGCCTCCAAGACCTTTTCCTGGGATCTGTTCGTGGTCGCCGGCAACCCGACGGTACACGCCGGCACGCCGAAAGCCGGGTCGTCCAACATCAACCCGCAGAACATGTTCAACAGCCCCGACGGCCTGGGCTTCGACAAGGCCGGCCGGCTGTGGATTCTCACCGACGGCGACTCCAGCAACGCCGGGGACTTCGCCGGCATGGGCAACAACCAGATGCTCTGCGCCGACCCCAACAGTGGCGAAATCCGCCGCTTCATGGTCGGACCGGTGGGCTGCGAAGTGACCGGGATCAGTTTTGCCCCGGACCAGAAAGCCTTGTTCGTCGGGATCCAGCATCCAGGGGAAAACGGTGGTTCGACCTTCCCTGAGCACCTGCCCAACGGCAAGCCGCGGTCTTCGGTGATGGTGATTACCCGGGAAGATGGCGGGGTCATCGGCGCCTGATAGGGCCTCATCGCGAGCAAGCTCTCCCACAATGTGGACTGCCCCAAAAAGTTGGACACCCATCTGACTTTTGGGGGCAGTCCAATGGATCCGCGATCCCTGTGAGAGCGAGCTTGCTCGCGATAACGTCAGCACAGCCGCCACCTATCTGCCTCTGTCTGCGCTACCATGCTGTGCCGGACGCGGCAGCCCTGCCGCTGCGCAGGAGTCAGCATGTCCCATCCGTTCGAAACCCTCACGCCCGACCTGGTGCTCGATGCCGTTGAAAGCATCGGTTTTCTCAGCGACGCCCGCGTGTTGGCCCTCAACAGCTACGAGAACCGCGTCTATCAGGTCGGTATCGAAGATTCCGAGCCGCTGATCGCCAAGTTCTATCGTCCCCAGCGCTGGACCAACGAAGCGATTCTGGAAGAGCACAGCTTTACCTTCGAACTGGCCGAATACGAAGTGCCCGTGGTAGCGCCGCTGATCCACAACGGCGCCAGCCTGCACGAACACGCCGGGTTTCGTTTCACCCTGTTCCCTCGTCGCGGTGGCCGCGCGCCGGAGCCGGGCAATCTCGACCAACTCTATCGCCTGGGACAATTGCTCGGGCGCTTGCACGCGCTCGGGGCGACCCGGCCGTTCGAGCATCGCGAAGCCTTGGGCGTGAAGAATTTCGGCCACGATTCACTGGCCACCGTGCTGGCGAGCGGCTTCGTTCCCCGCAGCCTGCTGCCGGCCTATGAGTCGGTCGCCCGGGACTTGCTCAAGCGCGTCGAAGAGGTTTACGCCGCCACGCCCCACCAGAACATCCGCATGCACGGCGATTGCCATCCCGGCAACATGATGTGCCGCGACGAGGTGTTCCACATCGTCGATCTGGACGACTGCCGCATGGGCCCGGCAGTGCAGGACTTGTGGATGATGCTCGCCGGCGATCGCCAGGAGTGCCTGGGGCAACTGTCGGAACTGATGGACGGCTACCGTGAGTTCCACGACTTCGACCCCCGTGAACTGGCGCTGATCGAACCGCTGCGGGCCCTGCGCCTGATGCACTACAGCGCCTGGCTGGCGCGGCGCTGGGACGACCCGGCGTTCCCCCGCAGCTTCCCGTGGTTCGGCAGCGAACGCTACTGGGGCGACCAGGTATTGGCGTTGCGCGAGCAACTGGCGGCGCTCAATGAAGAGCCGTTGAAATTGTTCTGACCCTATTGCGGGTCCCTTTGTGGGAGCGAGCTTGCTCGCTCCCACAAAGGGATTTGCGCTGGAACCCTCACAAAGGTTCACAGCACAATCTGACAAATCTCCTTACAATCACGCCTTTGTTAGCTGCCTAAGCAAGGATTCTGCATGCAAGCCGCCAACCCGCGTCGCGGGTATATCCTGGGCCTGAGTGCCTACATCATCTGGGGTCTGTTCCCGATCTACTTCAAGGCCATCGCCAGCGTGCCGTCAGTGGAAATCATCATCCACCGGGTGCTGTGGTCGGCCCTGTTCGGCGCGGCGTTGCTGCTGGTCTGGAAACACCCGGGCTGGTGGCGCGAACTGCGGGACAATCCACAGCGCCTGGCCACCCTCGCCCTGAGCGGGACACTGATCGCGGCCAACTGGCTGACCTACGTCTGGGCGGTGAACAACGAACGCATGCTCGAAGCCAGCCTGGGCTACTACATCAACCCGCTGGTGAACGTCTTGCTGGGCATGCTGATCCTCGGCGAGCGCCTGCGCCGCATGCAATGGCTGGCGGTGGGGCTGGCGGCCGTCGGCGTGGCGCAGCAGGTCTGGCAAGTGGGCAGCCTGCCCTGGGTGTCGCTGGTGCTGGCGCTGACCTTCGGTTTCTATGGGCTGATCCGCAAACAAGCGCCGGTCAAGGCATTGCCGGGGCTGGTGGTGGAAACCTGGATGCTGGTGCCGATCGCCATCGCCTGGTTGCTGTTCAATCCCACGGCCACCAGTGCCCAGGCCGCGTTCTGGACCACCTCCGAAGCCTGGTGGCTGGTAGCAGCCGGCCCTGTGACCCTCGTTCCGCTGGTGTGCTTCAACGCCGCGGCCCGACATTTGCCCTACACCACCCTGGGGTTTCTCCAGTACATCGCACCGACGCTGGTGCTGCTGCTCGCCGTGCTGCTGTTCGGTGAGCACCTGTCATCCAGCACGCTGGTGGCGTTCCTGTTCATCTGGGCCGGGCTGGCGGTGTACAGCGTCGATGCGGTGCTCAGCATGCGCCGGCGCAGCTGATCAAAAAACGCACAAACCTCTACAGGCCACGGCTGCCGTGGCCTGCGCTTATCCTTCCCAAGGTTATCCACAGCGTGATCCCCGCCGTTTGTGCACAAGCCCTTGAAAACTGGTGATTTTTTGATCATTGGCCGCTGAACCCCGGCGGGCCTGGGCTGGGGCCGGGTCTCTACAGGTTATCCACAGGCAGGCGCAGTTTTTCCTTGGATAACCTTCATTGCACTTCGTCGCTGAGCTTGAATTCCACCATCAACTCATCGGCCAAGGTCTCCAGACGTTCCTGCAAGGTCTCCAGCGACAGGGTCAAGGGCACGCCCAGAATCGCTTCGGCATGAAACAGTAGCTCACTGCTCATCGGTGCCGGCCGGACATGGGTCACCAGCCGCTCGACATTGACACCCTGCTCGCTCAACAACCGGGTGATATCCCGCACGATGCCAGGACGATCGTTGCCCACCAGTTCCATGGTGATGGGTTTCCAAGTGCAGGACTCCTCAACGGCGCTTTCAGCGATCAATACGCGGATGCCGTGGGCCGCCAGCCCCTGCAAGGCTTCGGTCAGTTCCTCATGGGCCTCGGCCGGGGCGCTGAAGCGCACGATCCCGGCAAATTGCCCGGCCAGGTGCGCCATGCGGCTTTCCAGCCAGTTGCCGCCATGTTCGGCAATGCACTCGGCGATGCGCTCGACCTGCCCGGGCTTGTCCGGGGCGAAAACAGTGATGACGAGGTGGTCCATGGCGCAGTCCTCTTGTGGTGGAAGGAACAGTATAGGCAGGACGCGCAAGTGCTGTGGCGAGGGGATTTATCCCCGTTGGGCTGCGAAGCAGCCCCCCCAAGACATTCAACTCAATCTGTCTGATACACCGAAGTGTCGGATTTAGGGCCGCTTCGCGCCCCAACGGGGGTAAATCCCCTCGCCACAGGGACTCGTGCGCTCACGTCAATCGTGTACAAGTTTTAATATTTATCTGGAACAATCCACAGCTTTTTTGAGAACATCAGAAGCCGCGCCGTGACTGTACTGCTTTAGTCGGTCGCGGAACGACGCAATTAGTCTAATTTTCACAACCGCAATTGATCATGTAGTATGCCGCAGCGCGCACTACATAATCGCGATACCCCTGTTGTACCGATGTCTGCTTAAGGCCAGTCGCATCCCTGAAAAGCCCCGTCAGCAAGGCTTGAATACCCAGCCGCCAGCGATGGCATGTACTGGTTCCGGGGTTTGTGGTTTAAATGTCCCGAGGCTTCATTGTCAAAATCGAAGAGCTGAAAAGCGAAATAGCTGAGCAGAGTGAGGCAAGCAATGACTGAACACGTTCAAGTCGGTGGCCTGCAGGTCGCCAAAGTCCTGTTCGACTTCGTGAATAACGAAGCCATTCCCGGAACCGGCCTCACCGCCGACGCGTTCTGGGCCGGTGCCGACAAGGTCATCCACGACCTGGCCCCGAAGAACCAAGCCCTACTCGCCAAACGCGATGATTTCCAGGCGCGGATCGATGCCTGGCACCAGGCCCGTGCCGGCCAGGCCCACGACGCCGTGGCTTACAAAGCCTTCCTGCAAGACATTGGCTATCTGCTGCCAGAAGCGGCGGATTTCCAGGCCACGACCCAGAACGTCGATGACGAAATCGCCCGCATGGCCGGCCCGCAGTTGGTGGTGCCGGTGATGAACGCCCGCTTCGCCCTCAACGCCTCGAACGCCCGCTGGGGTTCGCTGTACGACGCGCTGTACGGCACCGATGCCATCAGCGAAGCCGATGGCGCGGAAAAAGGCAAAGGCTACAACAAGGTGCGCGGCGACAAGGTCATCGCCTTCGCTCGCGCCTTCCTCGACGAAGCGGCCCCCCTGGCGGCCGGCTCCCATGTCGACTCCACCGCGTATAAGATCGTCGACGGCAAACTGGTGGTCGCCCTCAAGGGCGGCAGTAACAGCGGCCTGCGTGACGATGCCCAACTGATCGGCTTCCAGGGCGATGCCTCGGCACCGACTGCCGTGCTGCTGAAACACAACGGCCTGCACTTCGAAATCCAGATAGACGCCAGCACCCCGGTCGGCCAGACCGATGCCGCCGGCGTCAAAGACATCCTGATGGAAGCCGCGCTGACCACCATCATGGATTGCGAAGACTCCGTGGCGGCCGTCGATGCCGATGACAAAGTGGTGATCTATCGCAACTGGCTCGGCCTGATGAAGGGCGACCTGGCTGAAGAAGTCGCCAAGGGCGGCCAGACGTTTACCCGCACCATGAACCCTGACCGTGTCTACACCGCCGTGGACGGTTCGGGCGTGACCCTGCACGGCCGCTCGCTGCTGTTCGTGCGTAACGTCGGCCACCTGATGACCATCGACGCGATCCTGGACAAGCACGGTAACGAAGTGCCGGAAGGCATTCTCGACGGCCTGGTCACCAGCCTCGCGGCGATCCACAGCCTCAACGGCAACACCTCGCGCCGCAACAGCCGCACCGGCTCGGTTTACATCGTCAAGCCGAAGATGCACGGCCCGGAAGAAGCCGCGTTCACCAATGAGCTGTTCGGTCGCGTCGAAGACGTGCTGAACCTGCCGCGCAACACCCTCAAGGTCGGGATCATGGACGAGGAGCGCCGTACCACGATCAACCTCAAGGCCTGCATCAAGGCTGCCAGCGAGCGCGTAGTGTTTATCAACACCGGCTTCCTCGACCGTACCGGCGATGAAATCCATACCTCCATGGAAGCCGGTCCGATGGTGCGCAAGGCCGACATGAAAGCCGAGAAGTGGATCGGCGCCTATGAAAACTGGAACGTCGACATCGGCTTGAGCACTGGCCTGCAAGGTCGCGCGCAAATCGGCAAGGGCATGTGGGCGATGCCGGACCTGATGGCCGCGATGCTCGAACAGAAAATCGCTCATCCGCTGGCCGGCGCCAACACCGCGTGGGTTCCCTCGCCGACCGCCGCCGCCCTGCACGCGCTGCATTACCACAAGGTCGACGTGTTCGCTCGCCAGGCCGAACTGGCAAAGCGCGCTCGCGCTTCGGTGGACGACATCCTGACCATCCCGTTGGCCGTCAACCCGAACTGGACGCCGGAGCAGATCAAGAACGAACTGGACAACAATGCCCAGGGCATCCTCGGCTATGTGGTGCGCTGGATCGACCAGGGCGTCGGCTGCTCCAAGGTGCCGGACATCAACGACATCGGCCTGATGGAAGACCGTGCGACGCTGCGTATCTCCAGCCAGCACATCGCCAACTGGCTGCGCCACGGCATCGTCACGCAAGACCAGGTGATGGAAAGCCTCAAGCGCATGGCGTCGGTGGTCGACCGCCAGAACGCCAGCGACCCGTTGTACCGGCCGCTGGCACCAGACTTCGACCGCAACATCGCCTTCCAGGCGGCGGTCGAACTGGTGATCGAAGGCACGAAGCAACCTAACGGCTACACCGAGCCGGTGTTGCACCGTCGCCGTCGCGAGTTCAAGGCAGCCAATGGCTTGTGATTGAGCGGTAGACGCGGCACAAAAAAAGCCCTGATCTTTCGATCAGGGCTTTTTTTGTGCCGCTGTGGGAGCGCCGGTCCGCGGCAGACGGTCTTAAAGATCCAACCCCAACTCATGCTTGACCAACCCCAGCAGCTTGTCGGTATCGATCGGCTTGAGCAGAAAGTCCACCACGCTCAAGTGCATGGCTTCGATGGCGTCCTTCACGTCGGCATCGCCCGACACGATGATGATCGGCAGCGCCGCCCGCTCGGACTCGCGCACCAGGCGGACCAGTTCCAGGCCATCGACATTGCCCATGCGCAGGTCGGTGATCAGCAGGCCGATCGACGGCTTGGTTTCCAGCATCTTGAGTGCTGTTTCACCGCTGGCGGCGGTCATGCAGTGAATCCCGTCCAATGCCAGGATCTCCGACAACAACTCACGAGCGTCCTTATCGTCATCAACAATCAAGACGCGCTGCGGCGGCAGGTCAGGTTCCAACATGACGGCACTCAGCGCCTCGCGCTCGGCGTCACTCAAAATATCGTGGTCAGGCATGGTGCTCTCTACGTTCTTTAAATCGATCCCCTGGCACAGTGGTCAGACATCGTTCTGCGGCGCTTCAATGTGCACTTCGTCGGATTTTTTTCCAAGAACATTCAATGAAGATTTTTCTGACGCCTGGCGTAAGAGTTTTCCGTAAGTCCGGCCCTTAGGCTGCGACCTAGACTTACGTCCAATGGGCACCCCGCGCTGAGGGGCCGACCATGGGGAACAGATCCGACCACAACAATTCGAATAAGACTGCGTAATGGTTATGAAAAAAGCGGACGCCTTCATCCAGGCAGGGAAAACCGCGGTGTTGCAAAACATCCAGGGAACGCTGCAATTTCTCCAGCGCTTTCCGCCGTTCAACCAAATGGAAAATGCCCACTTGGCCTATCTGGTGGAGCAATGCCTGCTGCGCTTCTATGCCCCGGGCGACACCATCATCAAACCGGCCGACGGCCCGGTTGAGCACTTTTACATCGTCAAGCAGGGTCGGGTGGTGGGCGAACGCCCGCATTCGGCCAAGGGTGGCACCGAGACCACCTTCGAGATCACTACTGGCGAATGTTTCCCCCTGGCCGCGCTGCTGGGCGAGCGGGCCACGCGCACCGAGCATCGGGCCGGCGAAGACACGTTCTGCCTGCAACTGAACAAACTGGCCTTCATCAAGCTGTTCGCTCTGTCTGCCCCATTTCGCGATTTCGCCCTGCGTGGGGTCAGCAGCCTGCTCGACCAGGTCAATCAGCAGGTCCAGCAGAAATCCGCGCAAACCCTGGGCACCCAGTACTCTCTCAATACCCGGCTGGGTGAACTAGCGATGCGCCATCCAGTCAGTTGCAGCCCGGACACGCCGCTGCGCGAAGCCGTGAAACTGATGCACGAGCAGCAGGTCGGCAGCATCGTGGTGGTCAATGAGCAAAAAGCGCCGGTGGGGATTTTCACTTTGCGCGACCTGCGGCAGGTGGTGGCCGATGGTTCCGGGGACTTTTCCCAGGCCATCGCAGGACACATGACCCAAGCCCCCTTCTTCCTTTCGCCAGACCACAGCGCCTTCGACGCGGCCATCGCCATGACCGAGCGCCACATCGCCCACGTCTGCCTGGTCAAGGACCAGCGCCTGTGTGGCGTGGTCTCGGAGCGCGATCTGTTTTCCTTGCAGCGCGTCGACCTGGTGCACCTGGCCCGGACCATCCGCAACGCCCCCAGGGTGGAAAACCTCGTGGCCCTGCGCGGCGAGATCGGCCAACTGGTGGAGCGCATGCTGGCCCACGGCGCGTCGTCGACCCAAATCACCCACATCATCACCCTGCTCAACGACCACACGGTGTGCCGCGTCATCGAGCTGACCCTGGCCGACAAAGGCGACCCGGGGGTGCCGTTCAGTTGGCTGTGTTTCGGCAGTGAAGGCCGGCGCGAGCAGACCCTGCACACCGACCAGGATAACGGCATTTTGTTCGAAGCCCGGGACGCCGCCCATGCTGCACAGATCCGTGGCCTGCTGTTGCCCATCGCTCAACAGATCAACCAAAGCCTGGCCCTGTGCGGCTTCACCTTGTGCAAGGGCAACATCATGGCCGGCAACCCCGAGCTGTGCCTGTCCCGTGCAGAATGGGCCCGGCGCTTCGCGTCATTCATTCGCGAAGCGACGCCGGAAAACCTGCTGGGCTCGAGCATCTATTTCGACCTGCGGGTGGTCTGGGGCGATGAGCAAGGTTGCGAGCAGTTGCGCCAGCAGATCCTCGGCCAAGTGGCCGACAATCGTCTGTTCCAGCGCATGATGGCCGAGAACGCGCTGCGTCATCGCCCGCCGGTGGGACGCTTCAGGGACTTCGTGCTGAGCCGCAAGAATGGCGAAAAGGCGACCCTGGACTTGAAAGTGCAGGGCCTGACGCCCTTCGTCGACGGCGCCCGCCTGCTGGCCCTGGCCAACGGCATTGAAGCCAACAATACCCTGGAACGCCTGCGACAACTGGTCGTCAAGGAAGTGATCGAACCGCTCGATGGCGCGGCTTATGAAGAGGCCTATCACTTCATCCAGCAAACCCGCATGCAGCAACACCAACTGCAAACCCGCGAGAACCTGCCCTATTCCAACCGCGTTGACCCCGACAGCCTCAACCATCTGGACCGACGCATCCTGCGCGAATCCCTGCGCCAGGCCCAACGCCTGCAAAGCAGCCTGACGCTGAGGTACCAGTTGTGAACCTGTTTTCCTGGCTGCGCCCGGCCCAACCGACATTGCCCGACGCGCTGCAGCAGCGCCTGGAGCGCCTGCCCGCGCCCTCGCCACTGGGCGAAGGCGACCTGCGGGAGCAACGCTGGGTCGTCCTGGACCTGGAAACCACCGGGTTGAACCTTAACAAGGACCAGGTGCTGTCCATCGGCGCGGTGGTCATCGAAGACGGTGCCATCGACTTCAGCCAGCAATTCGAACGTACCTTGCAGTGCAATCAGCAAAAGCTCGGCCCCAGTGTGTTGATCCATGGCCTGGCGCCCAGTGCCATCGCCGCCGGCAGCGACCCGGCCGAGGCGCTGCTGGCGTTCATGGCGTTCGTGGGCGACAGCCCGCTGCTGGCCTTTCACGCGCCGTTCGATTCCCACATGCTCGGGCGCGCCTTGAAAGACCATCTGGGCTATCGCCTGCAGCATCCGTTCCTCGACGTGGCGGACTTGGCCCCGATGCTTTGCCCGCAAGCCCATTTGCGCAAATCCGGCCTGGACGAATGGATCGACTGGTTCAAGCTGCAAGTCTTCGATCGCCACAACGCCAGCGCCGACGCCCTGGCCACGGCGGAACTGGCGCTGATCCTGTTCAGCCGCGCCCGTCAGCAACAGATCCACAGCCCGCTTGACCTGCAACAGCGCCTGGGCCAGTGGAAACGGCGACAGCAGGCGCCTTCGCTTTGAAAGATGAACACACTCACTGTGGGAGCGAGCTTGCTCGCGATGGCGTACTGTCAGTCGGCATTGATGTTGACTGACCTGTCGCTATCGCGAGCAAGCTCGCTCCCCCACAGACCCGGCCTCAATTTCCGTGCCTGCACTGCCCGACCAGCGCCAATTGCTTTCCCGCCCCCGCCTCTGCCACAATCGCGAACAATTCTCGTTACTTAAAACATCGGTGATGCTCCGTGTCGTCAGTCCCTAGCCCCCACAGTGATCTGGTTGGTGCGTTATACCGTGACCATCGCGCTTGGCTATTGGCATGGCTGCGACGCAACGTGGCGTGTGCGCACCGGGCAGAAGACCTGAGCCAGGACACTTTCGTGCGCTTGCTGGGACGCGAGGACCTGAAGGCGCCCCGCGAACCCCGGGCGTTTCTGGTGGCCATCGCCAAGGGCCTGTTGTTCGATTATTTCCGTCGAGCGGCATTGGAGCAGGCTTACCTCACCGAACTGATGCTGATCCCCGAGGCCGAGCAGCCTTCGGTGGAAGAACAGCAAATCATCCTGGAAGACCTCAAGGCCATCGATCGCCTGCTCGGCAAACTGTCGAGCAAGGCACGCGCAGCCTTCCTCTATAACCGCCTCGACGGCCTCGGCCACGCCGAAATCGCCGAGCGCCTGGGGGTTTCGGTGCCGCGGGTACGGCAGTACTTGGCCCAGGGCATCCGGCAGTGCTACATCGCCCTGTACGGTGAACCGACATGAGCCAGGCCCATGCCAAACCGGTCTCGGCCAGCGTGCTGGATGCCGCCATTGCCTGGCAGTTATCCTTGGACGCGAGCGGCGCCCAGGAGCATGAAGCGTTCGCCCGCTGGCATGCCGCCGATGAAGAGCACGCCCGCGCCTGGCGGCAGTTGGGCATGCTCGACCAGCGCTTCAGCGTGGCCAACGGGCCGGCACGGGCGGCGCTGCTGCAATCGCGGGTGAGCATTCGCCGGCGGATACGCAAGATTGGCAGCGGCCTGGCCAGCGTTGTCGCGGTCATCGGCCTGGCGTTGTTTGCCAGTGAACGTTACCTGCCGCTGGATTACTGGCTGGCCGATCAGCGCACCGCGACAGGCGAGCAACGCACCTTGCGCCTGGCCGACGGCACGCTGATCAACCTCAACACCCACAGTGCGCTGGACGTGCGTTTCGATGACAAGCAGCGCCGTAT
This sequence comes from Pseudomonas sp. NFACC04-2, assembly GCF_900119265.1. Taxonomy (NCBI): domain Bacteria; kingdom Pseudomonadati; phylum Pseudomonadota; class Gammaproteobacteria; order Pseudomonadales; family Pseudomonadaceae; genus Pseudomonas; species Pseudomonas sp. NFACC04-2. Next base: position 101,910 of record NZ_FPJC01000004.1, read on the forward strand.
CGTCCTGCAGGAAGGCGAAATCCTGGTGGAGACCGGCCACGACGACCCGCGCCCGTTCATTGTCGAGACCCGCGAAGGCCGCCTGCGTGCGTTGGGCACACGATTCCTGGTCAAGCGTGAAGACGAAGGCACGCGCCTGAGCGTGTTGAAATCTGCCGTGGCGGCGCATCCCCAGGCCACGGACAGCGAACAGATCCTGCGCGAAGGCCAACAAGTGCTGATGCGCCGCGATGGCCTCGGGCCGACCGTTGCCCTGAGCCCCGGCGCCGATGCCTGGACCCGCGGCATGCTGGTGGTGGACAACGCCCGCCTTGAAGACCTGGTCCATGAGTTGGGGCGTTACCGGCGCGGCTATCTGGGCGTCGAGCCACAAGTGGCCGACCTGCGCATCACCGGCAGTTTCCCGCTGCACGACACTGACTTGGCACTGACCGCCCTGTTGCCGACCTTGCCGGTGCAGGTCGGATATCACACGAAGTGGTGGGTGTTCGTCGAACCGAAGAGCGGGGCCAAGCCCTGAGGGATGTTGTGTGAGGCAGGCCGCCTTCGCGGGCAAGCCCGCTCCCACAGGGGAATGGCGGCACACACAATATCGTGGGCGGCTCGGTCAGTGTGGGAGCGAGCTTGCTCGCGATGAGGCCATCACTGACACAAAGCCACCAACCTGCAAAACGAATCTAAATTATTTTCATCCAGCCCTATCACTTTTCGATTTTCATCCGGCACCCAGGCAATTGAGAAACATTTCCATTCAGGAGCCGCCGTATGTCCCGCCCGCTAGACACCCTGTTGCGCCCCAGCCTGTTGGCCGTCGCCATTGCCTTTGCCGTCCCGTTGACCAGCACCCCGCTGCTGGCCGCCGAACAAGCCACGAGCGTGCGCACCTACAACCTGCCCGCCGCGCCCCTGGCCAGCACCCTGAACCAGATCGCCAGCCAGGCCGGCCTCGCGCTGAGCCTGAATCCTTCCCTGGCCTCGGGCAAGACCTCGGCCCCGGTCCAAGGCCAGTTCGACGCCACCGGCGCATTGCGCGAGGCCTTGCGCGGCACCGGCCTGCAACTGGAACAAAGCAGCGCTGGCACCTACAGTCTGGTGGCGGTGCCCGAGGGCGTCATGGCGTTACCGGAAACCAGCGTGATCGGCGCCGGCACCAGCGAAACCGCGTGGGGCCCGACCGAGGGCTACGTCGCCACCCGCACCGCCGCCGGCACCAAGACCGACACGCCGATCGTCGAACTGCCGCGCTCAGTCTCCGTGGTCACCCGTCAACAGATGGAGGACCGTTCGGTCCTCAACCTCAATGACGCCCTGCGCTACACCGCCGGTGTGCAGAGCAGCGGCTACGGTTCGGATTCGCGCAACGACTGGCTGCTGGTTCGCGGCTTCGTGCCGACTCAATTCCTCGACGGTCTGCCGTTGCCCAAGGGCAACTACATCACGCCAAAAATCGAGCCCTGGAACCTGGAGCGCATCGCCGTGCTGCGCGGCCCGGCGTCGTCGGTCTACGGCCAGACGCCACCCGGTGGCATGCTGGACATGGTCAGCCGTCGCCCGCAAGCCGAAAGCAGCCATGAAGTCGAACTGCAGGCCGGCAGCTACGAGCACAAGCAGATCAACTTCGACAGCACCGGTAAGGTCGATGACGAAGGCCAGCTTCTCTATCGGGTCAGCGGCACTGTGCGCGACAGCAATTCCCAGGTCGACCACATCCCGGACAAGCGCTACAACCTCGCCCCGAGCCTGACCTGGAACATTAACGACGACACCCGCCTGACCTTCCTGTCCCAGTACACCCGCGACGACACCGGCATCACCGGGCAATTCCTGCCGTTGCAAGGCACCAAACTGTCTTCGCCGGCGGGCAAGATTTCCCATCACAAGAACCTGGGCGACCCGGATTGGGAGTTCTACGATCGCACCTACTACGCGCTGGGCTACAACTTCGAACATCGCCTGAACGACACCTGGCAGTTCCGCCAGAACCTGCGCTACACCAAGAGCGACCTGGAATTCCAGGGCATTTCCGCCGGCGGCTCGTTCTTTCCGGATGGTCCAGACCAATCGGTGAGCGCCGACGGCACCGTCAAACGCAGTGCCAGCATCGTTGACGAAGACATCAGCCAATTTGCCGTGGATAACAATTTCCAGGCTGACTTCCAGACCGGAGCCTTGAGTCATACGTTGCTGCTGGGACTGGACCACCAACGCTCCAACAGCAATGCCCGCTGGAAGTGGGGCTCTGGCGGTGTGCCTACCAGCAACGTCAACAACCCGACCTATGGGCAGGACTTCTCCAACGTCCAGTACTTCACCATGTACGACTACAACCAGAAAACCAACCAGACCGGCCTGTATGTCCAGGACCAGATCGCCCTGGACAACTGGCGCCTGACCCTCGGCGGCCGTGAAGACTGGATTCACACCGGCACGGTGTTCCACAACCAGAACGATGCGACCAACACCCAGCGCGACAAGAAATTCAGCGGTAACGCGGCACTGAGCTACGTCTTCGACAATGGTGTGACGCCTTACATCTCCTTCGCCCAGTCGTTCCAGGCGGCGGCAGGTTCAACCGTCAATAGCACCGACGCGTTCAAACCAACCGAAGGCGAACAGTACGAGGCCGGCATCAAATACCAACCGCCGGGCACCAAAACCCTACTGACGGCTGCGGTGTTCGATCTGACGCAGCAGAACAACTCGGTTACCGAAAACAACATCACTCGCCAAGTGGGCGAAGTTCGGGTGCGCGGCCTGGAACTGGAAGCCTCGGGCGATGTGACCGACAACCTGAAGCTCATCGGTTCCTACACCTACAACGACAGTGAAATCACCAAGGGCACCGCAGCGGAAAAAGGCAAGCGCATGGCCCAGGTGCCACGCAACCAGGCCACCGCTTGGGCGGACTACACCTGGCACAACGGCCCGCTGGATGGCTTCGGGGTCGGTGCCGGCGTGCGGTATGTCGGCGACACCTACGGCAACACCACCAACACCGACTGGGGTCATGTCGGCTCCTACACCGTGTATGACGCCTCGGCCCACTACGACCTCGGGCGTTTGAACAAGACCCTCAAAGGCGTCACGGTGGCGGTGGACGCGAAGAACATTTTCAACAAGGACTACCTGTCCACTTGCGATGGCTTCTACTGCTATTACGGCGATCAACGCAATGTCGTCGCCAGCGTGAATTACAAATGGTAAACGGTTAGCATTTGCAAAACCTTTTGAGGGCAGCTGTACCCGGGGCCTGTCAGTCAAATGAAACCCCTGTTGGAGCGAGCTTGCTCGCGAAGACGGCGTAACAGTCAACATCGATGTTGTCTGGCACACCGCTTTCGCGAGCAAGCTCGCTCCAACAGGTTTCGCGGCTTGACTGATGAGGCTCAGGCATCGAGGCCCTCTTGCATTCGGATCGCTCATGAAAAGCAAAACCATCCGCCGCTGGTCCTTCGTCCATACCTGGACCAGCCTGATCTGCACGGTGTTCCTGCTGATGCTGGCGATCACCGGGCTGCCGTTGATCTTCCACCATGAAATCGAGCATCTGCTGGGAGACGCTCCCGAGTTCCGGGAAATGCCCGCCGACACGCCACACCTGGATCTTCAGCAATTAGTGGAAAAGGCCAAGGCCCATCGCCCGGGCGAGGTGATCCAGTACTTTGGCTGGGACGACGACGATCCCAACGGCATCTTCACCATCATGGCGCCGACACCGGACACCGAGCCCAACTCCTCCCATACCTTCATGCTCGATGCGCGCACCGGCGAGGCCCTGGAAATGCCCTCGGCCAACGGCGGTTTCATGATGGTCATGCTGCGCCTGCACGTGGACATGTTCGCCGGGTTACCGGGCAAGTTGCTGCTCGCCTTCATGGGCCTGTTGTTTGTGATTGCCATCGTTTCCGGGGTGGTCCTGTACCTGCCGTTCATGCGGCGCTTGAAGTTCGCCACAGTGCGCCAGGACAAATCCACGCGCCTGCGCTGGCTCGACCTGCACAACCTGATCGGTGTTGTAACGCTGGTCTGGGCGCTCACCGTGGGCGTCACGGGCGTGATTGCCGCGTGCGCCGACCTGATCATCGCCGCCTGGCGCAATGACAGCCTCAGCGCCATGGTCGAACCCTATCGCAACACCCCGCCGCTGGCGCAATTGGCCCCGGCCACCCGTTTGCTCGACATCGCCAGGGACGTCGCGCCGGGCATGGAACCCAGCTTCATCGCCTTCCCCGGCACGCTGTTTTCCAGCCAACACCACTACGGCGTGTTCATGAAAGGCAGCACCCACCTGACCTCCCATTTGCTGACACCGGTATTGATCGACGCCAGCACCCTGGAGGTCACCGCCGTCGCCGAACGACCGTGGTACATGGACGTCATGAGCCTGTCTCTACCGCTGCACTTCGGCGACTACGGCGGGCGGCCGATGCAGATCTTCTGGGCGACCCTCGACGTGCTCACCATCATCGTCCTTGGCAGCGGCGTCTACCTGTGGCTGGTGCGGCGCAAAGCGGCCAAGCGTGCAACGGTCGGTACGGAGGTCGCCTCGTGAGGCCACGGCAATCGAGTTTCTGGAAAGTGTTTGGTATTCCCGTGGTGATTGGCGCACTGAGCGCGGCGGGGTTGTTTTCGGCGTTGCTGGGCGATGGAGCGTGGGATGCAGTGGCCTGGGTCGGCCTGGGGATTCCTACGGTACTGGGAGTCTGGGGATTGCTCAAGCGCGGATAACCCGGCCAGGCATGAAACCTGTGGGAGCGGGCTTGCTCGTGGAGAGGGAGTGTCAATCGCAGTGACTTGTCCGACGTACCGCTTTCGCGAGCTCGCTCCCACATGGGAATCGAGTCAGGCTATCCGCCCCTCGCCAGCCGTCCCGGAACTGTCTAGGCTAAGCTCCTGGCTGTTTATCGAGGATACCCGCATGTCCACCCCCAGCATGACGCTGTTCCACAACCCCGCTTCGCCCTTCGTTCGCAAGGTCCTGGTGCTGCTGTACGAAACCGGCCAGCAAGACCGCGTGGCGTTGCAGCTCAGCCAGCTCACACCGGTCAAGCCGGACCGCGCGCTGATCGAGGACAACCCGTTGAGCAAGATCCCGGCCCTGCGCCTGGCCAACGGGACGGTGATCCATGACAGCCGGGTCATTCTCGATTACCTCGACCACCAGCATGTCGGCAACCCGTTGATCCCCCGCGAGGGCGCGGCTCGCTGGCGGCGTTTGACCCTGGCCTCCCTGGCCGATGGAGTCATGGATGCGGCGGTGATGATCCGTTACGAAACCGCGCTACGTCCTGTGGAAAAACACTGGGACGAGTGGCTCGATGCGCAACGGGACAAGATTCGCCGGGCCCTGGGCCTGCTCGAAGCCGAGGCGATCGCCGAACTAGCCAGCCATTTCGACGTGGCCTCCATCAGCGTGGCCTGCGCCCTGGGCTACCTGGACTTGCGCCATCCCGACCTGGAATGGCGCAAGGCCAACCCGCAATTGGCGGCGTGGTTTGCCGAGGTGAGCTTGCGGCCTTCGATGGTAGCGACCGTGCCCAAGATTTAGTGCTGCACTGGCTGTACCGGCCCCATCGCGAGCAAGCTCGCTCCCACATTTGATCCGTTGCCCGGATAATCGAGGTCTCCTGAGGGAGCGAGCTTGCTCGCGATAGGGTCACTGCGGTCCAGCGGAAACAACCCGGTAATCAGCGCCACCAACATCGCGCCCTCCCGCTGATCCTCACGCAACCCCAACGACCGGCTCATTTCACCTCTCCCAGCTCAAAACTCATCGCTGCGGCCGGTTTCGCCCCGACCCCATACCAATCCAGCTTGCGGGTCAGCACCATGAACACGCCCAGCAGGCCGAACAGCAACAGCGACCCCATCAGCAGCGCATAGTCCTCCGCGCTCAACAGGCCGTAGAGCAAACCGTACAAACCCGCCAGCCCCGCCGAAAACCCCAGGCCGTGGCTCACGCTGCGCAACACATGGCAGACATAAAACCCGATCAGCACGACACAGGCACTGGCCGATACCAGGTACGCCAGGGTGAAGCCGATGTGCTCGGACAGCGACAACAGCAGCAGGTAGAAGAACGCCAGCGCCACGCCCACCAAGGCGTACTGGACCGGGTGGACGGCCAGGCTCTTGAGCACTTCGAAGAGAAAGAAGCCGGCGAACGTCAGGGCAATGAACAGCAGCGCATATTTGATCGCCCGGTCGCTCTTGAGGTACTGGTCCACCGGGTCGATGAAACTCACACCGAAGGCCCGGCTGCGGAACGCTTCACAGCTATCGCTCGGCTCGCAGGCTTGCAATGTTTCCAGCAGGTTGGTGGAGAAAAACGACGTCTGCCAGTCGGCACTGAAGCCCTGCTCATTGATCTCGCGATTGCTGGGCAGATAGTTGCCAATGAAGCTCGGGTGCGGCCAGTCCGCCGACAAGTGCACTTTGGTGGATTTACCCACCGGCAGAATCTGGAACTCGCCAGTGCCTTGCAGGCGCAGGTCAAAACCGAAGGTCAGCTCGGGACCGCCCTGGGCGGTGATCATCGGCAGCGGCACATGCACACCCTGCCCCAGCCAGCCAAGCCGCGAACCGGGCAGGAAGTCGACGGTCTGCTGGTTCAGCGTCAGGGTCAGCGCGTTCTCGATGCCACGAATATCGCTGATGCCTACGCTCAAGTACGGTTCGTCGAAGCGGTAGTCGGCAAAGTCCTTGGCGGCGACGCCATAGCGCTCAGGCACCTTGAAGCGGCCATCGATCCGGTTATCGGCGTGGAACATCCGCGCTTCGTAGATGCCCCGGGCACGGGTTTCGGTGCGGACCTGGCCGTCGAGCTCGAATTGCTCCGGCAAGAAATACAGCTCGCCCGTTCGCTCGACGGTTTCCAGGAAACGCACGCCGGTCTTCTCGTTAGTGTTCCAGACCTTCACGCTCTTGCGAAACGGCACCACGATCATCGGCCCGATCAGTTGCTGGCTGTAGCTGGAGCTGCGGGCGATGTCCTGCAGCACACCGTCGCGCAATTCCTGGCGCTCATCGATGAGGCCGTTGATCATCAGCAACGGGATCATCAGCAAGAGAATCAAGAGGGCGATCATGCCCAGTTTTATAGCGAGGCTGCGGTTCATGTGGGGCTCTCCCTGTTCGAATGAGGGAGAGTCTGGGGTGGCTGTGTGAGGGGTTTATGGGGGGAATGTGGAGATTGTGTGGAGAACCGGGAACCTCTGTGGCAACGAGCTTGCTCCCACAAGGATGAGTGTTCAGCCAGATAGCAGCTGCGGCTTCAGGGCAGCCCCAAAACCACTTCCACCCCGCCCTCGACATTGCCAATACTGAACTGCCCACCATGCAACTGCACCACCTCCTCCACGAAGTTGAGTCCCAGGCCGGTGCTCTTGCGGCCGCTGTCCGGCCGCGGCAGGGAATAGAAGCGTTCGCTCAGGCGGGGTAGCGCGTAATCGGGAATCGGTGCGGCCTGATTGAACAGGCGGATCTCGATGCGACTCCCACGGCGTTCGGCGCTGACCCGTAGCAAGCCGTTGACGGGGGTGAAGTCCAGGGCGTTTTCCAGCAAATTGCCCAAGGCCTGGCGCAACAGGAACGGCTCTCCCGTCAACGTCAGGTCGGCAGCGATGTGCTGTTCAACCTTCAACTGGCGGCTTTCGATCCAGCCGCCGCGCGCTTCCAGCAACTCGTCCATCAACGCCACCAACGGCACCGAGACCTCTTCTTCCAGCCCCTGGCGCTGCTCGATCTGGGCCAGGTTGAGCAAGCGTTCGATCAACTGCTGCATGCGTGCACTTTCGTTATCGATGTTACTGACGAAGCGCTGGTGCTGGGCGGCGGGCATGTCGCTTTGCAGCAGTTCGGCGGCACCGCGAATCGCCGCCAGCGGGCTCTTGAGTTCGTGGGTGAGCGTGTGCACGTAACGCTCGACGTACGCCTTGCCTTCGAGTTGGGTGCGCATGTGTTCCACGGCACCCGCCAATTGCTCGAACTCGCCGCCACGATAATGCGGCACTTCCACCCGACGCCCCTGGCTGACCGCCTGTGCGTAGCTCGTCAAACGCCGCAATGCCGCGCTGAGCCACCACGACAGCAAGCCGCCCAGCAACAAGCCCAAGGCGACCAAGCCGGCGCCATAGGCCAACAGACGCCGCTCAGTGCGGTCGACATAAGGCTGCAAGGAACTGTTGGGCTTGGCGACGGTGACAACGCCGATGATCCGGCCGTTGTCGCGGATCGGCGCGCCGACGTGCATCACCGAAGACGCCGGATCGTCCGGATCACTGCGGCTCGAGCGGGCGCCGTAGTGGCCGCGCAGGGTCAGGTAGACGTCGTTCCAGCGCGAATAATCCTGTCCTACTGCCACACCACTGGAGTCGAGCACCACGATGCCGTTGGCATCCGTGACGTAGATGCGATGGCTGACCTGGTTCTTCGGCAGGCCCCAGATTGTCGCTGCCGGCTGGCGCTCGCCGTAGGCGTTGAGCAACTGCGGCCAGCGATTCTGGTTGAGGGTGCCGGCCTTGAAATCGTCCCGCAGGATCTCGGCCATCAGGTTGGCGGTGTCCACCAGGGTTTCTTCGGTGGACTGGCGCACGCCGGGGCGGATTTCCTCCATGACCGTGTTGAGCACGAAATAGCCGGTCAGGGCGATAAACAGCACATACACCAGGAAAATCCGAATCCCCAACGACATCAGCTGTGCCCCGGGCTGTAGCTGTAGCCCAGGCCTCGATGTGTCTGGATCGGTTCGGCCTCGGCCCGGACCAGGCGCAACTTGGCGCGCACGCTCTTGATGTGGCTGTCGATGCTGCGCTCGTAACCGGCATCGCTGGCAACGCCCAAGGCATCGAGCAATTGTTCGCGGCTGAAGACCCGCTCGGGTTGCTCCAGCAGACAATTGAGCAGGCGGAATTCGTGGCGGGTGAGGTTCAGCGGTTTGCCGCGATAGTGGATCTGCACACGGTCGGCATCGACCTGAAACAGCGCCATGCCCGGCTCCACCGGTGGACGCGGCGCCACACGCTTGAGGATGGCCCGGACCCTGGCCGCCACCTCGCGCGGACTGAAGGGCTTGACCACGTAATCGTCGGCGCCGATCTCCAGACCGACAACGCGGTCGATTTCAGCATTGCGCGCGGTGAGAAAAATGACCGGGACGTCGCTGAAGCGCCTGAGTTGCTTGCACGTTTCGAAGCCGCTGATATCCGGCAGGCCGACATCGAGGATGATCAGGTCCACCGGGGTACTTTTCTGATGCTCGAGGGCCGCCGCGCCCAGGCTCAGCCACGTGGTGTCGAAACCTTCGCTCTGTAGGGCAAACACCAGCGTATCGGCGATGGCGGCTTCGTCTTCGACAATCAGGATATGAGGCATGGCTTGCGAGCCCGGCTGTAAAGTTGCCGGAACGGTGCCCCAAGCCTCGCAGCACGTCAATCGGGGAAATCAGCAGTCGGGTTTATCCGCCGTATAACGCCGTGCGGGGTTCACCGCCGCGCCGAACTCACGCAACGCCTTGGCGCCGATCAGCAACGGGTAGTTGAAACTGCTGCGGTCGGTCAGGTTGACTTCCACGGTGCGCTTGACGTTGCCCAGGCACATTTCCAGCTCCACCACCGGGCGCTTGCTGGGGGCGATCTTTTCGTCGTCGTCTTCATCTTCTTCGGAACGGGTCTTGATCTTGCTGATGCGCGCGACCTTGTGTTCATAGATCTTGTTGCTCGCATCCTTGGTCGCCAGGCGGAACCGCACCCAGTCATCGCCGTCACGGGTGAAGGTCTCGATGTCCTTGGCCGACAGCGAGGCGGTCAGGGCGCCGGTGTCCATCTTGGCCTTGAGTACTTCACCGCCGATTTCCGGCAGCGCAATGTATTCGTAGCGCCCGTACAGGGTCGGCTCAGCGGCCAGCACTGGGAGGGCCACCAGGGTAAGCAGGGCGAGAAGGGATTTCATGCAATTGGGCTTCCTGTGTGGGTGGGGTTTTAGACAGTGGCCGGTGGATTCGTTCGTTCATCGAGAGCAACCAAGCCCAGCACTATCCCTGTGGCGAGGGGATTTATCCCCGTTCGAGTGCGAAGCGCTCGCCATGGTGCTGAATCGCTGTACAGAATCCGGGCCGCTGCGCAGCCCGACGGGGATAAATCCCCTCGCCACAAAAGCGAACCCAGCATACCCGCCAAAAGGTGAAACATTCGTCCACACCGATTTGGCCTGGCGCCCGAAGCTTGCTTATCATGGCCCGCCCACCCGTCTGCAAGAGTCATCTATGCGCCGCCTGCTCACCGGCTGTTTCGTCACCCTGCTACTGTTGCTCAACACCCTGGTGCTGTTCGGGCCGCTGATGGTGTTCGCCCTGCTCAAACTGGTCCTGCCCGGGCGCTTTCGCGACTATGCGTCATGGGCGGTGATGTGGATCGCCGAGACCTGGGCCGAGATCGACAAGCTGATCTTCGCCCTGTGCATCCCCACCCGCTGGGACATCCGCGGCGGCGCGGACCTGCGCGGCGACACGTCTTATCTGGTGATCAGCAATCACCAGTCCTGGGTGGACATCCCCGCCCTGGTCCAGACCCTCAACCGGCGCACGCCGTTCTTCAAGTTCTTCCTCAAGAAGGAACTGATCTGGGTACCGTTCCTGGGGCTGGCCTGGTGGGCCTTGGATTACCCTTTCATGAAACGCTACACCAAGGCGTTCCTGGCGAAAAACCCGGAGCTGGCCGGCAAGGACCTGGAAATCACCAAGGCCGCCTGCGAGCTGTTCAAGCGTCAACCGGTCACCGTGGTCAACTACCTTGAAGGCACCCGTTTCACCACCACCAAAAGCCAACAACAGCAATCGCCCTTCACCCACCTGCTCAAGCCCAAGGCCGGTGGCGTGGCGTTCGTACTGGCGGCCATGGGTGAACAACTAGATGCGGTACTGGACGTGACGGTGGTGTACCCGCAAGAGAAGATTCCCGGGTTCTGGGACTTGATCAGCGGCGCGGTGCCCAGGGTCATCATCGACATCCAGACCCGCGAGCTGGACCCGGCGTTGTGGCAGGGCGACTACGAAAACGATCCGGTGTTTCGCCAGCGCGTGCAGAACTGGGTCAATCAGCTCTGGACTGAAAAGGACCAGCGTATTGCGGCTTTGCGCAACGAGGGTGGCTGATCAGACACCTGTGCCCCAAATACCACCCAGGTTCTGCAGCAACGAGCCGGCCACACCCTGCTGGCCGAGGTACTGCAGAATGATCGGGGCAAACTGGCCGATCATGCCACTGTCCATGCCCAGCGCACTGAAGGCATTGTTCAGGTCGCCGGTGTCCTTGACGTTACCCAGCAGACCATCGAGCAAAGCATTTTTGTCCGCCCCACCACCGAGCAGACCGCCCAGGCCATTGAGCCCCCCGATGGCGCTGTTGCCAGCGATCTGATCCAGGCCCGGCACACTTCTGCTCAACTCGGAGAACTGCGGCTCGCTGAGCCGATTCTTCGCCAGCCCCAGCATCGCACCGGCACCACCGATGGCCTGTTCCGGCGTGATCTTGAGTTCCGATCCCAGGGTATTGAGCAGACCGGCAGCTTTCGGCGCGGCGGTTACGACGCCTTCCTCCTCACCTGGGTTGCCCTGTATCGCCGACACCACATTGGCCGCATCGCTGAGGCTGAACTGCGCGAAGGCCGGGCTGGCGGCCAGTGTCAGCAGCCAAGACAGTGCAAAACCTCGTGAAACCTTCATCCGAGACATCCTCTTGAGCATGAAAAAGCTGCCCATAAAGAGCGGCGTAAAGCGTGTATTGGACTGACGCGAACAGTGATTGTTCCTAAACCTATTACGAGCATGGCCGATAGCCAGTACAGAAAATTCCTCATAGACCGTCAGAAGCGTCTGATTTAGCGAAAACTGCATACTTTTATATAGCTAAAAGTTACCAAACATCTTTATACAGTTCTAAATTGACATAAATAACCGTCAACATTGACAGTAGCGCCGCCCCGACCAAAGCCGTGAAATCGAACTGAGCCCTGGAGCCTGGCAAATGAAAAAAATACTGGCTGGAGGCGCGGCCTTGCTTTTGCTGAACATCGGTCATGTCCATGCCGGTGAAATAACATGCCCCGCCGTCACGGACATTCACAGAAACATTGAGTCTCTGGAAGACGTTTACTTCGTCGATATCCGGGAAGACCAGGAATGGAAGAGCGAAAGCCTGGTGGACGTGGTCGACCCGGCCTCCTTGCAATTCGAAGGTGCCGAGTACGTTACCCATGAGGACGATGGAGACGAGCAGACAGCCATCCGTACGACCATCACGTGCAGGTACGGGGCGATCAATCTGAAGTTGGACTACCAACAGATCCTGGAACCGGCCTTTTCAAAGTGGATGAGCAATCGCTGCGAAAGCGCGGATACCCGAATGTGCAGGTTGATGAACGGCGACTACTTCAACTTGATTTATTGATCGGTCATGGTAACCGCGTCACTGTTCCAGCACCGCCGCTCAAAGCCCCCTGCCCTCGCCTGCGCCATTCCCGTACAGTGCGGCTTCCTCCAGCAGAGTTTGCCCATGAACGTAAAAATCGGCGGCGCCACCCTCGCGGTCATCCTGACCGGCATGCTCATCGCCCTGGGCGTCAGCGAATGCCAGCGCGGTCCGCTGAACCCGGAACTTGCCGATGGCACCAGCGAAGAACAAAAGACCTGGCAGACCATCGAACACCGCATCAAGCGCTCCGACCCGACCCTGACGGAGGTGACCCGCGACCAACAAACCCTGACCGTGCTCTACCTTCCAGGCCCTTGCGCGGATGACTGCGAGCCCTGGGTCCCACACATGCTGCGCGTGGTCGGCCACGGTCTGGCGGCGCTCAATGGCACACCGGGGGGCAAGCAATACACGCAAGTGACGGTCAAGGCGCATATTGTTGACGGTGCTGATGTGGAACTGGTCTACGACATGCAGGGCTTCGACGCCATCAAGACACAACAGGGTGGCTACGTCACCTTTGCCAGCATGCCCCACCGCCTGGACTTCAGCGCCGCTGCCCTGAGCCAGGCGCAAGACTATTGCCAAGGCCCCAGCGCCCGGGGCTTCTACCCTGAATTCTGCGACCGGGTCACGACCGAACCTGCACACCCATAACCGTGGCATGACCACCTCGCGCATCACCTGAATATCCCCTGCCACCGGTTATTTCCTCTCGGTATTGCCTACTGTCAACTCTGACAGTAGGCAGCTGTCCGGACCGACTTTAAGCTCCAAGCGTGTCAACGAAGCAAGGCCATGGACAACCAGGCCTGTATTCATTCGGGCAAGCAGAGACAATAAAAATGAGCGACCGAATCATAGGAACCGTTAAATGGTTTAACGATGCAAAGGGCTATGGCTTCATTACATGTGGCAAAGGTGGCGAGGAATTGTTCGTTCACTATTCCGCGATATCCGGCGAGGGTTACAAAACGCTGAAGCAAAGACAAACCGTTTCCTTTGAAATCGAGAGAGGAGCGAAAGGCATGCAGGCTACGAGAGTGACACCGGAATAGAAGCTAGCCGAGGAGCTGACTCATGTCATCGAACCGTCAAACCTTGCTTTGTCACTACCGCTACGACCCACTCGATCGTCTGGCCGATTGCTCGCCATCGGCCCAGGTCAGCACCCAACGCTTCTATCTCAAAGAGCGCCTGAGCAGCGAAATACAAGGCACGGTACAACGGTCAATTTTTCAACAAGACGATCGACTCCTGGCCCAACAGCTGCGCCAGCCTGGTACCGTCGAAACCACATTGCTCGCCACCGATCAACAACGCACGGTGTTGCACGCGGTCGCTGCCGCGCAGTCTCATGCCCTCGCCTACACACCTTTCGGTCATCGTCCCCTGGAAAACGGTCTACTCAGCCTGCTCGGCTTCAACGGTGAACGACCGGATCCGGTAACCGGACACTACTTATTGGGCAACGGGTATCGGGCGTTCAACCCAGTGACGATGCGATTCAATAGTCCAGACAGACTGAGCCCCTTTGGCAAAGGCGGCTTGAATGCCTACGGCTATTGCTCGGGGGACCCGATCAACCGCGTGGATCCAGCAGGTGAGTTTGGAATACCAATCGCGACCGTCCAAACCGTCCAACGAGCGCTGACCATCGCCCTGCACTCCATTGTTCCTGTCGGCATGATTTTCGGTCCAAAAGTGTCCAGCCGCCCTTCCCTGTGGGCTGCCCGTGTCAGTCTGACGGGCTCGGCCACCAGCATCGTGGGGGCAACCCTACAGCTCCTGGGTAACCCGGCCGGAGCCCATGTATCCGCGGTGGGCACCGCAGCGTTGGTGTTTGGAGCCGGCGCCCGCGTCGCTGTGGCGGTAAGTACCGCCAAAGCCGGATCACTGTGGGAAACCGTGAAGACTAATTTCTGGAACATTCTGGGGTTTTCCGATCCAACCGACACGCCCTTGCCTAACAGTATTCCCAGACGTACCTCCTCGTCCGCTGAATCAAGCATGGCCTCATCGGACCCTCCCGGTTCGCCCCAGGTGGCAAATTCAAATATCAGAGAAACAACTAAGCCTAACCTTTAAGAAAGACGTCAACAGACAAGGGTTTGATGGCACACACGATTCATATTCAAAAACCGCCTCTGATGCTTATAAAAAAAGGCGGCAGAATCTGCCGCCTTTCTTCACTCAGTTCACTTACGCCGCACTGAACAACTTATGCGGGTCAATCACAAACTTCTTCGGCACACCCGCATCGAACTCACCATAACCCTTCGGCGCATCATCCAGGCTGATGACCTGCACACCCACGATTTCGGCGATGTTGATACGGTCCCACATGATCGCCTGCATCAGTTGGCGGTTGTACTTCATCACCGGGGTCTGGCCGGTGTGGAAGCTGTGGGATTTGGCCCAGCCCAGGCCGAAGCGGATGCTCAGGCTGCCCATTTTTGCCGCCGCATCGACTGCGCCCGGATCTTCGGTGACGTAGAGACCGGGAATACCGATCTTGCCAGCGACGCGGACCACCCCCATCAACGAGTTGAGCACGGTGGCCGGGGCTTCGTGCTTGACGCCGTCATGGCCATGGCCACGAGCTTCGAAGCCTACCGCATCGACAGCACAGTCGACTTCAGGCTCGCCCAGCAGCGCAGCGATCTGTTCGTGCAACGGTGTATCGGTAGACAGGTCGGCAATTTCGAAACCCTGGGCCTTGGCGTGAGCCAGGCGGACCGGGTTGACGTCGCCGATGATCACCACCGCCGCGCCCAACAGGCGAGCGGAAGCGGCAGCCGCCAGACCGACCGGACCGGCACCCGCGATGTAGACGGTGCTGCCAGGGCCAACACCAGCAGTGACGGCGCCGTGGTAGCCGGTCGGCAGGATGTCGGACAGGCAGGTCAGGTCACGGATCTTCTCCATGGCCTTGTCGCGATCCGGCAGTTTCAGCAGGTTGAAGTCGGCGTACGGCACCAGCACGTACTCGGCCTGGCCGCCGGTCCAGTCGCCCATGTCCACATAACCATAGGCACCGCCGGCACGGGCCGGGTTGACGCTCAGGCAGACGCCAGTGTGTTGCTCCTTGCAGGAACGGCAGCGCCCGCAAGCCACGTTGAACGGCACCGACACCAGGTCACCGATTTTCAGGTTCTCGACGTCGCTGCCCTTTTCGATCACTTCACCGGTGATCTCGTGACCCAGGACCAGGCCGGTCTGGGCAGTGGTACGACCGCGGACCATGTGTTGGTCGGAGCCGCAGATGTTGGTGGAGACCACGCGCAGGATGACACCGTGCTCAATCTTCCTGCCGCGCGGGTCCTGCATTTTTGGATAGTCGATTTTCTGTACTTCGACCTTGCCGTTGCCGAGATACACGACACCACGATTACCAGACATGCTTTCACCTCGCTGTTGTTTTTGTGGAACTGCGTTGCCCAGGCAGGCAGCGCGTTGATTGCTCGGGTTAGTGCTTGTGTCTTGTTTCTTTGTTGTCTGAAGGGCCTCATCGCGAGCAAGCTCGCTCCCACAATTTTGACCGCGTACCCCTTGCTCGCGATGCCGGCCTAAAGAACGACCGTGCGATTGGCGTTCAAGAACACCCTTCTTTCGATGTGATACCCCACCGCCCGGGCCAGGGTGAGCCCTTCGATGTCCCGGCCCTTGGCGATCAAGTCTTCGGGATAGTGGCTGTGGTCCACCACTTCCACGCCCTGGGCGATGATCGGGCCTTCGTCCAGGTCGTTGTTGATGTAGTGCGCCGTGGCGCCCACCAGCTTCACGCCTTTGTTATAGGCCTGGTGATATGGCTTGGCCCCTTTGAAACCCGGCAGCAGCGAGTGATGGATGTTGATCGCCTTGCCGTCGAGCTTGCGACACAACTCCGGCGACAGCACTTGCATGTAGCGGGCAAGGATCACCAGCTCGGCACCAGTGTCTTCGATCACCTGCCACACCTGTCGCTCCTGGGCCGGCTTGTCGTTCGGGTCCAGGGGAAAATGGTAGTAGGGAATCTGGTGCCAATCGGCCAGCGGCTTGAGGTCGGGGTGGTTGGATACCACAGCCACCACGTCCATGGACAACTGACCGATGCGCTGGCGGTAGAGCAAATCGTTGAGGCAATGATCGGCCTTGGAGACCATGATCACCACTTTGGGCCGATAGTTGGGCGGCGTCAGTTCGAAGACCATGCCGAAAGCTTGCGCCCGTTCGGCCAGGCCGGCGCGAAAGGCCTGCTCGTCAAAACCGTCGGGCTGGCGAAACTCCACGCGAATGAAGAAACGCGCCGAGAGCCGGTCGTCGAAGGAATGGTGCTCGGTGACATAGCAGCCCTGCTCGAACAGAAAGCGAGTCACCGCATCCACCGTGCCGAGCACGCTGGGGCAGTCGGCAGTCAAGATCCATGTATCCGGGGCGCGGCTCATTGCGGTGACTCCTGTTCAAAATTTACTGGGCGACAAAGAACCCTGTGGCGAGGGAGCTTGCTCCCGCTCGACTGCGCAGCAGTCGCCTGATATTGGGGGCTGCTTCGCAACCCAGCGGGAGCAAGCTCCCTCGCCACAAAAGCATTCCAAGGCCATCAATCAGGCCTGCACGCTCAACCCATACTCAGCCGCGGCATCCTGCAACCACAGCCACCAGTAATCGGAGAAGCTGCGGCGGATCACCAGTTCCCAGGTGTCTTCGCCCGTGTGGCGGATCACCAGTTGCGACTTGGCGAACACCGTACCCACGGCCTTGCCCACCGGGAAGTTGCTTGGGTGTACATCGTAGCTGGTGGATTTCATCAACACGTCGCGCACGTTCGGGCCGGACAGTTCGAGGATCTGCTGGCCGCCGCTGACGTTGACAATCTGGATGTGCAGGTCGCCCAGGGCTTCACGCAGTTTCTGCTCGGCGGCGAACTCTTCGCCAGTGGGCACCACCAGCAGCCACTCATCCGGGCCGAGCCATTGCAGGCTGGTTTCACCCTTGACGATGACGGCCAGGGCGCCTGGCAATTCCAGGCCCAGGGCCTTGTGCACGCCCGCGGCGAACGCCGGGTCATGGCCATCGCCACGGAGGGTCAGGTGGCCCAGGAGTTTTTTCTCGCGCACGGTCACACCGGCGTTCTTGCGACCCTTGCCCACCAGGCTGGCGAGGTCGGCATGGTGCAGCGACGACTCGGCCTTGGCCCCGGTGGTTGGGCGTTGTTGGTACACGTTGACTGCGGTCATATGGAGCACCTGTCTTGAATTCTGTTGTTCCGGCATTTGTGGTGACTGTCCTGCCGCCTTCGCGAGCAAGCCCGCTCCCACATTGGATTGATGCCTGGCTCAAATTCCTTTGGCGACTTCGATCCTGTGGGAGCGGGCTTGCTCGCGAATCAGGCGACGCGGTGTAACTGCCCACCACAGGACCAAAGTCCCTTTAGATATTCTGCCGATCCCCCTTCGGATCGAAGAACACCGAAGAAACGATCTCTGCCTCGATCACGCTGCCATCGGCCAATGGCGCGAACACTCGCTCGCCCATCCGCTTGAGGCCGCCCTTGACCACACCCATGGCAAATGAATAACCCAGGGAGTTATGGGCGTAGCTGGAGGTCACGTGACCCACCATGGTCATCGGGATCGCCTGCTTGGTGTTGAACACCAGTTGCGCGCCTTCCGGCAGCCAGACATTCGGGTCGATCGGCTTGAGCCCCACCAGTTGCTTGCGGTCTTCACGCACGCAATCCTCGCGATTCATGCCACGCCAGCCGATCCACGAGAACGGTTTGGTCCGGCCTACGCACCAGCCCATGTTGAGGTCGTCCGGGGTCATCGAGCTGTCAGTGTCCTGACCGACGATGATGAAGCCCTTCTCGGCCCGCAATACGTGCATGGTCTCGGTGCCATACGGGGTCAGGTTGTATTTCTTCCCGGCCTCGACGATCTGCTCGAGCACGCCCATGGCGTAGTCGGCCTGTACGTTGATTTCGTACGACAGTTCACCCGTGAACGAAATCCGGAACACCCGTGCCGGCACGCCACCTACCAAGCCTTCCTTCCAGGTCATGAACGGGAACGCGTCCTTGTCCAGGTCGATGTCGGTGACTTCGCTCAGCAGCTTGCGGCTATTGGGCCCCGACAGGGTCATGGTCGCCCAGTGGTCGGTGACCGAGGTGAAGTACACCTTCAGGTCCGGCCATTCGGTCTGGTGATAGATCTCCAGCCATTGCAGCACGCGCGCCGCGCCGCCCGTGGTGGTGGTCATCAGGAAGTGGTTGTCCGCCAGACAGGCCGTCACACCGTCGTCGAAGACCATGCCGTCTTCCTTGCACATCAGGCCGTAGCGGGCCTTGCCCACGTCGAGCTTGGTCCAGGCGTTGGTGTAGACGCGGTTGAGGAACTCGCGGGCATCCGGGCCCTGGATGTCGATCTTGCCCAGGGTCGAGGCGTCCAGCAGGCCGACGCTGTCACGCACCGCCTTGCATTCGCGCTTGACCGCGGCGTGCATGTCTTCGCCGTTCTTCGGGAAGTACCAAGGGCGCTTCCACTGGCCGACGTCTTCGAACTCGGCACCGTTTTTCACATGCCAGGCATGCAGCGCGGTGAAACGCACCGGCTCGAAGATGTGCCCACAGTGCCGGCCAGCCACCGCGCCGAAAGTCACCGGCGTGTAGTTCGGACGGAACATGGTGGTGCCCATCTGCGGGATGCTCACGTTCAGCGAACGGGCCGCGATGGCCAGGCCGTTGACGTTGCCCAGTTTGCCCTGGTCGGTACCGAAGCCCAGTGCGGTGTAGCGCTTGACGTGTTCCACCGACTCGAAGCCTTCGCGGGTGGCGAGTTCGATGGCGGCGGCAGTGACGTCGTTCTGCAGGTCGACGAATTGCTTCGGCGCCCGTGCGGTGGATTTTTCGTGAGGCACCTGGAACAGCGCCAGGGTCGGCTCTTCATGACGGCTCAGGGCTTTGGGCAACACGCCCTCCACTGCCTTGAAGCCGGCTTCGCTGGCCGCGCGCACGCCGCCTTCGAAACCGTCGGCCAAGCTGTCGCCGAGGCTGTAGACACCGTTCACACCGCCGACGCATACACGTTTTTGCGGTGCTTCGCCCGGTACGAAACCGAGGATGTCTTCACGCCAGATCGGCTTGCCGCCCAGGTGCGAAGCCAAGTGAACCACCGGGCTGTAGCCACCGGAGCTGGCCACCAGGTCGCAGTCCAGCCATTCGCCAGGGCTGGTGACTTTATGGGCGCGGACGTCGATCGCGGCAACACGTGCCCCGGTGACGCGCTTGCTGCCACGGGCCTCGACCACGGCACTGCCGGTGAGGATACGGATGCCCTTGGCGCGGGCTTCTTCCACCAGCGCGCCACGTGGGTTGCTGCGCGCATCGGCCACGGCCACCACTTGCAGACCGGCGTCGAACCAGTCCAGGGCGACGCGATAGGCGTGGTCGTTGTTGGTGCTCAGCACCAGTTTCTTGCCTGGTGCCACGCCGTAGCGGCGCACGTAGGTCGACACCGCACCGGCCAGCATGTTGCCCGGCACGTCGTTGTTGCCGTAAACCAGCGGGCGCTCGCAGGCGCCGGTCGCCAGCACCACGCGCTTGGCGCGAACGCGGTTGATACGCTGGCGAACCTGGCCAATCGGCGCACGATCACCGAGGTGGTCGGTAAGGCGCTCGTGGATGGTCAGGAAGTTATGGTCGTGGTAACCGTTCACCGTAGCACGAGGCAGCAACACCACTTCGGGCATCGAGCGCAGTTCAGCCACCACAGCCGCGACCCATTCGGTCGCCGGCTTGCCGTCCAGGCTCTCGCGGGAGTCGAGCAGGCTGCCGCCGAACTCTTCCTGCTCATCGGCCAAGATGACGCGCGCACCGCTGCGGGCCGCGGCCAACGCGGCGGCCAAACCAGCAGGGCCAGCACCGACGACCAACACGTCGCAGTGACGGTTCATGTAGTCGTAGGTGTCCGGATCGTTCTCGGTCGGCGAGCGGCCCAGGCCGGCGGCCTTGCGGATGTACTTCTCGTAGGTCATCCAGAACGATTGCGGGTACATGAAGGTTTTGTAGTAGAAGCCCGGCGGCATCAGCTTGCCGCCGACCTTGCCGAGAATGCCCATCATGTCGTTGTTCACGTTCGGCCAGCCGTTGGTGCTGGTGGCGACCAAACCTTGGTACAGCGCCTGTTGCGTGGCGCGCACGTTCGGGATCTGCGTGGCTTCGGTGGCACCGATCTGCAGCACGGCGTTCGGCTCTTCGGCACCGGCGGCGAAGATGCCGCGCGGCCGGGAATACTTGAAGCTGCGACCGATGATGTCGACACCGTTGGCCAGCAGCGCAGCGGCCAGAGAGTCGCCCTCGAAGCCTTTGTAGGTCTGGCCGTTGAAGGTGAAGCTCAACACTTTGTTGCGGTCGATCCGTCCGCCGTTGGACAGGCGATTGATCTGGCTCATACCTTCTCTCCCAGAGCCTGTGCAGCCGCTTTCGGACTGTCAGCCTTGTCGGTGAACTGCGGCTTTTGGCCGATCTTGTAGGTTTCGAGAATCTCGTAGGTCACGGTGTCACGGGTCACGTTGAAGTACTGGCGGCAACCGGCGACGTGGTCCCACAGTTCATGGTGCAACCCGCGTGGGTTGTCACGGAAGAACATGTAGTCGCCCCACTCCTCGTCGGTGCAGGCGTTCGGATCCAGCGGACGCGGGATATGCGCCTGGCCGGATGCGTGGAATTCCTCTTCGGAGCGCAGTTCGCCGCAGTGAGGACAGAAGATGTGCAACATAGGGATTTCTCCTGTTAGTGGGCGACGGCAGCAGCGCCGTGTTCGTCGATCAGTGCGCCGTTGTGGAAACGGTCGATGGAAAACGGCGCGGCCAGTGGGTGCATTTCACCCTTGGCCAGGCTTGCAGCGAAGACGTTGCCCGAACCCGGGGTGGCCTTGAAGCCGCCGGTGCCCCAACCGCAGTTGAAGAACATGTTCGGCACCGGGGTCTTGGAGATGATCGGGCAGGCATCTGGCGTGGTGTCGACGATACCGCCCCATTGGCGGTTCATGCGTACGCGGGACAACACCGGGAACATCTCGACGATGGCCTGGACCGTGTGCTCGATCACCGGGTACGAGCCACGCTGGCCGTAGCCGTTGTAGCCGTCGATACCGGCACCGATCACCAGGTCGCCCTTGTCGGACTGGCTGATGTAGCCGTGCACGGCGTTGGACATGATCACGCTGTCGATGATCGGCTTGATCGGCTCGGACACCAACGCTTGCAGCGGATGGGATTCGATCGGCAGTCGGAAGCCCGCGAGCTTGGCCATGTGCCCGGAGTTACCGGCCGTCACCACGCCGACGCGCTTGGCACCGATGAAGCCCTTGTTGGTTTCCACACCGATGCACACGCCGTTTTCCTTGCGGAAACCGATCACTTCGGTCTGCTGGATCAGGTCCACGCCCAACGCGTCCGCCGCCCGGGCAAAGCCCCAGGCCACGGCATCGTGACGGGCCACGCCGCCGCGACGCTGGACGGTGGCGCCCATCACCGGGTAGCGGGTGTTTTTCGAGCAATCCAGGTACGGGATCTCGTCGGCCACTTGCTTGGCGTTGAGCAGCTCGCCATCCACGCCGTTGAGGCGGTTGGCGCTGACGCGACGCTCGGAATCACGGATGTCCTGCAGGGTGTGGCACAGGTTGTAGACGCCACGCTGGGAGAACATCACGTTGTAGTTCAGGTCCTGGGACAGGCCTTCCCAGAGTTTCATCGCATGTTCGTACAGGTGGGCCGATTCGTCCCACAAGTAGTTGGAGCGCACGATGGTGGTGTTGCGCGCGGTGTTACCGCCGCCCAACCAGCCCTTCTCGACCACCGCCACGTTGGTGATACCGTGTTCCTTGGCCAGGTAGTAGGCGGTCGCCAGACCATGTCCGCCACCACCGACGATGACCACGTCATAGACCTTTTTCGGGGTCGGCGTGCGCCACATCCGCTGCCAGTTTTCGTGATGGCTGAGTGAGTGTTTGAAGAGGCCGAAGCCCGAATAGCGTTGCATAGTCATTACTCCAAAACCGACTCAGCGATAAACCGGGAAGTCCGCGCACAGGGCCGCCACTTGCTGTGCGACATTGGCCTCGACATCGGCATCGCCGAGGTTGTCGAGAATGTCGCAGATCCAGCCGGCCAGCGTGACGCACTGGGTAACCTTGAAGCCACGGGTGGTCACCGCCGGGGTGCCGATGCGCAGGCCCGACGTCACGAATGGCGATTGCGGGTCGTTCGGCACGGCGTTCTTGTTGACGGTGATGTGGGCGCGGCCCAGGGCAGCATCGGCATCCTTGCCGGTCAGGCCCTGACGGATCAGGCTGACCAGGAACAGGTGGTTATCGGTACCACCGGACACTACATCGTAGCCGCGCTTGATGAACACGCCAGCCATGGCCTGGGCGTTATCGATCACTTGCTGCTGATAAGCCTTGAAGCCAGGCTCCGCCGCTTCCTTGAAGCACACCGCCTTGCCGGCGATCACGTGCATCAGCGGGCCGCCCTGGGCGCCGGGGAATACCGCGGCGTTGAGCTTCTTCTCGATTTCTTCGTTGGCCTTGGCCAGGATCAGGCCACCACGCGGACCGCGCAGGGTCTTGTGGGTGGTGGTGGTGACCACGTCGGCGTACGGCAGCGGGTTCGGGTACAGACCGGCGGCAACCAGGCCAGCCACGTGGGCCATGTCGACGAACAGCAGGGCACCGACCTTGTCGGCGATCTGACGGAAACGTGGGAAATCCAGGGTCTTGGAGTAAGCGGAGAAACCGGCCACGATCATTTTCGGCTTGTGCTCCACCGCCAGGCGCTCGACTTCGTCGTAGTCGATCAGGCCGGTGGTGGTGTCGATGCCATATTGCACCGCGTTGTAGAGCTTGCCCGAAGACGACACCTTGGCACCGTGGGTCAGGTGACCGCCATGGGCCAGGCTCATGCCCAGGATGGTGTCGCCGGCCTGCAGCAGGGCCAGGTACACGGCGCTGTTGGCCGAAGACCCGGAGTGCGGCTGGACGTTGGCGTAATCGGCACCGAACAACTGCTTGGCACGCTCGATGGCCAGGGCTTCGACTTTGTCGACGTGCTCGCAGCCACCGTAGTAGCGCTTGCCCGGATAGCCTTCGGCGTACTTGTTGGTCAGGCCGCTGCCCTGGGCCTCCATCACGCGCTTGCTGGTGTAGTTCTCCGACGCGATCAGCTCGATGTGATCTTCCTGGCGTTGCTCTTCGGCGTTCATCGCCGCCAGCAGCGCATCATCGTAGCCTTGAATTTGGTCTTGTTTGCTGAACATCGCGTCTCTCCCAGCGGCGGCGGTGCGCCTTTCGTCTCGGTGAGGCACGGACCATTCGGTCGTGCCCTTTGGATGCGATGGTATGGCTGGCGCAGGCATGTCAAATGCCTATGGACGCCACGCAAAGGTGCGTTTACGACATGCGCTGCAAAGGAGGCCCGGCGCCAACCTCCGTGGCGAGGGAGCTTGCTCCCGCTCGGCTGCGCAGCAGTCGTAAAACCGGCAAACGCGGTGCACCTGACAAATCGCATTCTCAGGCCTTGGGGCTACTTCGTAGCCCAGCGGGAGCAAGCTCCCTCGCCACAACGGATTAAGCAGCGACCTGGCGAACCGCGAGCAAAACCAGGAAATGCGCCGGATAAAGGCCATAGGCCCAGCGCCGCATCGCCGGTGGATGAAAACGACCGGCATGTCGCAAAAGCACCTGCCCAAGCCATGGCGCGATCAGGCAAGCCACCAGCCCCCACAACGCCACCCCATCGCCCAACCACGCCGCGCCATACAACACTCGCCATTGGTTGGCCGCCACGCAGACCAGCCCCGGCAACAACGCCATGAACAAGGGACGCGTGAATACCAGCAACATCGTCAGCGGCAGCAGCACACCAAAGAAACCGAACATCAGTCGCGACGAAAACAGCACCGCCAACAGCAACGCCATCACCGCCAGGCATCGCGCCTCCAAGGTGGGCGTTTGCCAGCAGCGCGCCACCAACAATCCCAGCACCAGGGTTGGCATCACATTCAGGGTGGTGGGATCAGGAATGAACAAGCGGTAGGGAATTTCGCTGACGGCACTGAATAGCAGCAGCCAGCCCAGGTATCGCCATGGAGCGGCACTGGCACCCCTGCGCGCCAGATTCGCCGCCATCGCCAGGCAGAACCACGGGAATGCCAGTCGCCCCGGCACATAGAGCCAGTCGACGGAAAAACCGACATATCGCAGATGATCGAGGACCATCGACAAAAGAGCCAACCACTTGAGCAGGTCCAGGGCCCCGTCACGCCGGTTCATGTATAAAGCCGCGCGACGAGATTGATACTTTCCGACAGAAACATCCGGTGTGTTCCCCCACTAATCTTGGGTAAAGTGCGCACCAGTATCGACCACGGCGCTGTGGACCCAAACACGCCGAACCAAGGAGCGCCCCACCCGGGCATTCCGCCAGGGATCTCTTTATCCAGGACTCTCTATTCAGGAGCAAGGCCATGACCGACAAGAGTCAACAGTTTGCCAGCGACAACTATTCCGGCATTTGCCCCGAAGCCTGGGCCGCCATGGAAGAAGCCAACCAGGGTCACCAACGTGCCTATGGCGACGATGAGTGGACCCACCGCGCGGCGGACGATTTCCGGGCCTTGTTCGAAACCGACTGCGAAGTGTTCTTCGCGTTCAACGGCACGGCGGCCAACTCCCTGGCCCTGTCCTCGCTGTGCCAGAGTTATCACAGCGTGATCTGCTCGGAAACCGCCCACGTCGAAACCGACGAATGCGGCGCACCGGAGTTCTTCTCCAACGGCTCCAAGCTGCTGCTGGCACGTACTGAAAACGGCAAGCTGACCCCCGAAGCGATCCGCGAGATCGCCCTCAAGCGCCAGGACATCCACTACCCCAAGCCTCGGGTCGTCACCCTGACCCAAGCCACGGAAGTCGGCAGCGTCTACACGCCGGATGAAATCCGCGCCATCAGCGTCACCTGCAAGGAACTGGGGCTGAACCTGCACATGGACGGCGCGCGCTTTTCCAACGCCTGCGCCTTCCTCGGCTGCTCCCCGGCGGACCTGACCTGGAAGGTCGGCGTGGATGTGTTGTGCTTCGGCGGCACCAAAAACGGCATGGCGGTAGGGGAAGCGATTCTGTTCTTCAACCATGACCTGGCCGTGGATTTCGACTACCGCTGCAAACAGGCCGGGCAACTGGCGTCGAAAATGCGCTTCCTGTCCGCGCCCTGGGTCGGCCTGCTACAGAACGACGCCTGGCTCAAACACGCCCGCCACGCCAACCACTGCGCCCAATTGCTGGCAGAACTGGTCAACGACATTCCCGGCGTGGAACTGATGTTCCCGGTCCAGGCCAACGGCGTTTTCCTGCAACTGTCGGAACCGGCCATCGCCGCGCTGACCGCCAAGGGCTGGCGCTTCTACACCTTCATCGGCAAGGGCGGCGCACGCTTCATGTGCTCGTGGGATACCGAAGAAGCGCGGGTGCGGGAATTGGCGGCAGATATTCGGGAAGTGATGGTCGGCTAAGGAAAGACTCACTCAAGACCGGGCCGGACCACTGTTTGGCCTGGGGACATGACTAACCTGTGGCGAGGGGATAAATCCCCTCGCCACAAGAGCTCATCACCCGCCAGAGAGAACGGATCAGAACTCGATCCGTACATCCCCCTTCGGCACGCTGCAGCACGACAGGATGTAGCCCTCGGCCTCGTCGTCTTCGGTGATGCCGCCGTTGTGATCCATCTCCACCTCCCCGCCCAGTTTCAGCACCTTGCAGGTGCCGCAGATGCCCATGCCGCAGGCCTTGGGGATCATCATGCCGAGCTTGGCGGCGGCGGCGTGTACGGTTTCGCCCGGGCCCACGCGGATGCTCTTGCCAGAGGAAGTGAACTCCACCAGGTGCAGGTCCGCCGCATCGACTTCCGGCGCGTCGGCCGCTTGTTCGGCCTGTTCCACGGCGTCGGCACGGGCTTCCGGTGGCGTGGCGCCGAAGGATTCTTCGTGGTAACGCTTCATGTCGTAGCCAGCCGCTTCCAGCAGGCGCTTGACCGCGGTCATGTACGGGGTCGGGCCGCAACAGAACACTTCGCGCTCGAGGAAGTCGGGCACCATCAATTCCAGCATTTTGTGGTTCAGGTAACCTCGATACCCGGCCCAAGGCTCGCCCAGGCCATGTTTTTCACAGATCAGGTGCAGGCTGAAGTTATCGATCCGCGATGCCATGTGTTCCAGCTCGCGGTGGTAGATGATGTCCTTGGGCGACCGGGCGCTGTGGATGAAGGTCATGTCGACATTGGCGTTGGTGTCGTAGAACCAGCGGGCCATGGACATGCACGGCGTGATTCCCACGCCACCGCTCAGATACAGGACTTTCGGGCTCGGGAAATCGATGGCGTTGAACAACCCCACCGGCCCGTGCACCGCCAGCTCCTGGCCTTCATGCAACGTATCGTGCAGCCAGTTGGACACCTTGCCCCCCGGCACGCGCTTGATGGTGACCGAGAAGCTGTAGGGCACCGACGGCGAACTGGAGATGGTGTAGGAACGCATGATCGGCTGGCCTTCGATTTCCAGCTCCAGGGTGACGAACTGCCCCGGCTTGAAAAAGAACATGATCGGCTGATCGGCCATGAAGCAGAAGGTGCGCACATCCCAGGTTTCCTGGATGACTTTGACGCAACGTACGATATGTCGGCCATTGGCCCAGGTCTGGGTGGTGACCGGGTTCAGGAAGTTATTGGACATGCTGATCTCCACGGCCGACTGTCGGCCTTCATGATGGCGATTGTGCGCAGGCGCTTGGGTGACCATTTACCTATCTGCGACATTCACATACTTATCGCGACCAGCCCTTAACTACCGGGGCTTGCGCGTCGGGAACAGATTGGGCCATGTCGCCCATGGATAAGGTTCGCCCCCTGCGCGGCCCCACACTCGCCCCAACAGATAAACAAAGTTTTCTGCCTTGCGTAGCACAACCGATTAGTCATTTTCACCGGCTCCGCTTAGAGGGCCACGAGGATAAAACGATGGACACCACTACCCTGAGCCTGGGCGATCCGCTGGAACCCGCACGCAAGGCCACCGCGCAAATGCTGCAAGAGCGCGAGCGCACCTTCTCGCTGCCGCAACCGTTCTACAGCGATGAGCGCCTGTTCGATATCGACATGCAGGAAATCTTCCAGAAGGAATGGTTGATCGCCGGCATGACCTGCGAGATCCCGGCCAAGGGCAACTACCTGACCCTGCAAGTCGGCAAGAACCCGATCATCGTGATCCGCGGCGCCGACGGTGTGGTCCACGCGTTCCACAACGTCTGCCGCCACCGCGGTTCGCGGCTGTGCACCAGCGAAAAGGGCAAGGTCGCCAAACTGGTCTGCCACTACCACCAGTGGACCTACGAGCTGGACGGTCGCCTGCTGTTCGCCGGCACCGAGATGGGCGCCGACTTCGACATGAAGCAGTATGGCTTGAAACCCGTGAACGTGAAGACCGCGGGCGGCTACATCTTCATCAGCCTGGCCGAGAACCCGCCGGCCATCGATGATTTCCTGTCGACGCTGAACCATTACATGGAACCGTACGACATGGAAAACACCAAGGTGGCGGTGCAAACCACCTTGATGGAAAAGGCCAACTGGAAGTTGGTCCTGGAAAACAACCGCGAGTGCTACCACTGCGGCGGTTCGCACCCGGAATTGCTCAAGACCCTGCTGGAATGGGACGACGTCACCGACCCGCGGGCCGACCAGGCGTTCAAAGACCACGTGGCCGCGTCCGCCGCCGCCTGGGACGCCGAGAAGATCCCTTACGCCCACGCCAGTTTCGGCCTGCGCAACCGGATCGTGCGCATGCCACTGCTCAAGGGCACCGTATCGATGACCATGGACGGCAAGCAAGGCTGCGCCAAGCTGATGGGCCGCATCAAGAACCCGGATCTGGGCTCGATGCGCATCCTGCACCTGCCGCACTCGTGGAACCACTGCATGGGCGACCACATCATCGTGTTCACCGTGTGGCCGATCAGCGCCCAGGAAACCATGGTCACCACCAAGTGGCTGGTGCACAAGGACGCGGTCGAAGGCGTGGACTACGATGTGGCGCGCATGCGTGAAGTCTGGGACGCCACCAACGACCAGGACCGTCGCCTGGCCGAAGAAAACCAGCGCGGCATCAACTCCACCGCCTACCAGCCTGGCCCATACTCCAAGACCTATGAGTTCGGCGTGGTGAACTTCGTGGACTGGTACAGCGAGCGCATGCTCAACAACCTCGGGGCCGAGCCTGCACCGTACCTCAAGGGCGTTCCGGTCCAGGGCTGACAGCAAAAGCTTCGCGAGCAAGCCCGCTCCCACAGTTGACCGAGTTTCTTCAGAAAGAATGCGGTCGAATGTGGGAGCGGGCTTGCTCGCGAAAGCGATCTAGCATTCAACCCATTATTTGGAAGACCACCGCACCGACCCATCCTCCCCATAAAACGTCTCTTCGATGTTCTCCCCCATCAACCGCACCTTCACGTACCCATTCAACACCCGCTCCGGATACGCCTCGTCTCCCGCCAACTGGGTTTCCGACCAAAGCACCCGGGCATGCCCGTTCAGCTCGCTGGTGGTGCCATAGGGAATCGCCCCGTGCCCGGCGCAGCGCGCGTGCAACCCGCCTTGCGGCGCGTAGCAGATGCCGTTGTGTAAATGCCCCCAATACCAGTAATCCGGCTCACGCCCCAGGGCATCGCACACCGGCTGGTAGAGGGCGGTCTTGTTGTGACCGGAAATATCGAAGCCCTGGTGATGACTGAGCACCATCAACTTCTTGCGCTTGGGCAGGGTTTTCATCCACTCGATCTGCTGGGTGTTGAGGGTGCCGTCCATGTACAGGTTCATCGCGTCCGAGGCGTAGGCACTGTCCAGGCCAACCACCAGCCAGTCGTCGTTGTACAAGGCAAAGTAGCTGGTGCCTTGCTGCACCGGAAAACGCTTGGCCAGTTCCTTGAAGTAACCGTGGGCACCGCTGTACATCTCGTGGTTGGAGTTGAGGGTGAACGAGCCGTGCTTGCCCTGGGGCCAACCGACCATGTCGACGTCTTCCTGGGAGTGGGTGCCGGCGTAATACACATCCCCCAGGTGGATGGTGAAATCGGCCTGGGCCAGTTGCATCTGGTTGGCCACGGCCACCGCCGGCGCGTGGCTGTCGAAGGGCCCGGTGCCCCAGTCGCCGGCGATGGCCAGGACCACGTCGCTGTCCATTTTCACCAGGGCCGGATTGGTGGCGAACGGTGCATGGTGGCGCAGGTTCTCGATCCACTTGAGCAGCGCCTCGCTCCACAGCAGGTCCAGCAGCTCCCATTTGCGGCAGCCCAGCAAGGTGCCGTCCTTGAGCACCCGGGTCGGCAGTTCGTCTTCGCTTTGCGGCAACGGCGTGGGGTTGCCGATCTTCAGGATCGACAGGCCGTGGGCCAGCTCCCAGGGTACGGCCGGCTCGTCATCCGGGAGGTCGCCATGCTCGATGACGTGCCGCGCCTGGTCGTGCCCGCGCTGCAACAGTTTGACGATGGCTTGAAACTCCTCGGGCTCCAGGTCGTTGACGAGTTTCTTCCAGGACATCTCCAGCCGCGTGACCAACCCGTGCAGGCGGACCTTGACCTTGTCGAACTCATGTTCCCAATGGTGCAGTAATGACATGTGAACGCTCCTTCGCAGTGCCCTGGGCTACAGGGTCTTCATGAATTCGATCAGGGCCCGTTTGTCGACGTCCGGCAGTTGCGTGCCATACAGGTGGCCGCCGTTGTGGTTGCCTTCCAGGCGGGTGTCGTATTTGAAATCCGCCGATGCTTTCATTTGCGCGCCGCTGGTGACGAAGCCGACCTTCTCCTGGTCGTAAATGTCAGAGCCGGTGTAGAACACCTGCGGACGCTGTTCCGGTGGTTGCAGCAAGTCCCACAGGGTCGGCACCGAACCGTTGTGCAGGTACGGCGCCCGCAGCCAGATGCCATCGGTGGGGGTATTGCTGTAGCTCTGGGTCTTGCGGTAGGCGCCAAAGTCGAACGGCGGTTTCTTGAAGCCGTGGAACGCCGTCACCAGGCCTGTGGTGAAGGAATTCAGGCGATGGGGATCAGTGCCCAACTGGTCGATGTTGGTGGTGACCTGGCCGGTATCGCTGCGGCCGAAATCATGGCAGCCCGCGCAGTTTTTCTCCCAGATCGGTTTGCCCTGGGCGACTTTCGCCGAGTCCAGGGCGAACGGCCAGACCGGTGCCTTGTGGCCCAGCAGCCAGTTGGTCACCCGGTTGAAACTCGGCGGCAGCACCGATTCCGGCGTCGCGCCCACGGCCATGGCCGCTGCGTAGTTGCGCTCGTGGATCTGGTTGTTATTGCCGTCCCAATGCAGGTACATGGACTCGCGGGGTTTCTGGTTCCAGACCTGTGGCAGATCCACGGTGCCGATGGTGGAGTCATCCGGGAAGCCGAACACCACCATTTTGGTCGGGTTGAAGGTGTCGGTCCGCCCTGGCCCCTGGGCCGGGCGCAGCTTCTGCCAGGCATAGGCCTGCTTCTGCTTGAGCAGCGCGCTCTTGGCCATCGGGATGATCAAGTAACGGTTGTACAGTTTTTCGAAAAAACCCAACTGGAACTTGCCATTGATTGCCGCCATCACCGCCTCGGGAGTGAATTTCGGGTCGCTGGCGCAATCGTAGGCAAACCACTGGAAGGCTTGCAGTTGCAGGGTATTGGCCGGCGCGGCGGCGACCGGCACTGCCACGTCAGTGACATTGGCCCGGTAGGAACCGGTGTGACACAGGGCGCAATTGGGCTCGACAGTGGGGTAACCGAGTTGCCGCTTGGCCATGCCGATGGGCAGGTCTTTGCCGTTCTCATAGAGAAACCCGAACACTTCGTAGCCGCCCGGCTTGGGCAGTTTTTCCGGGCACATTTGCGGCAGCACGGCGAACAGGTAGTAGGGAATCCGCGCCTCGATGCCCAGGCCGATGGCGGCGTATTTGTAATGGTCTTCGTCGGAGGCGAAGTCCGGTTGCGGCACCTCCCGGATCATTTGGTACCAGGTCTGGTAGCCAATGAAACCCAGCAACACGACCACCACCCACATGCCGACCTTGAACCCGTGGCTCTGCCAGCGCAGCGCCCAGCCGGCGCGCCATTCCCGCCAACCGGCGCACAGTAGGGCCCGCGGACGATTGGCCACCGGGCTGCCCAGGTACAGCAGCACGCCCAGGATCAGGAACATGCTCAGGTCGCCCATCAACATCGGCACAAACAATTGGCCCTGGTCATTGGTGTTGATCAGGTAGATCCAGAACACCACCGCCACCAGCCGCGACAGCACGCACAACCACGAATGCACGACGAAACGCGGCGCGTTGAACCCCGAGGGCATGTAGAACAGGCTGATCCCTACCAGCAACATGCCGGCGTTCTCCAGCCAGGGATCGGACAATACAGGTGGCAGGCCGATCATGGACGTCAGCAACGCCGGCGCGAACAACGCCGGAATCGCAAAGAACATGTTCATGACGATCCCGACCCAGATGATGCGTTGGAACCAGCGGATGTAAGCGTTCATGGCATCCTTTTCCTTATTCTTGGCTCAGAGCAAAGCTTTTGTGGCGAGGGAGCTTGCTCCCGCTGGGTCGCGCAGCGGCCCCAGATTTCAGAAGCGACGACTGCTGCGCAGCCGAGCGGGAGCAAGCTCCCTCGCCACGGATCAGTTGTGCCCCTAGCCGAGGGCAGTCTTTTCCAAGTGCCCAAGAATGATCGGATACACATCCACCACCGCATCCTTGCCGAACATGCAGTCGATATGGCCATACCCCGGCACTTCGTGGCGGCTGAACAACTGCGGGCCATGCATCTCGCACAGTCGCTCGTAGGTCTTGAGGGTGCTTTGCGGCAGGTAGCACTGGTTGTCGGCACCGCTGATGAAGCAGATCGGCAACTTCAACCGATCGAAATGCGGCATGTAGACGTCGTTGCCCTTGAAGTCCACCAGGTGCCCCTTGCGCACGATCAGCGCCAAGTGCTCGAAGGTCTGGATGTTCGACTCGCCGAACAACTCATGCAGGTTGTCGTGCAGGGTTTCGTTGAGCGTGTCGTGGCGGTACAGCGATGCATACATGAACGTGATGCGATGGCAGACCGGGTTGGTGCAATAGCCCTGGGCCTCGATCCGGGCATAGCCATTGAGGGCCTTGTCGTAGAGTTTGTTGAACCAGCTTTCCTTGGTGTCGGCATAGGCCGTGAGGGACTTGATGCCGATCGCATCGAGCATCCCCGGCAAGTGTAAACCGGCCTTCAGGCCGGTGGCGGTGGCGACCACCGTGTCGGCGGCGATCTGCGAGCAGACCACCGAGCGCACGCCCTGCAGCCCCGCCAGCATCGACATGAAGAACGTCGTCGCACCGTAGCAATGCACCACGCACTGCACGTCACGGGCCAGGGTCGCTTGCTGGATCTGTTCGATGGCCGCCTTGAAATCGTACTGGGCCACCTGGTCGCCGTTCCATTCGTGCTTGCTGGCCGGCAGCAGGATACTCACCCGCAAATCCAGGAGCCAAACGTCGTACTCGTGCTTGCAGAGGTATTCCAGCAGGTTGGTGTGGATGGTGTCGGTGGAGAAAATGTTCGAGCCCACACCCAAGCCATGCACCAACATCACCGGACCTTTGGTGCCGGCCTGATAACGGGTCAGGCGCAGCTCGACGTTGTCTTCAGTCTGGAAAAAATGCACCACCGGCGCCGGCGCATCCAATGGCCGTTTCAACCGGGGCGGCGCGTCCGGGTTGAAATAGACGTCGCCGGCGAAGACACCGCCGTAGCTCTCCCACAGGATCCCGGCAAAGAACTTGCCGAATCGCGCCAATGCCTCAACGCGCTCACGCTCGTTGCGGGCGTTGAGCACTTTCATGGTGGTCATCTGCTTGGCGAAGTCGGCCGGCAGGATGTGCATCACGCCGCTGCCAATCACTGTGCCGGTCTTGTCCGGCCCGCGATAGAGCGTGACATAGAGCGTGCTGGTGTCGTGCCAGATATTCAGCACGCCGTTGTCCTCGGGCACGGTCTTGAAGGCGCTGAAGTAATAGTCGCTGCCGTCCTCGGCGGTCAGCTTCATGTCGTAGTTCATGTGCCGTACGCCGACCTGTTCCTGGTACTGCTCGAACAGGTTGAACACCCCATTGCTGGCCACCAGTGGTAGCGGTGAGAGCAGCGGTGCATCGAGGGTGCCCACCAGGGTTGCGGCGTGCTCCGGCTCCTTGATCAGACGGTTGAGGTCGGCGGCGGTGATGGTCAGGGTGAATTCGATGGGCGAGTTGTCGGCCTTGCCGCGCTTGGCCGCCGTTTCGTACAGGCTCAGATCGGTGCCCTGGGCCTGGGTGAAGGCCGTGGAGAAGTAGCCCTTCATGGTTTCGGTGAACTGCACGCCGAGGGTCGGCGGCGCCACCGCTTTGCGCGGGGCCGAGGGTAGCGTGTAGTCGATGATCCAGCCACGGTCGGCCGCCAGCAGCCCCATGTTGCGCTCGCTTACCGCCGAGATGGTCAGCAGCGGGTTGACCGCCAGGGACGTGGGGATCACCGCACCGTCAGTCACGTACAGGCCCGGGTAGACATCGGTGCCACTGGCGCCACTGAACACCTGGCCCTTGTGGTTCACCACCCCTTGCGTCGCGTCCTCGCCCATCACGCAACCGCCCAGGGGATGGACCGAGACGATGCTGTGCTTGAGCAGCTTGGTCCAGATCGGGTTCTCGACCCAGATCCCGCCCAGGGCCTTGGTGCTCTGGTGCAGCCGCTCGTTGCCAAGGGTAACGTTCTCCTGTTCGCCGACGCCGGGCCAGTCGATGCGCAACTGGTCCTTGTTGTCGAGCAGCATGCGGCCCTTGGCGTTGTCATGGCTCATGATCAAGTAGGTCTGCATGTTGTGCAGCGCGCCGTAATACGGCCCGCGCAGGAAACTCTCGGCCTCCCGGCCCTTGTACTTGAGGCTGGCACCGAAACCGGTGTCGGTGGCCACGCCGATCATTTCGGCAAACGCCGCCATGCTCGGCACCATGGCCCGGCCGAGGGCGCCGGGAATCGAACCTTCCTCGATGACCATGCGGCTGCGCCAGTCGCCTTCGGTGCGCATGTCGATGATCGAGGTGATGCACGGCCCCACCGGCTCCAGCTCCTTGGCCGGATGGGCGCCGAAACCGATGCCATTGATGACTTGGTCGCAATTGTGGCCGAACCCGAGGATGTCGCCGTTACCGCTCATGTGCTCGCCCAGTTGGCCGGACATGGCCAGGCCCTTGTCCCGCGAGCGCAACATGATTTCGGTGGAGCCCAGGGTGCCGGCGGACACCACCACGATATCGGCCCGCACGAACAACGTGGGCGCCGAGAACAGCTCGCGGCCGCTGTCCAGGTATTGGAAGTGCACGATCCAGCCGTTGCCGTCGCGCTCCAGGTGCCGCACCTCGGCTTGGCAGAAAATCTCCGCGCCGTGGTTCCAGGCATCCGGCAGGTAATTCATCAGCGTGGTGTTCTTGGCCTTGTTGTTACAGCCCGAGACGCAATCGCCACAGCCATTGCAGGGCAACTGTTCGACACCGACGTGGTTGAGGTTGTTGGGCAGCTTGTCGAAGGTCACATTGATCGGCGGCTTGTAGAAATGCGCGCCTTGCTTGAGGTAATCGGCCGACTTCTTGTGGGCGTCGAGCTTGGGCAGGTTCGGTTCTGAAGTCGGGTAAGGGTTGGGCTTGAGCATCTCCCGGGCCCGGGCGTAGCCGTCCTTGAGCAGCGTGTCGCGGTGCTCCCGTACCGCCAGGGGCCAGCGTGGGTCGTCGAACACGCCAGGCTCCGGCTCCAGCGCAACGTTGGCATTGATCAACGACGTGCCGCCCAGGCCGCAACCGACCACCACGTTCTGCTGGGCGTTGACGTGCAGGTCGAACAGCCCGGTGCGCGAGCCGATATGCCCGTCCGGGTCATGGACCTGCAGTTCCTCGGTGGCCGCGAGCAGGGTGTTGGGGTATTCGCCGGGCTGGATCTCCCGGCCACGCTCCAGCAGGCACACCTTGCGTCCGGCCCGGGACAGGCGCGAGGCAGCAATGCCGCCACCGTAGCCGGAACCGATGACGACGACGTCGTAATGCTCCTGGATATCACTGATGGGGGTTGAGATCCGTGTCATGTTCAAGTCCTCTCAGGCAGAAGGGGCAACTCTGCGGTTGCCTGCAAATCGACAGGCGCACGAACGCCTGGCCATTGTCCCGTGCAGGGGCCAGCGGCAGTCAGCGGTGCTACAGGGGGGGAAAACGGACGCTATAGACGTGCACGCTGATTGGCGGCGCGACGGTGGATGCGTTTATGCAGCGAAGCAGGCGGTGCCGGGACGCAGGTCAACAGGGGGAGCGGGTGCGAGCGGGGGTGCGTGCTATCCATCATGTGTTCTCCCTGAACCTGATGTGGATAAAGTGCGATGTCCTTGTGCCATGGAAGTGAAGACAGCCGAAAGACCTGCGTCAAGGTTGGGCCTTAGAACTGTATGAAATTTGATCTATCGCGATTTGCGCTATGCTTGCCGTGGCCTGTAGCGTTTGGCGAACAAGTTATCCACAAGGCCACCCACAGCAAATGGGGACAAGTGTGCGTAAGTCGGGCATTTTCTCCGTGGCAAAGTGAATAAAACCGTGACTTATGGACAATCACGGTTTTACGGGTTCATCGGTTGTTTTTTGAACAAATCCCTGTAAGCCCCGATAAGCATGGGCTGTGGCGGTGAGCAAACACCTTATCCACAGAAGCGCCAACAGTGTTTGGGGGTAATTTTGACGATTCTGTGGAAAACCTCTGGGACGGCCTGTAAATCGCGGTTTTCGGGAGGTTTTACCGATAAAAAACACCAATCGATCATTTTATGATCAATCCACTGAACGCCTTGTTCCGTATGGCTTGCAGCATTGAGCGAACATCTTATCCACAGAAGCGCCAACAGAGATTGGGGGCAAGTTTCGCCTGATAGGAGTCGTTATTCACAACAAAAAGCCAATAAAAACCGTGGGTTAGACTGGCTACTTTTTGATCGGAGGCCGGCAGGGCCCGATTTGCATGGGGTGCAGCGAGGGGCGAACAGGTTATCCACAGAGGCGCGCACAGGGATTGTGGGTAAACACATGCCCCTGTGGGATCTGGGCCAACCTGCTACGGCCGATGCATGAGGTAGGCCGCGCCCGTTACTTGAATCAACGGATGCGGGACGACCTGACAGGTTTTGACGATGCCAAAGCCATGGCGCTCATAAAAACGCCGGGCGCCGGTATTCGCGGCGTAGTCGATCAGGCTCAGGCCCTTGAGTGCCAGTTGATCGGCACGCTGTTGCGCCAGTTCGAGGAAGCGAACGCCGAGCCCCTTGTTACGCCAGCCTTCATGCAGGGCCAAGCTTGAGATATAGAGGGTGTTGGGCACTTCCATGTCGGCGTAGGGCGCCAGGACCGGGTCTGTGACTGGGGCCGCCTGTGGATCATGACGCGTGACATAAGCGTGCATCATGCCGATGACCTGTCCGTTGGCCTGGGCGACAAGGCAGTTCTGGTAGGAAAAATCTACACCTTCCCGAGCATAACGCGCGGCGCCCACGTCAAGCAGATCCTGACCAGGCTCCGCCAGCTGACTCCAGATGTAATCCGACGCACCCTCTGAGGAAATCCGGAACAGACGGGCGATCTCCCGTGCATCCGTGGGCAAGGCCGGGCGAATTGCTACTTCCATTGATAGGACTCCATTGGCGATGAAACGACCTTTTTCACCCACAGGCTTGAGTCACGGCAACCCGCCAGGCCAGCGGTTTTATGGCCGGATGTTGCAGCAGGTCAGGTGGGTGTTTTTTGAGCGCAGGCCTGGATGGCCTGGTTTACCGCGGCGGGCCGAGCAGGTTATCCACAGTGGTGCACGCGGGCATTATGGGTAAACATATGACCCCTGTGGGAGCGGGCTTGCTCGCGAATTCGGTATGTCAGGCTGCATTTTCGTCGCTGACACACCGCCTTCGCGAGCAAGCTCGCTCCCTCCGGAATTGAGGTATTCCTGGGGTTAGCGAACAACCCCTTCCTCAATCAACAACTTGAGAATGGCCTCGGCCCCCGCCTCCGGGCTCACGCCCTTGAGCACTTGCCCGCCTCCGCCGCTAGCCTTGGCCGTGGCGGCTTTCATGCGGTCGGCGCCGCTCTTGGCCTTGATCACTTTCAAGCGCTTGGGGCGTGGCTTGGCCGGTTGCAGGGTCGCCACCGCCAGCAAGGTGTCGTCGATCACTTCGACTTCCTCGGCATGCAATGCCCCACGCCGGGCCGGGCCGTAGGCGCTTTGCCGAGGTTTTGGCGCGGCGTTATCCACAGTGGCCAGGAACGGCAGGCGCACTTTGAGACGGCGCCGTTGGCCACGGGGCAAGGCTTGCAGCACCAGGGCCACGCCGCCGTCGATGGATTCGACCTGGGCCAGCCCCACCACCAACGGCCAACCGAGGTTTTCCGCCAGCAGGAAGGGAAGCATGCCCGAGCCTTCACCGGTTTCCGCCTGGCTACCGGTCAGCACCACTTGGGCGCCAGCGTCACGCAGGTATTCGGTCAGGGCCGGCAGGGCGTCGGCCCCGTCGGGATTTTCCAGGACGTGGAGTTCATCCAGGCCCATGCCCAGGTAGGCGCGCAGGGCCGGTTCGGCCACGTCACCGGCGTGCAGCACTTGCAGGTCGTTGCCGGCCAGTTGCAGGCCCAGTTCCACGGCCCGGGCATCCTGTTCGGCACGCCGAGGCCGACCCGAGGTCGGGTGCGCGCCGATGGACACCAGGCTGATCACTTGAGTACTCATGGTTGAATCCTTTTAAGCCGCATCGCGCTTGGCTTCGTTGCGATAAGCCTCTACCGCCGCGATCAAGGCCTGGAGAATCGCCGCGCTGTCACCAATCACCGACAGGTCTGCCCGTTTGATCATGTCGCAACCCGGGTCGAGGTTGATCGCCACCACCTTGTCGCAGGCGCCAATGCCCTGCAGGTGCTGGATCGCCCCGGAGATCCCCACGGCCACGTAGACCCGTGCCGTGACCCAGGTACCGGATGCGCCGACCTGACGGTCCCGCGCCATGAAGCCGTCGTCCACCGCCACCCGCGAAGCGCCTTCGGTGGCGCCCAGGGCCGTAGCGGTCTGGTGGAACAGTGCCCAGTCCTTGACCCCGTTGCCGCCGGAGAAAATGAATTCGGCCTCGGCCATCGGGATCGCCCCCGGGTCCACCGCCACCGCACCCAGATCTTCGATACGCGACAAGCTGCGCGCCACGCTTGTGGATAACTCCACCGGCAGGGCTTCGTGACGGGTTTCACTGACCGGCTCAGCGCATTCGGCCGCTGCCAGGATCAAGCGCGCCAACGGCCGGGCCAAGTCTTGCAGGCCCGCGCCGGCGCGGCCAATGCACTCCTCGCCCTTGACCTGCCAGACCCGCGTGGCCGGGCGTTCGCCCAGGGCTGCGGCAAAACGCCGGCCCAGTTCACCGCCACCGGTGCGGCTGTCGGGCAGCAGCCAATGGCGTGGGTTGAATTGGTTATCCACAGCCCGCAGGCCCTGGACCCGTTGTTCCGGTGCATAACCACTGAAGGCCTCACCTTCC
Organism: Pseudomonas sp. NFACC04-2; assembly: GCF_900119265.1. Taxonomy (NCBI): domain Bacteria; kingdom Pseudomonadati; phylum Pseudomonadota; class Gammaproteobacteria; order Pseudomonadales; family Pseudomonadaceae; genus Pseudomonas; species Pseudomonas sp. NFACC04-2. The sequence goes on from NZ_FPJC01000004.1 coordinate 141,041, forward strand.
AGTACCAGCAAGCGGTCGACACCGGCCGTGGCGAAGGCGTTTTCCTTGTGCTCGCCGAATACCACTGCCAGTACCGCGCCGTCCGTCCCCGCAAGCTGATGGGCCAGGCCCAGCAGATCGCGGTCGTGGCTGCTGAGGCGACCACCGACCATGTCCGGCACCACACTGATGTAGAACGCCGGTTGCGGCACCTGATGCAGCGGCAATTGCACTTCGGTCGCGGCGGTACGCTTGGTCGCGCCCCCCTGCTGGGCACCGCTGCGGTCGATGCGCTTGATGCCGTTGGGACCGATGAAACCGATGCCATGAACGTTCTTGCGAATGACGCCGTTGGGGCCCATCCAGCTGTGCTGGACCGGCTGCATGGCCGCGTGCAGCGGGTGCAGACGGTTACGGGCGATCCACTCGGCGCGAGGGTCGCGGCGGATGATGTCGCTCATTAATGCACCTCCGCAGGTTCACGTTTGGCTGGGGCAACGGGTTTGCTCGGGGCTGCGTCTTCAAGCAGTGCGTCAGCCACCAGTTCGGCAATGTCCTTGATCATTGGCCGCGGTTCGACCACGCCTTCGAGCATCGCGGTGCACTGTGGACAACCCACTGCCACCAGCTCAGCGCCGGTTTCGCGAATGTCGTCCATGCGCATGTCCGGAATCCGCTGCTTGCCTGGAATGTCAGTGATCGGCGCACCACCACCACCGCCGCAGCAACGCGAACGGAAACCGGAACGCTGCATCTCCTTGACCTCGATACCCAGCGCACGCAGCACCTGGCGCGGCGCCTCGTATTCGCCGTTGTAGCGGCCCAGGTAGCACGGATCGTGATAGGTCACGCTGTCGCCCTTGTGCTGGCCGAGGTTCAGCGCGCCGGCGTCGATGATCTCCGCCAGGTAGGTGCTGTGGTGCTGCACCAAGTAATTGCCATCGAAGGCGCCGTATTCGTTTTTCAGCACGTGGAAGCTGTGGGGGTCGCAGGTGACGATGCGGTTGAAGCTGTATTTGGCCAGGGTCTGGATGTTGCGTTTGGCCAACAGCTGGAATGTCGCTTCGTCACCCAGGCGCCGGGCCACGTCGCCACTGTCGCGTTCTTCGAGGCCGAGCACGGCAAAATCGATTTTCGCCGTCTTCAGCACTTTGACGAACGCGCGCAAGGTGCGCTGGTTGCGCATGTCGAAGGCACCGTCGCCGACCCAGAACAGCACGTCGGTGGATTTCTTCTCGCTGAGCAGGTTCAGATTCAGGTCCGCCGCCCAGTTCATCCGCCCGCCCGGGGCAAAGCCGCCAGGGTTGTCGGTGGCGATGAGGTTTTCCAGCACCTCGGCACCCTTGTTCGGCGTGGCGCCTTTTTCCAGGGTCAGGTGGCGGCGCATGTCGACGATGGCATCGACGTGCTCGATCATCATCGGGCATTCCTCGACGCACGCGCGGCAGGTGGTGCAGGACCACAGGGTCTCGGCGTCTACCAGGCCGTTGACGATCGGCTGATGGGGATTACCCGCATGTTCGCCCACAGGTTTGCCCGGGTATGGGCTGCCAGCGAATTTCGCATCGGTGCCGCCAGCGAGGCCGACGACCATGTCCTGGATGAGTTTTTTCGGGTTCAACGGCTGGCCGGCCGCGAACGCCGGGCAGGCCGCTTCACACTTGCCGCACTGCACGCAGGCGTCGAAGCCCAGCAGTTGGTTCCAGGTGAAGTCCTTGGGTTTCTCCACGCCCAGTGGCGCGGCGGGATCGTTCAGGTCCAGCGGCTTGAGACCGGTGGAACGGCCGCCGCCAAAGCGCTCGGCGCGGCGGTGCCAGGCCAGGTGCAGGGCACCGGCGAAGGCGTGCTTCATCGGCCCGCCCCAGGTCATGCCGAAGAACAATTCCGACACGCCCCACAACACACCGACACCCAGGACCGCCGCCACCAGCCAACCGCCGAAGTTCTCCGGCAGGATGCCCGCCACCGGCAGGGTCACCAAGAAGAACGACGCCGAAAACGCCAGCAGGCTTTTCGGCAGGCGCATCCACGGGCCCTTGGACAAACGGGCGGGCGGATTGCGTCGACGCAGGTAGACGAAGATCGCACCGACGAACATCACGGCCGACATCAACAGCAACGCATAACCGAGGAAGCGGTTATGCAGGCCAAACCCGTGGACCAGGATCGCCAGCACCACCGACGCCACCGCACCACCGGCCGTGGCGACGTGAGTGTTGGCAATGTATTTGTCCCGCGCCACTACGTGGTGCAAATCCACCATGTAGCGCTTGGGCATGGCAAAGAGACCGCCGATCAGGTCGACCTTGGCCGGTCGTCCCCGGCGCCACATGTTCACCCGCCGCAAGGCGCCGAGGACCGCGAGGCCCAGGGCTGCGAACAGCAGGATTGGAAGAAGGGTGTTCAGCATGGTGAAGCTCCCAAAGACCTCAGGTCTTGCAGGCACAGAAACCTGGATGTCTTGCTCGATCCCTGTGGGGGCGAGCTTGCTCGCGAAGACGGACTCAGATCCAACCTAAATGTCGACTGATCCACCGCTATCGCGAGCAAGCTCGCTCCCACAGGGTTATCCACAAGCCGTTAGAAATCCTTGCACAACCGCAGGGCGTCGTAGATGGCCGCGTGGGTATTACGCTGGGCCACGCAGTCGCCGATACGGAACAGCAGGTAGCCATCGCCGCTCTGCTCCAGGCACGGCTGAGGCTTGATCGCGAACAAGGCTTCGACGTCGATCTGGCCCTTGTTGCGCGAACCTTCCTTGAGCGCGTAGTAGATTTCTTCGTCCGGCCGCACGCCGTTTTCCACCACCACCTGGTCCACCACGCGTTCTTCCTTGGCGCCGGTGTATTCGTTTTCCAGCACCGCCACTAGCTTGTCGCCTTCGCGGTAGACCTTCTCCAGCATCATGTCCCCGGTCATGATCACTTCCTTGGGGTACATGCTGCGGTAGTACGTGGGGAACGAGGTCCCGCCAATGGCCACGCCCGGCTTGATGTCGTCGGTGACGATCTCGACCTGGCTGCCCTTGTCGGCGAGGAAGTCGGCCACCGACATGCCGGTGAACTCGCAAATGGTGTCGTAGACCAGCACGTTCTTGCCCGGCGCAACCTTGCCGTCGAGCACGTCCCAGCTGCTGACCACCAGCCCTTCGGCGGCGCCCCAGTGTTCGTTCTGCTCCACATTCGGATGCCCGCCAACGGCCAGCACCACCACATCCGGACGCAGGTCCATGATGGTCGCCGCATCAGCCGCCACGCCCAGGCGCAGGTCGACTTTCAGCCGCGCCAGTTCCAGCTGGAACCAGCGGGTGATACCGGCAATCTGGTCCCGTTGCGGGGCTTTCGAAGCGGTAGTGATCTGCCCGCCGATGAATTCCTTCTTCTCGAACAAGGTCACGTCGTGCCCACGTTCGGCGGCCACACGTGCCGCTTCCATCCCGGCCGGGCCGGCACCGACGACGACCACTTTGCGCTTGGGCCCGGTGGACTTCTCGATGATGTGCGGCACGCCCATGTATTCACGGGAGGTCGCGGCGTTCTGGATGCACAGCACGTCCAAGCCTTGGTACTGGCGGTCGATGCAGTAGTTGGCACCGACGCACTGCTTGATCTGGTCGATCTGGCCCATCTTGATCTTGGCGATCAGGTGCGGGTCGGCGATGTGGGCACGGGTCATGCCGACCATGTCGACGTAACCGCCCTCCAGGATCCGCGTGGCCTGGTTCGGGTCCTTGATGTTCTGCGCGTGCAGCACCGGGACCTTGACCACTTCCTTGATACCGGCGGCCAAGTGCAGGAACGGCTCCGGTGGATAACTCATGTTCGGGATGACGTTGGCCAAGGTGTTGTGGGTGTCGCAACCCGAGCCCACCACGCCGATGAAATCCAGCATGCCGGTGTCGTCGTAGTACTTGGCGATCTGCTTCATGTCCTCGTGGGACAAGCCGTCCGGGTGAAACTCGTCGCCGCACAGGCGCATACCCACGCAGAAATCGTCGCCCACTTCGGCGCGCACGGCCTTCAGCACTTCCAGGCCGAACTTCATGCGGCCTTCGAAGCTGCCGCCCCATTCGTCGGTACGCTTGTTGACCCGCGGGCTCCAGAACTGGTCGATCATGTGCTGGTGCACGGCGGACAGCTCGACGCCGTCCAGGCCACCGGCCTTGGCACGTCGTGCCGCCTGGGCGTAGTTGCCGATCACCCGCCAGATTTCTTCCGGCTCGATGGTCTTGCAGGTGGCGCGGTGAACCGGCTCACGCACGCCGGACGGCGACATCAGGGTCGGCCAGTTGAAACCGTCCCAGCGCGAGCGACGACCCATGTGGGTAATCTGGATCATGATCTTGGCACCATGCTTGTGCATGGCGTCGGCCAGGTTCTGGAAGTGCGGGATGATGCGGTCGGTGGACAGGTTCACCGAGCTCCACCATTCCTGCGGGCTGTCGATGGCAACCACCGACGAGCCACCGCAGATCGCCAGGCCGATGCCGCCCTTGGCCTTTTCTTCGTAATACTTGACGTACCGGTCGGTGGTCATGCCGCCGTCGGTGGCGTAGACCTCGGCGTGCGCGGTGCTGAGCACGCGGTTGCGGATGGTCAGCTTGCCGATCTGGATCGGCTGGAACATTGCTTCAAAAGCCATGGCGCAATCCTCGACTTACAACGGCTTGACGATGAACAGGCCGTCGTCGTGGCCTTCTTCAGAACCGCCGTAGACCTGCTCGGCCACGGTGCGGATCGAACTGCCACGAGCGGCGAGGATCTGGTCCATGGCGCCGGCGAACCAGCCGGTGAACATGTAGTCGACCTTGCGCCCGACCTTGCCGTACACATAGACGAACGCCGAGTGTTCGAGCTTGACGCTGGCGGTGCCTTTATCCAGGTCGATGTCCTGGATCTTGAACAGGCCCCAGCCACGCTGGGACAGGCGCTTCATGTAGTGCTCGAACACCGCGACGCCTTCCAGGCCGTGGCATTCGGCTTCTTTTTCACACCAGTGCCAGGCGGATTTGTAGCCGGCCTTGTAGAGAATCTCGGCGTAGGCGTCGGCGCCCAGCACTTCTTCGATGCCCATGTGGTTGTTGACGAAGAAGTGACGCGGTACGTACAGCATCGGCAGGGCGTCGGACGTCCAGACACCGGTTTCGCTGTCGACTTCGATAGGCAGTTGCGGGGCGATCTTGGCCATGAAAACTTGACTCCGGAAATTCGTGGTATTGCCTGCGGCGCAGAGGGCCGCAGGTAGAGGATTAGCGATGCGGCGGCGGTTATTCGCCCCAGACGTCTTTCAGCACGTTGACCCAGTTCTCACCCATGATCTTGCGCACCACCCGCTCAGGGTGACCGCGCTTGAGCAGCGTCTCGGTGAGGTTCGGGAACTCGCCCACGGTGCGGATGCCCAGGGGGTTGATGATCTTGCCGAAGCTGGTCAGACGACGGGCGTAGCCCTTGTCGTGGGTCAGCATTTCGAAGAAATCCTGGCCGTGGCCCTGGGTGAAGTCGGTACCGATGCCGATGGCGTCCTCACCGACGATGTTCATGGTGTATTCGATGGCTTCGGCGTAGTCGTCGATGGTCGAATCGATGCCCTTGGCCAAAAACGGCGCGAACATGGTCACGCCGACGAAACCGCCGTGGTCGGCGATGAACTTCAGCTCTTCATCGGATTTGTTGCGCGGATGTTCTTTCAGGCCGGACGGCAGGCAGTGGGAATAGCACACCGGCTTCTTCGATTCGAGGATGACTTCTTCGGAGGTCTTGGAACCGACGTGGGACAGGTCGCACATAATGCCGACACGGTTCATCTCGGCGACGATCTCGCGACCGAAGCCCGACAGGCCGCCGTCACGCTCGTAGCAACCGGTGCCCACCAGATTCTGGGTGTTGTAGCACATCTGCACCACACCCACGCCCAACTGCTTGAAGATCTCGACGTAGCCGAGCTGGTCTTCGAAGGCGTGGGCGTTCTGGAAGCCGAAGATGATGCCGGTCTTGCCCTGTTCCTTGGCGCGACGGATGTCAGCGGTGGTTTTCACCGGAATCACCAGGTCGCTGTTCTCGCGGATCAGCTTCTGGCTGGCGACGATGTTATTGATGGTGGCCTGGAAACCTTCCCACACCGACACGGTGCAGTTGGCTGCGGTCAGGCCGCCCTTGCGCATGTCTTCGAACAGGTCGCGGTTCCACTTGGCAATGATCAGCCCGTCGATAACGATGCTGTCGGCGTGCAATTCGGCTGGGCTCATCAGGCAGTCCCCTTTTGTCAGCGATTCATGCGCCGAATCGTGTGCCGGCGCTTTGGGGCCAGCATATGCCTGAGGGCCGTCGCGACCCGGTGCAAAAACGACAGGGGAATTGCCGAAAGCGTCAATCCACGACAATGGGCTACGACAGGCCCGCCCTGCCCGTCTGTTCTTTACCCGACGGTTGCGCCAGAATCCGCCGCATCACTGGTTTTCACTGGACTTGAGCGGCAACGCGATGAAATCAATCTTCCTGGCTTTGGCACTGATGAGCACCCTGGCACACGCAACCGAAGACACCGAGCCCAATCCCTGCGACGAAGTTGAAAACGACGTCCAGACCCTGGCCTGCTCGGCCTATGGCAAGACTGCCGCCGAACAATTGCTCAACGAAAACCTGCAGAGCCTCTTTGAGCGCCTGCAAACCCGCTACGCCAGCGACAAGGCCCAACTCAACGACATCACCACCAAGGTCAAAGCCGCCCAACAACTGTGGCAAAAACAGCGCGACGCCGACTGCGCCATCGCCGCCTTCCCGGCCAAACCCGGCAGCGAAGCCTACAAAATCGCCGAAAACGACTGCATGGCCCAGGTGAGCGATGATCGGTCGGAGTTTTTGGAGTCGATTGGGCAGGAGTAAGCTGCACCCCCCCCTCGAGCAAAGAGATCCCCATGAAAACCTGCGGCATCGAAATCAAAGGCAGCGAAGCGATCATCGCCGTTGCCTCGCTGGAGCAGCAGGCGTTGACCCACATCGCCCTGACCACCAAGAAAATCGCCCTGGACGACAATGACGAAGCCGCCAACGTCAAGGCGTTCGCCGCCCAGGTGCGGGCGTTCGTGGTCGAAAATGGCATCGAACGCATCGCCATCAAGAAGCGCAGCAAGAAAGGCGAGTTCGCCGGTGGACCGACCACGTTCAAGATTGAAGGGGTTTTCCAGTTGCTGGAAGGCTGCGAGGTGACGCTGCTGTCACCGCAGACCCTCAACGCGCAGCACAAGAAACATGACTTCGCCTTGCCGGCGACCCTGAACAAGTATCAACACGAGGCATACAAGGCGGCGTGCTCGGCACTGATGAAAAAATAAAGTCGTTCCCCCCCGTGGCGAGGGAGCTTGCTCCCGCTGGGGTGCGCAGCGCCCCTGCTTTCAGGGCCTGCTACGCAGTCCAGCGGGAGCAAGCTCCCTCGCCACAGGCAAGTATCAGGTTCAGCGCTGCTTGCGATACCCCTTCAACCAATCCGCAAACGCTTTGTCCTCCAAGGCGTAACCACCGCGATTGGACTTCCACACCAGTTCCTTGTCACGCAGCGCGTCGATGCAGGATTGAATGGTCTGGGTGCCAGGCACGACTTCGCTGCCCATGCTCCTGAGCACCTTGCCCACGGCCTCCAACGTTGAATCGGTGAAGGGCGCAAAGGGTTCGTTGTTTTGCGAGCGCTCGGCCATGACCTGCAGCACTGCCCGTTGCGGCACCGTCAAGGCGTTCCAGGCGCTTTCAAACTCGGTCCAGACACCAGCACGGAGCATTTCGGCGCTGTTGCGCAGCAATTCATCCAAATGGCTCGCCTCACCCAGCTCCAAGGCAATTTCGCCAATGATGCTGCGCAGCATTTCAGGGCGGCGCCCTACCAACTCGAAGGCCTGATCCAGATCATCGGCATTGAACTGATTGGTTTGGGCCAGATGCGCGTTCAAATGGGCGGCATAGGCTTTGGTGAACTCTTTACCCAGCAATGGGAACGGGGTGATGCTGGACCCGTAGAACGGTTGGTTGCGGCTGAGTACCAGGTGAGCGAGTTTGTCGCGATTAGAGCCGGTGAACACCAGGCGCAGGCCGCTGGTATCACCCTCGCGACCTTGGTTGAGTTGGTCGCGGGCGGCCTTGAGGGCAAACATCGCGTTGACCCCGGCCTCGGTGGTCAACGCATGCTGGGCTTCGTCGATCACCAGCACAACGGTTTTACCGGCCGCACTGTGCAACAACTCCAACGCCTGGGTCAGCGTCGCCCCTTCGGGCAGTTGCGGCAGGCTGAAATCCCAGGACAGCGTGCGCAAGAAGCTGAGTTTGTCGATGCCCATGGATTTGGCCAGCTTGCGGATCCCCTTATCATAAGGCACCAGGGCCCCGGCGATTGCCGAAGCGATCAGGTCGGCAGGGTCTTTCTCCTTGTTGGCCCACAGGTCGACGTAGACCGCGAGCCAGCCGCGGGTTTGGCACTCGGGAATCAAGTCTTCGCGCAGGAACGTACTTTTTCCGGTACGTCTCGGAGCGGCCAGGAACAGGCCTGAGGTGTAATCCTGGATCCCGGCGCCGACCAGCCCATCGACAACATTGCGGGCCAGATCAGGACGCCGGAATACAAAACCGGGGTGCTTGGACATGGTTTTATACTCAATTATTGCGACAGGTATAATTTATAGTCGCGAGTATAATTGAGTATAAAAGCCTGTCAAACCACCTCCCGCCCATCCCCCTGCCGCCGCCGATCCTCCCGTGGACAGCGCGCGAACCGTGCCCGGTAACTGCGGGTGAAGTACGACGGTGACTCAAAGCCGCAGGCGATGCTCACTTCCAGTACGCTCATGTCGGTCTGACGCAGCAGTTGCCGGGCTTTCTCCAGGCGCAGGCGCAGGTAGAAGTTGCTAGGGGTGTCGTTCAGGTGCAGGCGGAACAGCCTTTCGAGCTGGCGCCGCGTGACGTTGATGGATTCGGCCAGGGCCAAGGTACTCAGGGGCGGTTCGCTGTGGGTTTCCATCTCGCCGATGACGTGCACCAGCTTCTTGTTGCGAATGCCATAGCGACTGGCGATCTCCATGCGCTGGTGATCTTTGCGCGGACGGATGCGGCCAAGCACGAACTGTTCGCTGACCTGGATCGCCAGCTCCGAACCATGGGCCTGGCCGATCAGGTCGAGCATCAGGTCGATGGACGCGGTGCCACCGGCGCAAGTGATGCGGCGACGGTCGATTTCAAACAATTCCTGGGTCACGCCAAGCTGCGGATAGGACTCCTTGAACGCCTCGATCGCTTCCCAGTGCAGGGTCACGCGATGCCCTTCCAGCAGCCCCGCCTCGGCCAGGACCACACTGCCGGTGTCGATGCCCCCCAGGATCACGCCTTCGTTGTCCAACCGATGCAGCCAGCGCTCCAGGGCCGGGGTGGCGAACTTAAGTGGTTCGAATCCCGCCACCACCCAAAGGGTCGCGCCCTTCTTCAACGGCTCCAGCGCGGCATCGGCGTTGACCGACATGCCGTTGCTCGCCAGCACCGCCCCGCCATCGACGCTCAACACATGCCAGCGATACAGCTCGCCACGAAAACGATTGGCGACCCGCAACGGCTCGATGGCCGAAATGAAACCGATGGCTGAAAAGCCCGGCATCAACAAGAAGTAGAAATCCTGGGACATGGAGCGCACTCGGTCGACGGGTAGCGTGCGGACCTTGATACGCCAGTTGCAAGCGTCGTTCAAGGGCGCAGGTCGCTGCAGTGCAAGAGCACGTCGCCGCTGTGCGTTTTGCCACACTTCGGGCTGCGTAACTTGGCATCACCGGCGCACAGACACCGGGCCCCATAACAATAAGCTGCCGAGGAACCCGACATGAAACGACTGATCAGCTCCTGCGTTCTTGCACTCAGCGGTACCACCTTAATGAATGGCGCCGTCATGGCCGCTGAACCCGCCGCGTGCCAGAACGTGCGCCTGGGCGTGGTCAACTGGACCGACGTCATCGCCACCAGCGCCCTGACCCAAGTGATGCTCGACGGCCTCGGCTACACGACCAAGCAGACCAGCGCCTCCCAGCAAATCATCTTCGCCGGCATTCGTGACCAACGCCTGGACCTGTTCCTGGGCTACTGGAACCCGCTGATGACCCAGACCATCACCCCATTCGTCGAAGCCAAGCAGGTCAAGGTCCTGGAACAACCCAGTCTCAAGGACGCCCGCGCCACCCTGGCCGTGCCGACCTACCTGGCCGACAAGGGCCTGAAGACCTTTGCCGACATCGCCAAATTCGAAAAAGAGTTGGGGGGCAAGATCTACGGCATCGAACCCGGCTCCGGCGCCAACACCCAGATCAAGGCGATGATCGCCAAGAACCAGTTCGGCCTGGGCAAATTCCAACTGGTGGAGTCCAGCGAAGCCGGCATGCTCGCCGCCGTGGACCGCGCCGTGCGGCGCAAGGAAGCCGTGGTGTTCTTCGGCTGGGCGCCGCATCCGATGAACGTCAACGTGCAAATGACCTACCTCACCGGCAGCGACGACGCCCTCGGCCCGAACGAAGGCATGGCCACCGTCTGGACCGTCACCGCGCCGAACTACGCCGAGCAATGCCCGAACGTCGGTCGCTTGCTGAGCAACCTGACCTTCACTGCCGAAGACGAGAGCCGGATGATGCAGCCGCTGCTCGATCACAAGGATCCGCTCGAATCGGCCCGGCAATGGCTCAAGGATCATCCGCAAGACAAGCAGCGCTGGCTCGAAGGCGTGACCACCTTCGACGGCAAGCCGGCCGCCGACAACCTCAAACTCACCAGTAACTGACCAAACGTTCTCCCTCTGCGCAGCATCAAACGGCTGCGCGGTGACTTACCACGCCTGAAGGAATCCGCACCATGAACCACGACGTCATCATCACCTGCGCACTCACCGGTGCTGGCGACACGACCGCCAAGAGCCCCCACGTGCCGGTCACCCCGAAACAGATCGCCGCCGCCGCCGTCGAAGCCGCCAAGGCCGGTGCCACCGTGGTCCACTGCCACGTCCGCGACCCGCAGACCGGCAAGTTCAGCCGCGACGTGGCGCTGTACCGCGAAGTGATGGAGCGCATCCGTGAGGCGGACGTGGACATCATCGTCAACCTCACCGCCGGCATGGGCGGAGACCTGGAGATCGGTGCGGGCGAACGGCCGATGGAGTTCGGCCCCAACACCGACCTGGTGGGTCCGCTGACCCGCCTGGCCCACGTCGAAGAGCTGTTGCCGGAAATCTGTACCCTGGATTGCGGCACCCTGAACTTCGGCGACGGCGACACCATTTACGTCTCCACCCCGGCGCAACTGCGGGCCGGGGCCAAGCGCATCACCGAACTGGGGGTCAAGGCCGAGCTGGAAATCTTCGACACCGGCCACCTGTGGTTCGCCAAGCAACTGATCAAGGAGGGCCTGCTGGACAACCCGCTGTTCCAGCTCTGCCTGGGCATTCCATGGGGCGCGCCGGCCGACACCACCACCATGAAGGCCATGGTCGACAACCTGCCGGCCGACGCGGTGTGGGCCGGCTTCGGCATCGGCCGCATGCAAATGCCGATGGCCGCCCAGGCGGTGCTGCTGGGGGGCAACGTGCGGGTCGGGCTGGAAGACAACCTCTGGCTGGATAAAGGCGTGCTCGCCACCAACGGCCAGTTGGTGGAGCGCGCAGGCGAAATCCTCAGCCGTCTCGGGGCGCGGGTACTTACGCCGGCCGAGGGCCGCAAGAAAATGGGCCTGACCCCACGCGGCTAAACCGAACGTGCACATTGGATCTGCAGTGACTGCAGATCTCAAGACCACCCAAGATCAAGTGTGGGAGCGAGCTTGCTCGCGATAGCGTCGGCGCATCCAGTGCATTTGCTGCGCCTGGAATACCGTCATCGCGAGCAAGCTCGCTCCCACAGGGAATCAGCGAATTATTCAGGAAAATCACCATGAGCTTTATCACCGACATCAAGACCTTCGCCGCCCTGGGCAGTGGTGTAATCGGCAGCGGCTGGGTCAGCCGGGCCTTGGCCCACGGCCTCGACGTTGTCGCCTGGGACCCGGCGCCTGGTGCCGAGGCGGCATTGCGCAAACGCGTCGCTAACGCTTGGGGCGCGCTGGAGAAACAGGGCCTGGCCCCTGGTGCCTCACAGGATCGGCTGCGCTTTGTCGCGACCATCGAAGAATGCGTGCGCGACGCCGACTTCATTCAGGAAAGCGCCCCCGAGCGCCTGGAACTGAAGCTCGAACTGCACGGCCAGATCAGCGCAGCCGCCAAGCCGAATGCATTGATCGGCTCCAGTACTTCGGGGCTGTTGCCAAGCGAATTCTACGAAGGAGCGACCCACCCGGAACGCTGCGTGGTCGGGCACCCGTTCAACCCGGTTTACCTGTTGCCGCTGGTAGAAGTGGTCGGTGGCAAGAACACCGCCCCCGAAGCGGTACAAGCCGCCATGCAAGTGTATGAATCCCTCGGCATGCGGCCGCTGCACGTACGTAAGGAAGTACCTGGCTTCATCGCCGACCGCCTGCTCGAAGCGCTGTGGCGCGAGGCCCTGCACCTGGTCAACGACGGCGTCGCCACCACGGGGGAAATCGACGATGCCATCCGTTTTGGCGCCGGCCTGCGCTGGTCATTCATGGGTACCTTCCTGACCTACACCTTGGCCGGAGGCGATGCAGGCATGCGGCACTTCATGGCCCAGTTCGGCCCGGCGCTGCAACTGCCCTGGACCTACCTGCCAGCGCCGGAGTTGACCGAGAAGCTGATCGACGATGTGGTGGACGGCACGAGGGAGCAACTGGGCAGCCACAGCATCTCGGCCCTGGAGCGCTATCGTGATGATTGTTTGCTGGCGGTGCTGGAAGCGGTGAAGACCACCAAGGCCAAGCATGGCATGGCCTTTAGCGAATAAACACTCCCCCTTGTGGCGAGGGAGCTTGCTCCCGCTGGACTGCGAAGCAGTCCCAAAACCGGCAAATGCGGTGTATCAGTCAAATCGTATTCGCTGGTTTTACGACCGCTTCGCGGCCGAGCGGGAGCAAGCTCCCTCGCCACAAGGGTGTACACCAGCGACTATTTGTGGAGTTCCAGCATGCCCACCCTCACCACCTATCAAACCCGCATCCTCCCCGAATGGGTCGATTACAACGGCCATCTACGCGATGCCTTCTATCTGCTAATTTTCAGCTATGCCACCGACGCGCTGATGGACCGGCTCGGCATGGATAGCCAGAACCGCGAGGCCAGCGGTCACTCGCTGTTCACCCTCGAACTGCACCTCAATTACCTGCACGAAGTGAAGCTCGACGCTGACGTGGAAGTACGCACGCAGATCATCGGCCACGACGCCAAGCGCCTGCATCTCTACCACAGCCTGCACCTGGCAGGCGGGGATAAAGAGCTGGCCGGTAATGAGCAGATGCTGCTGCACGTCGACCTGGCGGGTCCGCGCTCGGCGCCCTTCACGCAGCAGACCCTGGGCACACTCACCGCCCTGCTCGATGAACAGTCCGACCTGCCGCCGCCGGCCTATATCGGTCGGGTCATCGCACTGCCACCTGCCCGATAAGCCTCGAACAGGAGATCGCCATGAACACTGCCGCCGCGTTTGCCGACTTCCGCCGCTATCCCCTGGTCTGCGCGCTGGGTGCTGTAACGTCCTTGGCCGACCGGGTGCAGGTCACCTGGGTCGATGGCCGGGTCAGCCCTTTCCATCATCAGTGGCTGCGGGACAACTGCTCTTGCCCTCAATGCGTCTACACCGTCACCCGCGAACAAGTACTGGAAATCGTCGACGTGCCTGAAGACAGCGCACCCGGTGCGATCCGCCTCGATAGCGAGGGCTGCCTGTGCGTCGATTGGCAGGACGGTCACCAGAGCCGCTTCGACCCAGGCTGGCTACGGGCCCATGCCTATGATGACCAGTCCAGGGCCGAACGCCTGGCGAGCAAGCCCAAAAGCCAGTTATGGCGGCACGATCTGCAACTCCCGGTGTTCGATTACCAGGCCCTGATGGGTGACGCCGATGCGCTGTTGCAATGGCTGCTGGCGGTGCGCGACATCGGCCTGACTCAAGTGCGCGGCGTGCCCACCGAACCCGGTTCGTTGAAACAGATTGCCCAGCGCATTTCGTTCATTCGCGAGAGCAACTTCGGCGTGCTGTTCAATGTGCAATCCAAGGCCGACGCCGACAGCAACGCCTACACCGCTTTCAACCTGCCACTGCACAGCGACCTGCCAACCCGGGAGTTGCAACCGGGGCTGCAGTTTTTGCATTGCCTGGTGAATGACGCCGACGGCGGTGAAAGCATTTTTGTCGACGGTTTTGCCATCGCCGAGGCGCTGCGCCAGGAAGATCCCGAAGCCTTTGCCGCCCTGTGCGAAATACCGGTGGAGTTTCGCAACAAGGATCGCCACAGCGACTACCGCTGCCTGGCGCCCATCATTGCGCTGGATGCCCTGGGGCATGTCGCGGAAATCCGCATGGCGAATTTCCTGCGCGGACCGTTCGACACCACCGTCGAGCAAATGCCCAGGCTTTACCGAGCCTACCGACGCTTCATCGCCCTGACCCGCGCGCCACAGTTTCGTGTGATGCAACGGCTCGAACCCGGCCAGCTCTGGTGCTTCGACAACCGCCGTACGCTCCATGCCCGCAACGCCTTCGACCCGGCTTCCGGCGCGCGGCATTTCCAGGGGTGTTATGTGGATCGGGATGAGTTGTTGTCGCGGATTCTGGTTCTACAACGCTAGATCGCATAACGGCTATTCGCGAGCAAGCCCGCTCCCACAGGAGCCCACACTCCCATGTGGGAGCGGGCTTGCTCGCGAAGGCGGTTTGCTGGACACCCCATCAACCCCTGATTCACCCAGACAAAAAAATCCCCGATCAAGCCGTGACAGGATCGGGGCAGGTGCGTTACTGGAGGAGCTGTTGCGCGAGGGTGACCAAACCATCGTGATTCAGCTTGAGTTCAGTGTGCCCAGTCCGGATTAGCGGGAGTTAGCCGAAAACGACCTGCTCATAGGTATCCGGGCCATTGCGACAGTTTGCCCTTGCCGCCGCTTCGGGTGGCTACCAGAATCGAGACACGACCCCAATCCCTGAACAAGGAAAAGCGTCATGATGCACGCCGATTTGATCGACCAGGAAGACCTGCTGGGCCACCTCAAGGCCCTGGGGCTCCAGATACCCAGCGGTTCCACCGCCGAGCAGGCCTGTGAGTGCGCCGTGCGGGGTTTGGACCAGGCCCGTGCCAATGAACTGCGGCGGATGGTCAAGGACATGTACACCAGCAGCGCCACCATCCTGCCAGCCGTGCGCCAGGCAATCGACAAGCAATTGTTGCCGGCGCTGATGGATTACCAGCAAAACCACAACACCTGAAAAACCAATCGCGAGCAAGCTCGCTCCCACAGTGATCCCTGGTGTGCACACGCTCTATTGCACCCAGGCGATCTCCCTGTGGGAGCGAGCGTGCTCGCGATGAAGGCGCTAGAGGTCTTAGAGCCTAACACTGGCGAACGTCGATTCATTGCGCGCCTGGCTCAATGCCGACAGCGGCCCGGACAATGGCGACAGCACCAACGCCTGCGGTAGCGGCATCATCGCCACCTGTTGCGTGGTGTTTGAACCGACGCGCTCATCCCGCGGCGGAATGCCGAAGTATTCGCGGTAGCACTTGGAGAAGTGCGGGGTGGAAACGAAGCCGCACACCGAGGCCACTTCGATGATCGACATCGGCGTCTGCTTGAGCAGTTGTCGCGCACGAATGAGCCGCAGCTTGAGGTAATAGCGCGACGGTGAGCAGTGCAGGTATTTCTGGAACAACCGCTCCAGCTGACGCCGGGACACGGCGACGTACACCGCCAGTTCGTCCAGGTCGATCGGCTCTTCGAGGTTGGCTTCCATCAACGCCACGATTTCCTGCAACTTCGGCTGGTTGGTGCCAAGCATGTGCTTGAGCGGCACGCGCTGGTGATCCTGCTCGTTGCGGATACGCTCGTAGACAAACATTTCGGAGATCGCCGCCGACAGCTCGCGACCGTGATCGCGACTGATCAGGTGCAGCATCATGTCCAGCGGCGCGGTGCCACCGGAGCTGGTGAAGCGATTGCGGTCGAGGGTGAACAGGCGGGTGCTCATCGATACCCGCGGGAACGCTTCCTGCATCGCCGCCAGGCATTCCCAGTGCACGCTGCAATCGAAACCGTCCAGCAGGCCGGCGCAGGCCAGGGCCCAACTGCCGGTGCAGACCGCGCCGAGGCGACGGGACTGGCGGGCCTGGCTCTGCAGCCAGGACACGTGTTCACGGGTCACGGTGCGCTGGATGCCGATGCCACCACAGACGATGACGGTGTCCAAAGGCGGTGCCTTGTGCATGGAAGCGTCGGGGGTGATCTGCAAACCATCGCTGGCCCAGACCTGGCCGCCATCGACCGTGAGGGTGGTCCAGCGATACAACTCGCGACCGGATAGCTGGTTGGCCATGCGTAGCGGTTCCACCGCGGACGCCAGGGAAATCAGCGTGAAATTGTCCAGCAGCAAAAAGCCGATGGATTGAGGCGCACGGTTCTGGGGTTGGGCCCCGGAGTTGGACGTCGTCATCGCGGTATCTCCTCACACAAAGCGGGTGATGGCCTCAGGCGGAGGCTCTTGTTATTGCCACGTTCTCTTGCGCGAGACAGGGCTTTATCGGGATAGAGCAATTGCCATGCCTAAAATTGAATGTGTGTTCAATAAATCCTGAAAACGACATCGCGGCCTGTCTATATAAGGCGTGCATCGAGTCCGGGTTTTAGGTGCCATCAATGGCGGCAGGTACCGATCACAGAAGGCTGTGAGCAGTTCGGTAGCACTTGTGGGAACGGGGCTGCGCGGCTTGCGCAAGGAGTAGCACCACAGGTGCGGGTGACGGACGGTCGAGCGCGATTCAGCGGCTGGCTCGACAACGGATGTCTTGTCTGTTTGCGACGCGCTAAAAGGTGGCGTGTTTCAGGATGGGTGTGCATTTTGTGAGCGATTTTAAGAACAACCCGTGGCGAGGGAGCTTGCTCCCGCTCGATCGCGCAGCGGTCGCAAATCCTATTTACGCGATAACGGTGAAACACCGCGGGATCAGGCCTTGGGGTTGCTTCGCAACCCAGCGGGAGCAAGCTCCCTCGCCACAGAGAGCCCCGGCAATGCGTGCTTTAGCACTCCACCGCACTGACCGCCAAGCCGCCGCGTGAGGTCTCTTTATATTTATCATGCATATCGGCACCGGTATCACGCATGGTGCGGATCACCCGATCCAGGGAGATAAAATGCTGGCCATCCCCGCGCAGGGCCATTTGTGCGGCGTTGATGGCCTTGACCGCGGCGATCGCGTTGCGCTCGATGCACGGCACCTGCACCAGGCCGCCCACCGGGTCGCAGGTCAGGCCCAGGTTGTGTTCCAGGCCGATTTCCGCCGCGTTGCACAGTTGCTCCGGCGTGGCCCCGAGGATTTCCGCCAGGCCCGCCGCCGCCATGGCGCAGGCCGATCCCACCTCGCCCTGGCAACCGACCTCGGCGCCGGAGATCGATGCGTTCTTTTTGCACAGGATCCCGACGGCCGCCGCAGCGAGGAAATAATCCACGACGTTGGCGTCGGTGACCGCTTCGCTGAATTTCATGAAATAGTGCAGCACCGCCGGGATGATCCCCGCCGCACCGTTGGTCGGCGCCGTGACCATGCGCCCGCCGGCCGCGTTCTCCTCGTTGACCGCCAGGGCGAACAGGTTGACCCACTCCATGGCGCTGAGGGTCGAGCCAATGACATTGGGCTTGTTCAGCTCTTGGAGGCTGCGGTGCAACTTGGCCGCCCGTCGGCGCACATTCAAACCGCCCGGCAAGATGCCTTCGTGCTTGAGGCCCTGCTCGACGCAATCCTGCATGGCGCGCCACAGCTTCATCAGGCCACTGCGGATCTCTTCTTCGGACCGCCAGACCTTTTCGTTGGCCAGCATCAACTCGGCTACCCGCAAGTTGTGGGTACGGCACAGCTCAAGCAATTCTTCGGCACTGGAGAAATCGTAAGGCAGCTCTGTGCTGTCCAGATCCACCACGCCGCTGGAGGCCTGGGCCTGATCGACGACAAAGCCGCCGCCAACCGAGTAATAAGTGTCACGGTGCAGCTCGCCGTCGGCGCCCTCGGCCACCAGCGTCATCGCATTGGGATGGAAGGGCAGGTTCTCGTCGATCAGGCGCATGTCCCGGGACCATACGAACGGCACCGGCAGGCGACCGTCGAGCAGCAGGGTCTGGGTTTCACGCAGCAGCTCGATGCGCGGGCCGATCTGCGACGGGTCGATTGCGTCCGGCCACTCCCCCATCAGGCCCATGATCACGGCGTTGTCGCTGCCGTGGCCGATACCGGTGGCCGACAATGATCCGAACAACTGTACCTCTACCCGGCGCACATCATTGAGCAGGGCCTTTGCCTTCAGCGCTTCAACGAACAGCGCCGCGGCACGCATGGGGCCCACGGTGTGGGAACTGGACGGGCCGATACCGATTTTGAACAAGTCGAAAACGCTGATTGCCATTGCCGATAACCTCCAGAACAGGCACATCCGGGCGCAGGAGCGTCCGGTGACGGAGCTGCTACGCTCAACGCCGGGATGGCCGCATCATCCGGTTTTTGCCTTGGCGCCCGACGTCTGACACCGACGCAATCATGCCCACCAGCGCCGCCCGTCCCTGACCCCGGTTCTGCGGCGTTTTTCTGCGTGTCAGAGGCCCGTCAGGGGCGGAAAAAATCTGTAAACGACGTCACCGACACTGGATGCGACCATCCCTGTACTGGATACGACCCACCCTGTAGGCGTCAGATTTGCACTGGTACATGATCGGTTACGGCTCGTTTGCAAGGCCGCGTGTCAGAGAGTGCCCACGCGCCACCAACCGCAACATCCAATTAAGCGTGGTTGTCCTGACCGGACACCGCCGATAAAACACCAGGAGTCCACCCATGAAAGGTTCCAAGCCGTTGTTGTTGGCCGCCATGCTGAGTCTTCCGATGCTGGCCAACGCTGCAGAACCCGAAAAGTGCAGCACCGTCAACTTCTCCGATGTCGGCTGGACCGACATTACCGTGACCACGGCGACCACCAGCGTGGTGCTGGACGCCCTGGGCTACAAGACCAAGACCACCATGATTTCCGTGCCGGTGACCTACAAGTCTCTGGCCGATGGCAAGAACATGGATGTATTCCTCGGCAACTGGATGCCGACCATGGAAAACGACATCAAGGCCTACCGCGAAGCCGGCACCGTGGAAACCGTGCGCACCAACCTCAAGGGCGCCAAGTACACCCTCGCCGTGCCCCAGGCCTTGTATGACAAAGGCCTGCATGACTTCGCCGACATCCCCAAATTCAAGAAAGAGCTGGACGGCAAGATCTACGGCATCGAACCGGGCAACGACGGCAACCGCCTGATCCAGAGCATGATCGAAAAGAACGCCTTCGGCCTGAAGGACGCCGGCTTCAAAGTCGTCGAGTCGAGCGAAGCGGGCATGCTCTCGCAGGTCGACCGCGCCTCCAAGCGAGGCACCGACGTGGTGTTCCTCGGCTGGGCACCGCACCCGATGAACACGCGTTTCAAGATCCAGTACCTGACCGGCGGCGACGACTTCTTCGGCCCCGACTTCGGTGCCGCTACCGTGGCGACCAACACCCGCAAGGGCTACAGCCAGGAATGCAGCAACGTTGGCCAACTGTTGAAAAACCTGGAGTTCACCGTCGACATGGAGAGCACGCTGATGGGCAACGTGCTCGACGACAAGATGAAACCTGAGGCCGCCGCCAAGGCCTGGCTGAAGAAAAACCCTCAGGTACTCGATACCTGGCTCGCTGGCGTGACCACCATTGACGGTAAACCTGGCCTGGAAGCCGTGAAAGCCAAGCTTGCGCAATAACTGCTTATGTTATGCCGGGCGAGTTCGCTCGCCCGGGCTGTTTATTCCCTTGCATGCGGACGTTCACTACCATGCTTATTGATCAGAAAATACCTTTGGGCCAGTACATCGCGGGCTTTGTCGAATGGTTGACGCAAAACGGCGCCAACACATTCGACGCAATCGCGCTGTTTCTGGAAACGATGATTCACGGCGTGACGTTTGCGCTGACCTGGTTCAACCCCCTGGCCCTGATCGGCCTCATCGCGCTATTGGCGCACTTCATCCAGCGCAAATGGGGCCTGACCGTATTTGTCATCGCGTCCTTCCTGCTGATCCTCAACCTGGGTTACTGGCAAGAAACCATGGAAACCCTCGCCCAGGTGCTGTTCGCGACCCTGGTCTGCGTGCTGATCGGCGTGCCGCTGGGCATTGTTGCCGCGCACAAGCCGATGTTCTACACAATGATGCGGCCGGTACTCGATCTGATGCAGACCGTACCGACCTTCGTCTACCTCATTCCTACCCTGACCCTTTTCGGTCTGGGTGTGGTCCCGGGCCTGATCTCCACGGTGGTGTTCGCGATTGCCGCGCCCATCCGCCTGACCTACCTGGGCATCCGCGACGTTCCGGACGAACTGATGGACGCCGGTAAAGCCTTCGGCTGCTCCCGCCGCCAACTCCTGTCGCGTATCGAACTGCCCCATGCGATGCCAAGCATCGCGGCCGGTATCACCCAGTGCATCATGCTGTCGTTGTCGATGGTGGTGATCGCCGCGCTGGTGGGTGCCGATGGCCTGGGCAAACCCGTGGTCAACGCACTGAACACCGCTGATATCGCCCTGGGCTTCGAAGCCGGCCTGGCGATCGTATTGCTGGCAATCATGCTCGACCGAATCTGCAAACAACCCGACGCTAAAGTAGGGGGTGACGCATGAGCATCATTCGTTTCGAAGACGTCGATGTTATTTTCTCCAACCGCCCCAAGGCCGCGCTGGACCTGCTGGACAAGGGTTTTTCGCGCCCCGAGATCCTGCAGCAGACCGGCCTGATCGTCGGCGTGGAAAAAGCCAGCCTATCCATCGAGAAGGGTGAGATCTGCGTCTTGATGGGCCTCTCCGGCTCAGGCAAATCCAGCCTGCTGCGCTGCATCAACGGGCTGAACACCGTCAGTCGCGGCAAGTTGTTCGTCGAGCATGAAGGACGGCAGATCGACATCGCCTCCTGCTCCCCCGCCGAATTGAAGATGATGCGCACCAAGCGCATCGCCATGGTGTTCCAGAAGTTCGCTCTGATGCCTTGGCTGACGGTGCGCGAGAACATCAGCTTCGGTCTGGAAATGCAGGGCCGTCCCGAGAAAGAACGGCGCAAGCTGGTGGATGAAAAACTCGAGCTGGTGGGCCTGACCCAGTGGCGAAACAAGAAACCCGACGAACTGTCCGGCGGTATGCAGCAACGGGTCGGTCTGGCCCGCGCCCTGGCGATGGACGCCGACATCCTGCTGATGGACGAACCGTTTTCGGCCCTCGACCCGCTGATCCGCCAGGGTTTGCAGGACGAACTGTTGGAACTGCAACGCAAACTGCAAAAGACCATTGTGTTCGTCAGCCATGACCTGGACGAAGCCCTGAAACTGGGCACGCGGATCGCCATCATGAAAGACGGCAAGATCATCCAGTACAGCAAGCCGGAAGAGATCGTGCTGAACCCGGCGGACGACTATGTGCGCACCTTCGTCGCCCACACCAACCCACTCAACGTGCTCTGCGGTCGCAGCCTGATGCGCACCCTGGACAACTGCAAGCGCATCAACGGTTCGGTCTGCCTGGATCCGGGTGGCGACTCCTGGCTCGACCTGGCCGAAGGCAACACCATCAAGGGTGCCCGGCAGAACGGCGCGGCCCTGGACCTGCAAAACTGGGCACCGGGCCAATCAGTGGAAGACCTGGGCCGCCGTCCGACCCTGGTGGATTCCAACATCGGCATGCGCGACGCGTTGCAGATCCGCTACCAGACCGGCAACAAACTGGTGCTCCACGATAACCAGAAAGTCGTCGGGATCCTGGGCGACAGCGAGCTGTACCACGCCCTGCTTGGCAAGAACCTGGGCTAAGCCCACGCAAACAAAAACGCCGCGAGATGATCGCGGCGTTTTTGTTTGTGCCGTGCTGACTGCTGACTAGCTTGACCTGAAATGCAAACAACTGTGGCGAGGGGATTTATCCCCCCTCCACAACAGTATTCCAGCTATCAATCGGCGTCAGGCCTTCACACCAACCGACGAGTGTTATAAAGACATCCCAAAAAGTCCTCGCCCCTGTACTGCGGGTTTTCACACGTGGAGATCCCGACAAACAGCGACGACTTGTCATAGAACTTTGTTTTTGTTGATTGAACGTTCAATCAAAACAAAATAGACTGGCCCTCGCCATGACGGATTGTATTCGTCCGCCTGCAGGCCTAAGGAGATGTGCTAGATGCCCAAGGTCGGTATGCAACCCATCCGCCGCCAACAATTGATCGCAGCCACGTTGCAAGCGGTCGATCAGGTCGGCATGGGGGACGCCAGCATTGCGCTGATCGCTCGTTTGGCGGGTGTCTCCAACGGCATCATCAGTCATTACTTTCAGGACAAGAACGGCCTGATCGCGGCCACGGCCCAGTACCTGATGAGTGTCCTGAGCGAAAACGTCACCGCACGCCGCCAGGCGCTGGAGGACACCAGCCCGCGGGCTCACCTCAAGGTGATCATCGAAGGCAACTTCGACGCCAGCCAGGTCAATGGCCCGGCAATGAAAACCTGGCTGGCCTTCTGGGCCACCAGCATGCACCACCCGTCTTTGCACAGGTTGCAGCGGATCAACGATCACCGTCTGTATTCCAACCTGTGTTGCCAGTTCCGCCGCGTGTTGCCCGTTGATCAGGCACGCAGCGCGGCACGGGGCCTGGCCGCGCTGATTGACGGATTGTGGCTGCGCGGAGCGCTGTCGGGAGACGCGTTCGATACCGCCCAGGCGCACCAGATCGCTTACGAATACATGGATTTCCAACTGGCCAAGGCAGGGGCGCCAGAGCACACAGAACCGCTCGACTCCTGAACCCCCACCGCAGCGCGTAGTCAGCTATAAACGACACGCTCGGTGGCCAGCCAACCACTCATGCACTTGCGAGGACTTTATGGCCCGTTTCGAACTGCAAAAACTCTACATCGATGGCGCGTACAGCGATGCCAGCGGCGACGCCACTTTCGAAGCCATCAACCCGGCCAACGGTGAAGTACTCGCCCTGGTGCAGCGCGCAACGTTCGAGGACGTCGAGCGCGCCGTGGTCAGCGCCGAAAAGGGCCAGAAAGTCTGGGCCGCCATGACCGCCATGCAGCGCTCGCGCATCCTGCGCCGCGCCGTGGACATCCTGCGCGAGCGCAACGATGAACTGGCCGCCCTGGAAACCCTGGACACCGGCAAGGCCTACTCCGAAACCCGCTACGTCGACATCGTCACCGGCGCCGACGTGCTGGAATACTATGCCGGCCTGGTGCCCGCTATCGAAGGCGAGCAGATCCCACTGCGCGACACGTCTTTCGTCTACACCCGTCGCGAACCCCTGGGCGTAGTGGCTGGTATCGGCGCGTGGAACTACCCGATCCAGATCGCCCTGTGGAAATCCGCACCGGCCCTGGCAGCCGGTAACGCGATGATCTTCAAACCGAGCGAAGTCACCTCGCTGACCACCTTGAAACTGGCCGAGATCTATACCGAAGCCGGCGTTCCGCCAGGCGTCTTCAACGTCCTGACCGGCAGCGGTCGTGAAGTCGGCACCTGGCTGACCGAGCACCCGCGCATCGAGAAAGTCTCCTTCACCGGCGGCACCGACACTGGCAAGAAAGTCATGGCCAGCGCTTCGAGCTCTTCGCTCAAGGAGGTGACCATGGAGCTGGGTGGCAAGTCGCCGTTGATCATCTGCGACGATGCCGACCTGGATCGCGCTGCAGACACTGCGATGATGGCCAACTTCTACAGCTCCGGCCAAGTTTGCACCAACGGCACCCGCGTGTTCGTACCGAGCCACCTCAAGGCGGCCTTCGAAGCCAAGATCGCCGAGCGCGTGGCGCGCATCCGTATCGGCAATCCAGAGGACGAAAACACCAACTTCGGCCCGCTGGTGAGCTTCGCCCACATGGAAAGCGTGTTGGGCTACATCGAGAAAGGCAAGGCCGAAGGTGCACGCCTGCTGTGCGGCGGCGGTCGTCTGACCGACGGCGAATTCGCCAAGGGCGCATTCGTCGCCCCGACCGTGTTCACCGACTGCACCGACGAGATGACCATCGTGCGCGAGGAAATCTTCGGCCCAGTGATGAGCATCCTCACCTATGACACCG
Organism: Pseudomonas sp. NFACC04-2; assembly: GCF_900119265.1. Taxonomy (NCBI): domain Bacteria; kingdom Pseudomonadati; phylum Pseudomonadota; class Gammaproteobacteria; order Pseudomonadales; family Pseudomonadaceae; genus Pseudomonas; species Pseudomonas sp. NFACC04-2. Next base: position 165,305 of record NZ_FPJC01000004.1, read on the forward strand.
AAGAAGAAGTGGTTCGCCGGGCCAACGACACCGACTTCGGCCTGGCCGCTGGCGTCGTGACCCGCGACCTGAACCGCGCCCACCGCATCATCCACCAGTTGGAAGCCGGTATCTGCTGGATCAACGCCTGGGGCGAGTCCGACGCCAAGATGCCGGTCGGCGGCTACAAGCAATCGGGCGTGGGCCGTGAGAACGGCATCAGTTCGCTGAACAACTTCACCCGCATCAAGTCGGTGCAGGTCGAACTGGGCGATTACGCGTCGGTGTTCTGATCTGACCCCAGACCTGGGGCCGGGCTGAGGCTTTTGTGGCGAGGGAGCTTGCTCCCGCTGGGCTGCGAAGCAGCCCCAAACCAGCCCCACAGGTCATCCAGACAGAACACGGTCGCTCTGCATGCGACTGCTGCGCAGCCGAGCGGGAGCAAGCTCCCTCGCCACAAGGGCACTCGGCAACCGCGACCTGAACCCAATTCAAAAAGAGGGTGCATTTCATGTCCCAAGAATTCGATTACATCATCATCGGTGCCGGCTCGGCTGGTAACACGCTGGCCACCCGCCTGACCGAAGACGAGGGCGTCACCGTCCTGCTGCTCGAAGCCGGCGGCCCGGACTATCGCCTGGATTTCCGCACGCAAATGCCCGCCGCCCTGGCGTTCCCGCTGCAAGGCCGGCGCTATAACTGGGCCTATGAGACCGACCCGGAGCCGCACATGAACGGCCGCCGCATGGAATGCGGTCGCGGCAAGGGCCTGGGCGGTTCTTCGCTGATCAATGGCATGTGCTACATCCGTGGCAACGCCCTGGACTATGACAACTGGGCAAAACTGCCTGGCCTCGAAGACTGGACGTACCTGGACTGCCTGCCCTACTTCAGAAAAGCCGAGACCCGAGACATCGGCCCGAACGACTACCACGGCGGCGACGGCCCCGTGAGCGTGACCACGCCCAAGGCCGGCAACAACCCGTTGTTCCACGCCATGGTCGAGGCCGGTGTGCAAGCCGGTTACCCGCGTACCGAAGACCTCAACGGCTACCAGCAGGAAGGTTTCGGCCCGATGGACCGTACCGTCACGCCCAACGGCCGTCGGGCCAGCACCGCGCGCGGTTACCTGGACATCGCCAAGAAGCGCTCGACCCTGACCATCGTCACCCACGCCCTGACCGACAAGATCATCTTCGAAGGCAAACGCGCGGTCGGCGTGCGTTACCTGGTAGGCGCGGCTGAAGAGCGCGTCGAGGCCAGGGCGCGCAAGGAAGTGCTGCTGTGCTCCGGCGCCATCGCCTCGCCACAGATCCTGCAACGCTCCGGCGTCGGCCCGGCCCAATTGCTGGAAAGCCTCGACATCCCGGTGGTCCACGACCTGCCGGGGGTCGGCGAAAACCTGCAGGATCACCTCGAGTTGTACCTGCAATACGCCTGCACCCAACCGGTCTCGCTGTACCCGTCGCTGCTCTGGTACAACCAGCCGGCCATCGGGGCCGAATGGCTGTTCAACGGCACCGGTATCGGCGCCAGCAACCAGTTCGAGGCCGGCGGCTTCATCCGCACCCGCCCGGAATTCGATTGGCCGAACATCCAATATCACTTCCTGCCGGTGGCGATTAACTACAACGGCAGCAACGGCGTGAAGGAACATGGTTTCCAGGCGCACATGGGCTCCATGCGCTCGCCAAGCCGCGGCCGGATCCAGGCCAAGTCCAAGGACCCGCGCCAGCATCCGAGCATTCTGTTCAACTACATGGCCACCGAACAGGACTGGCAGGAATTTCGCGACGGCATCCGCCTGACCCGCGAGATCATGCAGCAACCGGCACTCGACCCGTTCCGGGGTCGCGAGATCAGCCCGGGCATCGAGGTGCAGACGGACGCGCAACTGGACCAGTTCATCCGCGAACACGCCGAAACCGCGTTCCACCCGTCCTGCTCGTGCAAGATGGGCACCGACGACATGGCCGTGGTGGACGGCGAAGGCCGCGTGCATGGCATGCAAGGGCTGCGCGTGGTGGATGCCTCGATCATGCCGATCATCACCACCGGCAACCTGAACGCGCCGACGATCATGATCGCCGAGAAAATCGCCGACAAGATCCGCGGCCGCAAGCCCCTGCCACGCAGCACCGCCCCGTACTACGTCGCCGGCGACGCGCCAGTGCGAGGCAAGCCGATGCGGGAAGTGGGGCCAATGGCTCAGTAAGACTCAGGACCGCCATCGCGAGCTTGCTCGCGATAGCGGTGCATCGGCTTGCATCAATGTCGGATGTACCGCTGTCTTCGCGGGCAAGCCCGCTCCCACAAAGGCACGACGGCCGGCACGGATTCCGCGGTCGCCGAAGATCCAGTGTGGGAGCGAGCTTGCTCGCGATAGCGTCCGCCCTGACAACCTCAGTATTCCCTCCTACCTTGATCCCTCCCCCGCCCCAGGCCTACTCTAGAGCCACAGCGTCAATGCACCGCACCTCGCTGCATCGCCACTCCAGACAAGGAGGTTTCATGTTCGACTTCCACCCCCGGCTCAAGGAGCGTTTTGCTGCCTTGCGCACGGGTGCTGAATTCTTTTCCCTGCGTTACGTGCGCGAATCCGGCCAGCATCTGTCGGTGCGCAAGAACGTCGCCGAACCGCCCAGCCTGAACCGTGATGAAGGTGCGATGCTCACCGCGCGGGTCAACGGTGTCGAGGCGTATGCCGCCACCAACGACCTGTCCCAGGCCGGTCTGCAAGCGGCACTGGATCGGGCCGAGCAACAGGCCCGACGGCTCAAGCCCCATGCCTTGCTGGATTTGCGCGAACAAGCGGTTTCCAGCGACCGCGCCGATTACTTCTCGCCGCATTTCGACCAGACCTTCCCGCCCCTGAGCGACTGCTACCAATTGCTCGGCGACGAATCGGCCGCAGTGCCCCAGGACGAGCGCCTGGTGAACTGGCAGGCCAGCATCGGCCTGGCCCAGGTCGAGCAGATCTACCTCAACAGTGCCGGCGCCGAACTGCGCCAGGCCCAACGCTTCATCTACCCAGCCCTGGATGTCACCGCCTTCGACGGCCACGACAGCCAGACTCGTACCCTGGGCCGGGAAAATTTCGGCCAGCAGGGCGGCTTCGATGTGATCAGCCGCTGCGGCCTGATCGGTGCCGGGCCGAAAATCGCCGACCAGGCCCTGCAGTTGCTGATGGCGCCGAACACCCCGCAAGGCCCCCGCGACCTGCTGCTGATGCCCGACCAGATGATGCTGCAGATCCATGAGTCCATCGGCCATCCGTTGGAACTGGACCGCATCCTGGGGGACGAACGCAATTACGCCGGCACCAGCTTCGTCAAGGCCAGCGACTTCGGACACCTGCAATACGGCTCCAACCTGTTGAACGTGACGTTCGATCCGAATATTCCCGAGGAACTGGCGAGCTACAGCCATGACGACGACGGTACAGCCGCCAGTAAACAATTCCTGATTCGTGAAGGTCGGCTGCTGCGGCCACTGGGCGGGGCACTGTCGCAGTTTCGCACGGGCCTGGACGGTGTCGCCAACAGCCGCGCCTGCGGTTGGAACCGCCCGCCCATCGACCGCATGGCGAACCTGAACATCGAGCCCGGCGACCAATCCCTGGAACAACTGGTCCAGGGCATCGAGCGTGGCGTGCTGATGCGCACCAACCGCTCCTGGTCCATCGACGACGCCCGCAACAAATTCCAGTTCGGCTGCGAGTGGGGCCAGTTGATCGAGAACGGCGAGCTCAAGGGCGTGGTGAAGAACCCCAACTACCGGGGTATTTCCGCGCAATTCTGGAAGAGCCTGCGCGCCGTGGGCGATGCCAGTACCCTCCAGGTTCTGGGCACGCCGAACTGTGGCAAGGGCGAACCGAACCAGGTCATCCGCGTCGGCCATGCGTCGCCAGCCTGTGTGTTCAGCAATGTTGATGTGTTTGGGGGAGATGCCTGATGAGCAGCGTCAATAATCAGGCCGGAGCGTTCAAGGCGCTGGTCGACTGGCTGCGCGATGCGTTGCTTGAATCCGAACAGTTCACCCTCGGCTATGCCGCCGAGTCCTCGGCCTTCGTGCGTTTCAACCACGGCAAGGTCCGCCAGGCAGGACAGGTGCAGCAGGCCAATGTCAGTTTCAAATTGATCGACGACGGGCGCCACGCCGACCTGCAGATCACCTTGTCCGGCGACCACGAGACCGACCTGCAACGCCTGGCCCAAGGGCTGCAACAACTGCGCGAAACCTTGCCGCTGCTGCCCGCCGATCCTTACCTGCTGCTCAACCCCGCCCCCTGGCAGAGCAACAATGTGCAGGACCATCCATTGCCCGAGACGGAACAGGCCGTTACCGAAATCACCCGCGCCGCCGAAGGCCTGGACCTGGTGGGGTTTTACGCCGCTGGGCCCATCAGCCGTGGTTTCGCCAGTTCTTCGGGGGCGTTTGGCTGGCATCAGGCCAACAGCTTCAACTTCGATTTCAGCCTGTTCCATGGCAATGGCCAGGCGGTGAAAGCCAGCTACGCCGGACATGAATGGAGCAGTGACGGATTTGCCCGGCGCTTCGAACAGGCCCGCGAGCAACTGGAGTTTCTCGGCCGCCCGCTGCGCACGTTGCCGCCAGGCGAATATCGCGCCTACCTGGCGCCGGCCGCGCTGGAAGAGATCATGGGCATGCTCAGTTGGGGCGGATTCTCGGCCCGTGCAATCGCCAGCAAGCAAAGCCCACTGCAGAAATTCTACGCTGGCGAAGCCCACTTCAGCCCCAACGTGTGGCTGACGGAGCAGGTCAGCGGCTCCTTGAGCCCGGCGTTTTCCGACGAAGGTTATCCCCGCGATGACTTGGGACTGATCGCCAAGGGCACGGCCAATGCGCGACTGGTCAACTCGCGCAGCGCCGCCGAATACGGCCTCGCGGCCAACGGCGCCAGCAGCTACGAATACCCGACGGCGCTGGACATGCGGGGCGGACAATTGGAGCAAAAACACATCCTCGAAGCACTCGGCACCGGGCTGTACATCAGCAACCTCTGGTACTTGAACTATTCGGACCAGCCGGCGGCGCGCCTGACCGGCATGACCCGCTTCGCCACGTTCTGGGTCGAGAACGGCCAGATCCAGGCGCCGGTCAATACCATGCGTTTCGACGACAGCGTCTACAGCCTGCTCGGCTCACAACTGGAAAGCCTGACCCGAGAGCGGGAACTTCTGCTCTCGGCCAGCACCTACAGCCAGCGAGCCACGGCCTCGATGCTATTGCCGGGAGCGCTGGTGAAGCGGTTGACCTTGACGCTGTAATAACCGAATTTGGCCGAGTACCCCGTGGCGAGGGAGCTTGCTCCCGCTCGACTGCACAGCAGTCGCAAAACCCTGCTGACCCAACGCATCTGAAACACCGCGGAGCCTGGTTTTAGGGTTGCTTCGCAACCCAGCGGGAGCAAGCTCCCTCGCCACAACAGCGGCACCTGTTCCTGATCAACACGCCATACAAGAGGCCCCATGCCCAACCGCGCTCCGCTCGACGCCGTCACTGCCCGCTGGCTTCCATGGGTCGTGGCGATCGCCTTCTTCATGCAGTCCCTGGACGGGACGATCCTCAACACCGCCCTGCCCGCCATGGCCAGTGACTTGGCGGAAAACCCGCTGCGCATGCAGGGCGTGATCATCGCCTACATGCTCACCGTGGCGCTGCTGATCCCGGCCTCGGGCTGGATCGCCGACCGCTTCGGCACCAAGAAGATCTTCTTCGGGGCGATCCTGCTGTTCAGCTTCGGCTCGCTGCTGTGCGCCCTGTCCAATTCGTTGAGCATGCTGATCGGCGCCCGGGTCATCCAGGGCCTGGGCGGTGCGCTGATGCTGCCGGTGGGCAGGCTGGTGGTGCTGCGGGCTTATCCGCGCTCGGAACTGGTGCGGATCATGGGCTTCATCACCATCCCCGGCCTGCTCGGCCCACTGATCGGGCCGACCATGGGCGGCTGGATGGTGGAGTACCTGACCTGGCACTGGATCTTCATCATCAACCTGCCGGTGGGCGTGATCGGCTGTTACGCGGTGTGGAAATTCATCCCCGACCTGCGCGGCAGCGAACGCACCCGGTTCGATGGCCTGGGGTTCCTGCTGTTCGGCGCGGCGATGGTGCTGATCACCGTCGCCATGGAGGGCCTGGGCGAACTGCACCTGCCACACCTGCGGGTAATGCTGCTGCTGTTCGGCGGCATGGCCTGCCTGGCGGCCTACTGGCTGCGGGCCGGGCATATCGAGAACGCGCTGTTCCCGCCGTCGTTGTTCAAGACCCGCACCTTCGCAGTGGGCATCCTCGGCAACCTGTTCGCGCGCCTGGGCAGCGGCGCATTGCCGTTCCTGGTGCCGTTGCTGCTGCAAGTCGCCCTCGGCTATTCACCGTCCCAGGCCGGCATGAGCATGCTGCCCCTGGCGGCAGCGGCCATGGTCGCCAAGTCCGTGGCCCGACCGCTGATCGAACGCCTGGGTTATCGCATCGTCCTGACCGGCAATACCGTGGCCCTGGGCGTGATGCTGGCGAGCATGGGCCTGGTCAGCGAACAGACACCGTACTGGCTGTTGCTAGCGCAACTGGCGGTGCTGGGGGCGATCAACTCGCTGCAATTCACCGCGATGAACACCGTGACCCTGATCGACCTGGACGACGCCAGCGCCAGCAGCGGCAACAGCCTATTGTCGGTGGTAGCGCAACTGTCTCTGAGCCTGGGCGTGGCCTGCGCCGGCGCCCTGCTCGGTGGCTTTACCGCCCAGGTGGGCAACGACGGGGTCGACACCGTGCTCGGCGCGTTCCAGCTGACATTCGTGACGGTAGGGATCATGGCGATGCTGGCGGCGACGATTTTTTCCCAGTTGTCCAAGCAGGATGGCCGGCGGCAGAAGCGTCCCGATGAGCATATCGAGCATTAAACCAGGCGCTTGGAACGCTGTCTGGGCATGCTGGCTCTTGTGGCGAAGGAGCTTGCTCCCGCTGGGGTGTGAAGCGCCCCCAAAATCGGTCAACACGGTGTACCTGAAATATCGCGTCGCCTGGGTTACGACTGCTGCGCAGCCGAGCGGGAGCAAGCTCCCTCGCCACGGGGGCCACACCACGCTCGTCCAGAACTTTCGAAGAAAGTGGCACGAGGCTGCTACACTGCGCGACATTTTGTTTTGCAGGCCAGTCCCGTGACCACCATTGCCACCGCTTTTAATACTTTGCCGCTGTCCGCCGCCATGCTGGCTAACCTCGAATCACTCGGTTATGCCCAGATGACGCCGATCCAGGCGCAAAGCTTGCCGGTGATCCTCAAGGGCATGGACCTGATCGCCCAGGCCAAGACCGGCAGCGGCAAGACTGCCGCCTTCGGCATCGGCCTGCTGAACCCGATCAACCCACGTTTCTTCGGCTGCCAGGCACTGGTGATGTGCCCGACCCGCGAGCTGGCTGACCAGGTCGCCAAGGAAATCCGTCGCCTGGCCCGCGCCGAAGACAACATCAAGGTCCTGACCCTGTGCGGCGGCGTGTCCTTCGGCCCGCAGATCGCCTCCCTCGAACACGGCGCCCACATCATCGTCGGCACACCAGGGCGCATCCAACAGCACCTGCGCAAGGGTTCGCTGGTGCTCGACGGCCTCAACACCCTGATCCTCGACGAAGCCGACCGCATGCTCGACATGGGCTTCTACGACGCCATCGAAGACATCATCCAGCAGACCCCGGAACGCCGCCAGACGCTGCTGTTCTCCGCCACCTACCCGGTGGGCATCAAGCAACTGTCGTCCAAGTTCATGCGCAACCCGCAGCAAGTGAAGGCCGAGGCGTTTCACTCCGACGCGCAGATCGAGCAGCGCTTCTATGAGATTTCCCCCGAGGAGCGCATGGACGCGGTGGTCAAGGTGCTGGCGCATTTCCGCCCGGCCTCCTGCGTGGCGTTCTGCTTCACCAAGCAGCAGGTCCAGGAAACCGTCGATCACCTGACGTCCAAGGGCATTTCTGCCGTTGGCCTGCACGGCGACCTGGAACAGCGCGACCGCGACCAGGTGCTGGCAATGTTCGCCAACCGCAGCACCTCGGTGCTGGTGGCTACTGACGTGGCGGCCCGCGGCCTGGACATCGATGCCCTGGACATGGTGATCAACGTCGAACTGGCCCGGGACTCGGAAATTCATATCCACCGCGTCGGCCGCACCGGTCGCGCCGGAGAGAAAGGCATCGCCATCAGCCTGGTGGCGCCGTCCGAAGCCCACCGCGCCCAGGCCATCGAGCAACTGCAGAAGTCGCCCCTGAGCTGGGACCAACTGGACAACCTCAAGCCCCAAGGCGGCGGCCCGCTGCTGCCGGCCATGAGCACCCTGTGCATCGGCGCCGGGCGCAAAGACAAGGTCCGCCCCGGCGACATCCTCGGCGCCCTGACCGGCGAGGCCGGCATTCCCGGCGCCCAGGTCGGCAAGATCGCGATCTTCGATTTCCAGGCCTATGTGGCCGTGGAACGCGGCATCGCCAAGCAGGCCCTGCAACGCCTGAACGATGGCAAGATCAAGGGCCGCTCGTTGCGGGTGCGGATCCTGTAAAGCGATCTGCAACCCGATGAAGATCCCTATGTGGGAGCGGGCTTGCTCGCGAATGCGGTGTGTCAGTCCATTCAATGTTGGCTGATACACCGCATTCGCGAGCAAGCCCGCTCCCACATGGTTTTATCGGTGAAATTAAAATTTGTGTGAGGACACCGTTTTGCGCTCTACCGAAGTCGTGATCATTGGCGCTGGCGCCGCGGGGTTGATGTGTGCGCTGACCGCGGCCGCGCGCGGGCGGCAGGTGATGCTGCTGGACCACGCCAACAAGGCCGGCAAGAAGATTCTCATGTCCGGTGGTGGGCGCTGCAATTTCACCAACATGTACACCGAGCCGGGCAACTTCCTGTCGCAGAACCCGCACTTCTGCAAGTCGGCCCTGGCCCGCTACACCCAGTGGGACTTCATCGCACTGGTGGCCAAGCACGGCGTGCCCTATCACGAGAAAAAGCTCGGCCAGTTGTTCTGCGATAACAAGTCCAGCGACATCCTGGGCCTGCTGCTGGATGAATGCGACCAGACCGGCGTCAGCCTGCACCTCGACACGTCGATCACCCAGATCGAAAAAACCGACAGCGGCTACCTGCTGCAAACCACCCTCGGCGCCCTCGCCTGCCAATCCCTGGTGATCGCTACGGGCGGGCTGTCGATCCCAACACTCGGAGCGACCGGCTTCGGTTATCAGGTGGCGAAACAGTTTGGCCATGCACTGCTGCCGACCCGCGCCGGGCTGGTGCCGTTCACCATCACCGATCAGCTCAAGGCCTTGTGCACCGAACTGTCGGGCACCTCGGTGGATTGCCTGGTGAGCTGCAACGACCAGAGCTTTCGCGAGAACATCCTGTTCACCCACCGTGGCCTGAGCGGCCCGGCGATCCTGCAGATTTCCTCGTTCTGGGAGTCGGGAGACACGGTGCAGATCAACCTGCTGCCGGACCACGATGTGCCGCAATGGCTGCAACAGCAACAGGCCGAGCGCCCCAACAGCGAACTCAAGACCCTGCTGGGCGAGCTGTTCACCAAGAAGATGGCCAACCTGCTGGCCGACACCTGGTTCGTCTCCAAACCCATGAAGCAGTACACCCACGGGGAGCTGGCGGACATCGCCGAGAAACTGGCGAGCTGGAACGTCGTCCCGGCCGGCACCGAAGGCTACCGCACCGCCGAAGTCACCCTGGGCGGCGTCGACACCCGGGAAGTCTCGTCCAAAACCATGGAATCGCTGAAAAGCCCTGGCCTGTATTTCATCGGCGAAGTGCTGGACGTCACCGGACACCTGGGCGGGTTCAATTTTCAGTGGGCCTGGGCTTCGGGTTATGCGGCTGCGCAGTACGTCTGACACAACACACATCGAATGTGGGAGCGGGCTTGCTCGCGAATGCGGTGAGTCAATCAATTCGATGCTGACTGACATACCGTATTCGCGAGCAAGCCCGCTCCCACAGTAGGTCGGCGGTGCATCCCGGAACACTTTTTGCTGCCGGATGTGATCGCCGCCATTGCGTCGGCGTCATTACTGCCTCAATTTAGCGTCATTGCCCGTCAGGCCCGTGCACTTCATGTCATCGAACTCGTTTAGCCAGTCTTTGCGTCGCCTTTGGGCGTTGGATAAGTTCAGTTATAGCGTGCGGGTGTTCATCGCCCTGACCGGCAGCATGGGGCTGTGCTGGTATCTCGACGAGATGGCGCTGCTGATTCCCCTCTTCCTGGGCATCATCGCCAGTGCCCTGGCCGAGACCGACGACAGTTGGCAGGGCCGTCTCAACGCGCTGGCCGTAACGCTGGTGTGCTTCACCATCGCGGCGCTGTCGGTGGAGTTGCTGTTCCCGTATCCCGTGCTGTTCATCATCGCCCTGGCCCTGGCGAGCTTCGGCCTGACCATGCTCGGGGCCCTGGGCGAACGTTATGGCGCGATTGCCTCTGCCACCTTGATTCTTTCGGTCTACACCATGATCGGCGTGGACCAGCGCGGCGGCGCGGTCACCGATTTCTGGCATGAGCCGCTGCTGTTGGTGGCCGGTGCCGCGTGGTACGGCCTGCTCTCGGTGCTATGGCATGCGCTGTTTTCCAACCAACCGGTGCAGCAAAGCCTGGCGCGGCTGTTCCGCGAGTTGGGACGATACCTTAAACTCAAATCGTCGCTCCTCGAGCCGATCCGCCAACTGGACGTCGAGGCCCGTCGCCTGGAACTGGCCCAGCAGAATGGCCGAGTGGTCGCCGCGCTCAACAGCGCGAAGGAAATCATCCTGCACCGCGTGGGCAACGGCCGGCCGGGCTCGAAGGTCAGTCGCTACCTGAAGCTGTACTTTCTGGCCCAGGACATCCACGAACGCGCGAGTTCCTCCCACTATCCCTACAACGCCCTAGCCGAAGCTTTCTTCCACAGCGACGTGCTGTTCCGCTGCCAGCGCCTGCTGCGCCAGCAAGGCAAGGCCTGCCAGGCACTGGCCGAGTCGATCCAACTGCGCCAGCCGTTCGTCTACGACGACACCTTCGCCGAGGCCCTCAACGACCTGCACGCGTCCCTTGAGCACCTGCGCATCCAGAGCAACCCGGCCTGGCGTGGCTTGCTGCGCTCGTTACGGGCGCTGGCGGCGAACCTGGGCACCATGGACCGCCTGCTCAGCGACGCGAGCAACCCCGACGCCCTGGCCGACGCCACCGACAGCAGCCTGCTGGACCGTTCGCCGCGCAACCTCAAGGATGTCTGGCTGCGCTTGCGCACCCAGCTCACGCCCACCTCGCTGCTGTTCCGCCATGCCTTGCGCTTGCCCCTGGCTTTGAGCGTGGGTTACGCCGTGGTGCACATGATCCACCCGTCCCAGGGCTATTGGATCATCCTTACCACGCTGTTCGTGTGCCAGCCCAACTACGGCGCCACCCGACGCAAGCTCGGCCAGCGGATCATCGGCACCGCCATCGGCCTGACGGTGGCCTGGGCGTTGTTCGACCTGTTTCCCAATCCGCTGGTGCAGTCGTGCTTCGCCATCGCCGCCGGGGTGGTGTTCTTTACCAACCGCACCACCCGCTACACCCTGGCGACGGCGGCGATCACCATCATGGTGCTGTTCTGCTTCAACCAGGTGGGCGACGGCTATGGTCTGCTGCTGCCGCGGCTGTTCGATACCTTGCTCGGCAGCCTGATCGCCGGGCTGGCGGTGTTCCTGTTCCTGCCCGACTGGCAAGGTCGGCGGCTGAACAAGGTGCTGGCCAACACGCTGACCTGCAACAGCATTTACCTGCGCCAGATCATGCAGCAATACGCCGCTGGCAAAAGTGACGACCTGGCCTACCGCCTGGCCCGACGCAACGCCCACAACGCCGATGCCGCGCTGTCCACCACGCTGGCCAACATGCTGATGGAGCCGGGGCATTTCCGTAAGGAAGCCGATGTGGGGTTCCGTTTCCTGGTGCTGTCCCACACCCTGCTCAGTTACCTGTCGGGCCTGGGCGCCCACCGGGGCACCGAACTGCCGACGGAAGTGCGCGAACAGTTGATCGACGGTGCCGGCGTGAAACTGGCAGCGAGCATCGACGAAATCGCCCAGGGCTTGGCGAGTAAACAGCCGATCGCGATCCAGAGCGACGAGGAGGAAGCCCTGGCCAGCGAGCTTGAGCAGATGCCCGATGAGATCGACGAAGGACAGCGTCTGGTGCAGACGCAACTGGGGTTGATCTGTCGACAGTTGGGGCCGTTGCGGACCTTGGCCGCGCATCTGATCAAGGACACCAGCGCGACTTGAGAGTTGTGGTGAATGGGCCGGCCTCTTCGCGAGCAAGCCCGCTCCCACATTTGGAATGCGTACTCCTGTGGGAGCGGGCTTGCTCGCGAAGAGGCCAGTCCAGGCAACTCAACCCTTGAGCTCACATCCCATGTTGCTTGAGCAATCGCTCATAACTCCCATCCGCCTTCATCGCCGCGATCTCCCGATCGAACCCGGCCACGATCTGCTCATGCTCCGGGTTCTTCAGGCTGACCAGGATGTGCAGGCTGTTTTCGCTCAAGGGTTTGGGCAGGAACTCCACGGCGCTGCGCACCTTGGGCGATTCGCGGGCCAGGTAATAACGGGCGACGAACTCGTCTTCCAGGGTCAACTTCACGCGGTCGGCAGCCAGCATGCGCACCGCCATGGCGAAGTTATGCACCGGGACTTTCTGCATCTGCGGGTCTTCATCGAAGTCCTTGGAATAAGCATAACCGCGCACGACAGCGATGGGATAGGCACGCAGTTGTTGCAGGCTGTCGAACTGGATCGCCTCGCCCTTGCGCTTGATGAAACGCACACGGTTGAGCAGATACTCGGCCGAGAACCGGCCTATATGAGTGCGCTCCTCGCTGTACCAGGCATTGATCAGCACGTCATAGCGGCCCTCGCCGATGCCCAGCATCGCCCGGGCCCAGGGCACCTGTTCGAAGTCCGTGGCATAGCCGGCCCGCGCCAGGGCGGTGCTGACGATATCGGTCGCCAGGCCACCATTTATCAAGGTGGAATCGGTAAAGGGCGGCCAGGCATCGGCGACCAGGCGCAACTTCTGCGCGCAAGCCTCGTAGCTCAGCAACAGCAATCCGATCAATGCAAGAGCTCGATGCAATCGCGGCATGCCAAACGTCCTTGACGGGTTCAAAGCCCGGTTTGTTTTTAGCCGAAACTCAACAGGCATCCTCAGACACCCGGTCCTAACATTAGCTCATTGGAACCGCGGCGCAGGGCTGTCACGAAGATTACACAAAGACGACAGCACCGCGACAAAGGAATGATGGCATTTTGGTCTTTGTCACAGATTTTCCTGTCGCGCGAGCAAGAGACTTCCGAGCCAACCACGCTTAATATCGGCAGCAGGTTCTTCAGGAAATTCAAAAATGGATATCGAGTGGGTCTGCAAACATCACAGTGACCTGAGCAAGGAACAGCTGTATGCCATCCTCAAATTGCGCTCCGACGTGTTCGTCGTCGAGCAGAACTGCGCCTATCCGGACGTCGACGGACTGGATCTGGAGGGCGATACCTGCCACCTGATGGCCTGGCACGACAATCATTTGGTGGCCTACCTGCGCCTGCTCGACCCACACTCGCAGAACAGCGACGTAGTGATCGGGCGCGTGATCATCGCCCCCCAGGCACGCGGCCAGGGATTGGGCCACACGCTGATGGAACAAGCGCTCAAGCAGGCCGAGAAACATTGGCCGGGCACATCGATCTCATTGTCGGCCCAGGCGCATCTGCAGGGGTACTACGGGCGGTACGGGTTTGAAACGGTGGGGGTGGAATACCTGGAGGATGGGATTCCACACATCGGTATGCATCGGCCTTGATGACGGCATCGCGAGCAAGCTCGCTCCCACAGTGGATCCGGGTCGTACATCAATCGCGTGTTCACCGAAGATCGACGTGGGAGCGAGCTCGCTCGCGATAGGGCCAGCCCAAACACCACCCTACAATCAGGGGTATTCGAGCACCGCCTTGATCCGCGGCAGATTCCCCTCGATCCACCCCCGGTCAATCGCACCCCAGTCGCGAATCCGATAATGCCCGGCATGGTTGCGCGCGCCGTCCTCCTGCTCGAACTCACACACAATGTCCAAGTCAGCCAGCGCGGCGATGGTGTCCTGGGCCGTGCGCCTGGGCATACCGGTGGCTTCGGTGAGCGTGGGGACGTTGCTGGCCAGGCCGCTGTCGATCAGGTAAGCCACGTACAGGCGGCGGTAGAAACTGGTCTTGGTCTTGCTCACGTCCATCCGGTCAGTCCTTGTGAGGTTGCAGGTCACGCCAGGTCAGGTACACCCGCAGGTCGAATTCCAACTGGTGATAACCCGGCAACATGTGTTCGCAGAGCTGGTAGAAGGCCTTGTTGTGGTCCGACTCCTTGAAGTGCGCCAGCTCGTGTACCACGATCATCTCCAGGAACTCGGGCGCCGCGTCCTTGAACAGCGCCGCGATACGGATTTCCTTCTTGGCCTTGAGCTTGCCGCCCTGCACCCGTGATACCGCGGTGTGCAGGCCGAGGGCGCGGTGGGTCAGGTCCAGGCGACTGTCGAACAACACTTTGTCGATGGCCGGCGCGTTTCGCAGGTATTGCTGCTTGAGGTCCAGCGCATAACCGTACAGGGCCTTGTCGCTCTGGATCGGATGCCGCCCCGGGTAGCGCTGTTGCAGGTAATCGCCCAGGCGGCCCTGGGCGATCAATTGCTGCACTTGGGCTTGCAAGGCAGCGGGGTAGGCCTGGAGGTATTTGAGCGCGGTCATCGGCGGGCAACACAGTCACAAGAGGCCGCCAGTGTAGCGAATTCAGGCCTGCACCGCGCTCCAGTCGAAGGGCGTGGCGAAGACATTGGTGTCTTCGGCCATCAACGGTCGCGCCACCAGGAACCCCTGCACGAATTCACAGCCGTGGGCGTGTAGCCACAAATACTGCTCGCGGGTCTCCACCCCTTCGGCGATGACCCGCAAGCCCAACTGCATACACAGGTCGATGACCGAGGCGGCCAACGCGGCGTCCCGGGGCGACCCCGGCAAGCGGGCAATCAAGTGCCGATCCAGCTTGAGGGTATCGAGCTCAAGGTCGCGCAAATGCGTCAGCGAACACGGGCCCGAACCGAAGTCATCCAATGCCACGCGCACCCCGAGCTGGCGCAGCAACCGCAGTTGCTTTTGGGTTTCATCGGGATTGCGCATCAGCGCATCCTCGGTCACCTCGACCTCCAACTGCCGAGGCTTCAAGGCGTGACGCTCCAGGACCTGGCGCAACTCGGTCACCAGGTTCGGCATGCCGAACTGAGTGCTGCTCAGGCTTACCCCCAACACCAGGTCGTCAGCGAACAAGCGCTCCCAGACTTTGCGCTGGGCCGCGCTGCGATGATAAATCCAACTGCCCAGCCGACTGATCAATCGTGCCTCTTCCAGCAACGGCAGGAACAGGCCCGGCGGCACATCACCGACGCTCGGATGCTGCCAGCGCAACAGCGCCTCGAACCCACGGATCCGCCCGTCGACGATACTCACCTGGGGCTGGTAGACCATATTGAAATCGCGGTTTTCGATGGCCGAGCGCACGCTCTCTTCCAGCATCAGCCGTGAACGGGCTCGACCGTTCATTTCGTGGTCGTAGAAACGGTATTGCTGGCGACCGGCACGCTTGGCTTCGTACATGGCGATGTCGGAGGCCCGCAGCAAGCCATCAAGGTTGGCACCACAGTCCGGGTACGTCGCGATACCGATGCTGGCGCCGAGCGCCACGTCCATGCCTTCGATCTGCTGGCAGATCGCGACGCGCTCGATGAGTTTCTCCGCGACCTTCGCCGCCTGCTCGGGAAACTCCAGGTCCAGCAGGGCCGTGAACTCGTCCCCGCCCAGCCGCGCCAGGATATCGAAGGGGCGCAGGCATGCCTTCAACTGCTCCGACACCCAGCGCAAAACCCGGTCCCCAGCGTCGTGCCCAAGCGAGTCATTGACCCGCTTGAAGCCATCGAGGTCCAGGTACAGCAGTACCCAGTTGCTTTCCAGCCGCTCGCTGCGCATCAACAGGTTTTCCGCGGTCTGGTAGAAGCCCCGGCGGTTGAGCAAGCCGGTCAGCGGGTCCGTGACGGCCTGGTATTCGAGCTGCTGGTGCAAGTGGCGAACCACGGACATGTCCTGGAGCGTCACCACCATCGCCTTCTGCTCCAAGGGCAGCGGCGCGCAGGACAAGGCCACCGACACCTGCTGGCCGGGTGCCGTGCGCAGCACCGCGTCATGCAGTCGCCAGGTTTCACCACGCCGATAGGCGTTATGGATATCGGAATCCACCCACTCGGGAATGTGGGGTTTCTGCAGGAAATCCAGGAACGGCATTCCTTGCAACTGGTCGGCGGTGGCATTGAGTAAACGGCAGGTCGACGGGTTGGCGAAGCGGATACACCCATTCTCATCCACCACCAGGATGCCTTCGGCGGCGTTGTCCAGCACCGAGGCATTGAAGGCCCTGGCCGCTTCGAGATCCTGACTCAGGCGCTGCAAGGCCCGGCGATTGCGCTGGTGCTCGAGCAATGCCTGGACCTTGGGCTTGAGGATTTGCGGATCGAAGGGCTTGAACAGGTAATCCACGGCGCCACTGGCGTAGCCCTTGATGACCGCATCCTGGGATTGCTCGTTGGCGGTCAGGAAAATGATCGGCGTGAGCCGCGTGCGCTGGCTGCCGCGCATCAGCCGCGCCACTTCGAAACCGTCCATGTCGGGCATCTGCACATCCAGCAGAACCAGATCGATGTCGTGTTCGAGCAGCAGGTTAAGCGCCTCGACCCCCGAGGACGCAGTCATCACCCGCCAATCCTGCCGTTGCAACAAGGCCCTCATGCTGAGCAGGTTTTCAGGGTAGTCATCAACAATCAAAAGGACAGAGCTGTCTTCGCCGGGCGTTGGTTGCGCGCATTCCATGCTGCTTCTCTTATCGGGCGCCACGTCCGTTTTTACGTAGCAAAGCGGACAAATACTGTCCCCTCACTCTAGACCGGGATTTTGAAAAGCAGTAGGTGTCATCACGCCATCATCCAGGCAAAGCCGGGAATAGCCGACTAACGGTCACCCACCTCGGGCACAAAAACTGCACAGACACCTACGACGAACAATTGACGTCAATCATCCGCCGGACGGTCATCAAGAAATACCCATCCTGCGTGATCAACACGCCCACAACGCGCGAGTTAGAGCCCGCGCCAGGGCTTCATCTTTTTTCGCTTCGTTACGTAGGATCCGGACATGATCGATCTCGCTACCTGGAACTTGAGCATCCCCGAGGGCAGCCCACCGGCAACCATTTCAACCCCACTGCTGGTACAGGGGTTCAAGGACCAATACTTCAACTCCGAAACCGGGACCCTGTTCTTCTGGGCGCCGGTGACCGGCGCCAAGACGGAAAACGCAATCTACCCGCGCAGCGAACTGCGGGAGACCTATAGCAACGGTACCTTGCGCAACTGGCTGTACTCGGCGGCGGACAACAAACTGGTCGCGACCCTGACCGTCAACCAGGTGCCCAGCAGCGGCAAGATCGTGATCGGCCAGATCCACGCCAAGGACAGCACCAGCCCCATGGTGAAGCTGGAGTACCAGTACAAGACCTATAGCTCCACCGGCAACATCGTCGCCAAGGTCCGCATGCGCCCAGATGACGAATCGGGCCAAGTCATTACCATCGCCACGGGCATCAAGCTGAACCAGTCGTTCTCCTACCTGATTCACCTCAGCCCCGCCGGCGCCCTGACCATCAACGGCGCCGGCTATCAGTGGAATACCAACATCAGCAACACCTGGAGCGACAAACCGCTGTACTTCAAGGCAGGCGTGTATGTGCAAGACAACACCGGCTACGTCACCGAAGGCGGGAAAGTGACCTTCAGCATGCTGGATATCGATCACAACCTGTGATTGCGCCCTCTCGTAGCGCCATAGCAGCAGGGAACGCTGCTTGCCACGTGCGACAAAAACCTCCCTGTCCGCTGCTTGATGCCCTATAACTGGGCGCCATAGACAGATGCCATATCGCCATGTTCCCGAAAAACTCTAATTAGCCGACTAACGGTCGTCGGTCTCGGGCACCAAACCGGCAAACGCAACTCTGACGGACTGTTGACGCCAACCCTCCGCCGTACGAACGTGCCAAATACTCGTTCGCGCCCCCTCTTGGCCTCAGCAAAAAGCGCGTCTTAGAGCCCTCCGGCTGTGGCGTAAATCATTTCTTCTTCTCAGAAAGGATCCGAACATGGTCGATCTTGCAACTTGGAACCTGAGCATTCCCGAAGGCAGCCCGCCGAAGACCATCGAAACCCCTCGGCTGGTGGATGGGTTCCGGGACAAATATTTCAACTCCGAAGGCAGCACGGTGTATTTCTGGTCACCGGTCACCGGCACCAAGACGGAAAACGCGATCTACCCACGCAGTGAATTACGGGAAACCTACAAGGACGGCACCTTGCGCAACTGGGTCTACCCTGACGCCGACAATAAATTGAGCGCGACCCTGGTGGTCAATCAGGTGCCCAGCAGCGGCAAGATCGTGATCGGGCAGATTCATGCCAAGGACAGCAGCAAACCCATGGTGAAACTGGAGTACCAGTACAAGGATGACGGCAAGACTGGCGACATCGTTGCCAAGGTCCGCATGCGCCCCGATGACGATGAGGGTCGGGTTGTCACCGTCGCGACCGGCGTGAAGCTGGCTCAGTCCTTCAGTTATCGGCTCCACCTCGATCGTACGGGTGACCTGGGTATTACTGCGGCGGGTCGTAGTTGGTACACCACCATCAGCTCCAAATGGAAGGTCAAGCCGTTGTACTTCAAGGCTGGCGTGTATGTGCAGGACAACAGTGGCTATACCAGCGAAGGTGGGAAGGTGACGTTCAGCAAGTTGGATATCGATCACAACACTTGAGCCGGCGCTTTCGGAAATCTCGTGGGGATTTACCTAGGGGTACCGTGTGTATATCCATTGCTGTGGTCACGGCTACTTATGGTTCCGCCCTTACGGCGGGTCACTTTTGAGAAGCGCAAAAGTGACCCGCCGTAAGGGCGGAACCCTAAGTAGCCGTAACAAAAAAAACGGATATACACACAAATCCCAAACACAAAAAAACCCGCATCACTGCGGGTTTTCTCACACCACTGAAGCCTTAGTTGACCTTAGCGTTCAACTCACCCTTCAAATACCGCTGATACATCGCTTCCAACGAAATCGGCTTGATCTTCGACGCATTACCCGCAGTCCCAAACGCCTCATAACGCGCAATGCACACATCACGCATGGCCGTCACAGTAGCACCGAAGAACTTACGCGGATCAAACTCACTCGGGTTGGTCGCCATCAAACGACGCATGGCACCGGTAGAGGCCAGGCGCAGGTCAGTGTCGATGTTGACCTTGCGCACGCCGTACTTGATGCCTTCGACGATTTCCTCAACCGGCACGCCGTAGGTTTCCTTGATGTCGCCGCCGTACTGGTTGATGATCGCCAGCCACTCTTGCGGTACCGAGGACGAACCGTGCATCACCAGGTGGGTGTTGGGGATGCGCTTGTGGATTTCCTTGATGCGGTCGATGGCCAGCACGTCGCCGGTCGGTGGCTTGGTGAACTTGTAGGCGCCGTGGCTGGTGCCGATGGCGATGGCCAGGGCATCGACTTGGGTTTTCTTGACGAAGTCCGCCGCTTCTTCCGGGTCGGTCAGCATCTGGCTGTGGTCCAGCACGCCTTCGGCGCCGATGCCGTCTTCTTCACCGGCCATGCCGGTTTCCAGCGAACCCAGGCAACCCAGCTCACCTTCCACCGACACACCGCAAGCGTGGGCCATGGCCACAGTCTGCTGGGTAACGCGTACGTTGTATTCGTAGTCGGTCGGGGTCTTGCCGTCTTCGCCCAGGGAACCGTCCATCATCACCGAGCTGAAGCCCAGTTGGATGGAGCGCTGGCAGACGTCCGGGCTGGTGCCGTGGTCCTGGTGCATGCACACCGGGATGTGCGGGAATTCTTCGATCGCCGCCAGGATCAGGTGACGCAGGAACGGCGCGCCGGCATATTTGCGGGCACCGGCCGAAGCCTGGACGATCACCGGGGAGTCAGTCTTGTCAGCGGCTTCCATGATGGCGCGCATCTGCTCAAGGTTGTTGACGTTAAAGGCTGGAACGCCGTAGCCGAATTCGGCTGCGTGGTCCAGCATCTGACGCATGCTGATAAGTGCCATTGTGTCTCTCTCCCGGTCGAGGGTCGTTAATCGTGCCAGCCTGCCGGAGCGGCGGCGGCTATTCAAGTCATTGCGGATCGGGGGTTGGCCCGAGCTGCGTGTTCGGTGAAACAAAATCTCAAAACTATAGAGACCCCTGTGGGAGCGGGCATGCTCGCGAATGCGGTTTCACATTCAGCAGATATGCAAGCTGACCCGCCGCATTCGCGAGCAAGCCCGCTCCCACATTGGATCTCTATGGATCAATTGGCCTTGCAGCCACGCCCAATCAAGTCATTGGTGGCGACCCAGTACACCAGGCCTTCCTCACCCTTGACGTGAAACGCCAGCATGTCATCGCTGTACAACGAGCCTTCGGCACCCGGCTCAAGCGTGAGGCGATAAACCTTATCGGCGCCGCCCAGGCGTACATCGACTTCCTTGCGGGCGGCATCGGCGTAGCGCCAGAGCACTTTGGCCTCGCTGTCACAGGTCCAGCTTGTCCAGCCCTCTGCAACGGGCTCGGACGACTGCAAAAAACCCAGTTGCGAACAACCGGCCAGCAATGCCAACGCCATAACGGCGATCAAGCCTTTCATCCATGTTCCTCGACGGACGGCACACGCCGCCCGCCATGAGTTAAGAGTCAGACCCGTCAAGGACAACCATGTTCCTTGGCCGGGGTTTGCGTCTCGTATTTGTCCAGGCCGTCCGGTCCGGAACGCTTGTTCAGCACCGGATTCGTCTCGGCCTGCCAGTCGGCCTGGTAACAGCCTTCTTCGGGCGTCGGCGCGCCGGTTTGCGGGGCCGGAGCCTCCGGGCTGCTCGAGCAAGCCACCAGCATCGTTGCCGCCAGCAACAACGTGAACGTCTTGACCATCAGAACACTCCTTTGCCTGGTCAACGCCGCCTCAGGCCTTGGCCCGGCTTTCCAGGACTTCCACGGCCGGCAACACCTTGCCTTCGACGAATTCGAGGAACGCGCCGCCACCGGTGGAAATGTAGGAGATCTGGTCGGCCACGCCATATTTGTCGATGGCCGCCAGGGTGTCGCCGCCGCCGGCGATGGAGAACGCATCGCTTTCGGCGATGGCTTGGGCCAGCACCTTGGTGCCGTTGCCGAACTGGTCGAACTCGAACACGCCGACCGGGCCGTTCCACAGGATCGTCTGGGAGGATTTCAGCAATTGGGCGAAGTTGGCTGCGGTTTGCGGGCCGATATCCAGGATCATGTCATCCTCGGCCACGTCGGCCACCAGCTTGACAGTGGCCGTCGCACTTTCAGCGAATTCCTTGGCCACGACCACGTCCACCGGCAACGGTACGCTGACCTTGGCGGCGATTTCCCGGGCGGTGTCCAGCAGGTCCGGCTCGTACAGGGATTTGCCGACCGGGTGACCGGCGGCGGCCAGGAACGTGTTGGCGATACCGCCACCGACGATCAACTGGTTGCACACCTGGCTCAGGCTGTTGAGCACGTCCAGTTTGGTGGAGACTTTGGAGCCGGCCACAATGGCGGCCATCGGCTGAGCCGGCGAGCCCAGGGCCTTGCCCAGTGCGTCCAGCTCGGCCGCCAGCAACGGGCCTGCGGCGGCGACTTTGGCGAATTTCGCCACGCCATGGGTCGAACCCTCGGCGCGGTGTGCGGTGCCGAAGGCGTCCATCACGAACACGTCGCACAGGGCGGCGTATTGCTGGGCCAATTCGTCGGCGTTCTTTTTCTCGCCCTTGTTGAAGCGCACGTTTTCGAACAACACGACATCACCGGCCTTCACATCGACGCCGCCCAGGTAGTCCGCGACCAACGGCACGTCACGACCCAAGGCACGGCTCAAGTAATCGGCTACCGGCTTGAGGCTGTTTTCCGCCGAGAACTCGCCTTCGGTCGGACGGCCCAGATGGGAGCAAACCATCACGGCCGCGCCTTTTTCCAAGGCCAGCTTGATGGTCGGCAGCGAAGCCAGGATACGCGCGTCGCTGGTGACAACACCGTCCTTGACGGGGACGTTGAGGTCTTCGCGGATCAGTACGCGTTTACCTTGCAGATCGAGGTCGGACATCTTCAACACGGTCATGGGTCGCAATTCCTGGGTAACTGTTTAGAGAGCAGGTTTTTTCGAAGCGGTTTGCAGGTAATGCTCGGCAACGTCCAGCATTCGGTTGGCAAACCCCCATTCGTTGTCGAACCAGGCCAGGATGTTCACAAGCCGCGGCCCGGAAACACGGGTCTGGCTGGCATCGACAATGGCCGAATGGGGGTCATGGTTAAAATCACAACTGGCGTGAGGCAACTCGGTGTAAGCCAGGAGGCCTTTGAGCGGGCCGCTGGTGGCGGCTTCGCGCAGGATCCGGTTGACCTCGGTGGCGTCGGTATCGCTCACGGTCTGCATCGTGATATCGAGGCAGGACACGTTGACCGTCGGCACCCGCACGGCTTTGGCCTGAATTCGCCCGGCAAGTTCCGGCAGCAGCCGTTCGATGCCGCGCGCCAGACCAGTGGACACCGGAATCACCGATTGGAACGCCGAACGGGTGCGACGCAAGTCCTCATGATGGTAGGCGTCGATCACTGGCTGGTCGTTCATCGCCGAGTGGATCGTGGTGATCGACACGTATTCCAGACCAATGGCCTGGTCCAGCAGGCGCAACAGCGGCACGCCGCAGTTGGTGGTGCAGGACGCATTGGACACCAGCAGCTCTTCGCCGGTCAGGCAATCCTGGTTCACGCCATAGACGATAGTGGCGTCGACATCCGCTTCGCTGGCCATCGGCTGGGAGAACAGGACCCGTGGCGCGCCGGCCGCGAGAAAACGCTGGCCGTCTTCGCGGGTGTGGTAGGCACCGGAACACTCGAGCACCAGATCGACACCCAGGGACGCCCAATCGATGCCTTCGGGGGTGGCGCTGCGCAGCACTTTCACGCAGTCGCCATTGATATGCAGACAATCGCCCTCGACCCGCACTTCACCGGGAAACCGGCCGTGAGTGGAGTCAAAGCGTGTCAGGTATTCAATGCTGGCCATGTCGGCCAGGTCATTGATCGCCACGATTTCGAAATCGGCCTTGGCCCCTCGCTCGAACAATGCACGCAAGACGCAACGACCTATCCGGCCGTAGCCGTTGAGTGCAACTTTGTAGGGACGCGGTTGGGGCATGGGGTTCTCGATTACCGTGGTGAATCCTTCAGTCCAGTATTGCCTGAAGCTCCGCCATCGCGAGCAAGCTCGCTCCCACAGGATCGCTGGAGAACCTTGTGGGAGCGAGCTTGCTCGCGATGGCGTCAGCCCGGACGAGGCAACTTTCGGATCAGTCTTCCAGCAGCTCTTCAGCCTGACCCAGGATGTTTTCCAGGGTGAAGCCGAACTCCTCGAACAGCGCCGGCGCAGGTGCCGATTCGCCGTAGGTGGTCATGCCGATCACGCGGCCTTCCAGGCCCACGTACTTGTACCAGTAATCGGCATGGGCAGCCTCGATGGCGATCCGCGCGCTGACTTGCAGCGGCAATACCGCCTGCTTGTAGCCGGCATCCTGGGCGTCGAACACGCTGGTGCACGGCATGGACACGACGCGTACGTTGCGGCCCTGCTCGGTCAGCTTGTCGTAGGCCTGGACGGCCAGGCCGACTTCGGAGCCGGTGGCGATCAGGATCAGTTCAGGCTCGCCGATGCAGTCCTTGAGCACGTAACCGCCGCGCGTGATGTCGCCGATCTGATCGGCATCGCGGTTCTGGTGCTGCAGGTTCTGACGGGAGAAGATCAGCGCCGATGGGCCGTCGTTACGCTCGAGGGCGTATTTCCAGGCCACTGCCGATTCCACGGCGTCGCAGGGACGCCAGGTGTCCAGGTTCGGCGTGCAGCGCAGGCTCGCCAGTTGCTCGATCGGCTGGTGCGTCGGGCCGTCTTCGCCCAGGCCGATGGAGTCGTGGGTGAACACATACAGGATGCGTTTTTTCATCAGCGCCGACATGCGCACGGCGTTGCGGGCGTATTCCATGAACATCAGGAAAGTGGCGCCGTAAGGTACCAGGCCACCGTGCAGCGCTACGCCGTTCATGATTGCGCTCATGCCGAACTCGCGAACGCCGTAGTACATGTAGTTGCCACTGGCGTCTTCGGCGCTGACACCTTTGCAGCCTTTCCACAGGGTCAGGTTGGAACCAGCCAGGTCGGCCGAACCGCCCAGCAGTTCCGGCAGCAATGGGCCGAAGGCGTTCAGGGTGTTCTGGCTGGCCTTGCGGCTGGCGATGGTTTCGCCCTTGGCGGCGACTTCAGCGATGTACGCCGAGGCTTTTTCGGCGAAGTCGGCCGGCAGCTCGCCGCTGAGGCGACGCACCAGCTCGTTTGCCAGCTCGGGGAATTCGGCGGAATAGGCAGCGAAGCGCTGGTCCCACTCGGCTTCGAGCGCACGGCCCTTTTCCTTGGCATCCCATTCGGCGTAGATGTCGGCCGGGATTTCGAACGGGCCATGGTTCCACTTAAGCGCGGCACGGGTCAGGGCGATTTCCTCGGCCCCCAACGGCGCGCCGTGGCAGTCTTCCTTGCCTTGCTTGTTCGGCGAGCCGAAACCGATGGTGGTCTTGCAGCAGATCAGGGTCGGCTGGGCGCTTTTGCGAGCGGTCTCGATGGCGGTCTTGATCTCTTCCGGGTCGTGACCGTCGACGTTGCGGATTACCAACCAGTTGTAGGCTTCGAAGCGCTTGGGGGTGTCGTCGGTGAACCAACCTTCGACTTCGCCATCGATGGAGATGCCGTTGTCGTCGTAGAACGCGATCAGCTTGTCCAGGCCCAGGGTACCGGCCAGGGAGGCGACTTCATGGGAAATGCCTTCCATCATGCAGCCATCGCCCAGGAATACGTAGGTGTGGTGGTCGACGACGTTATGACCTGGGCGGTTGAACTGTGCCGCCAGGACTTTTTCCGCCAGGGCAAAACCCACGGCGTTGGCCAGGCCTTGGCCCAGTGGGCCGGTGGTGGTTTCCACCCCTGGGGTGTAGCCATATTCCGGGTGGCCCGGGGTGCGGCTGTGCAACTGGCGGAAGTTCTTCAGGTCATCGATCGACAGGTCATAGCCGGTCAGGTGCAGCAGCGAGTAGATCAACATCGAGCCGTGGCCGTTGGACAGCACGAAGCGGTCACGGTCGGCGAACGAGGGGTTGCTCGGGCTGTGCTTGAGGTAGTCGCGCCAAAGCACCTCGGCGATATCCGCCATACCCATGGGGGCACCGGGATGGCCGCTGTTGGCTTTCTGCACGGCATCCATGCTGAGGGCACGAATGGCATTGGCACGCTCACGACGGCTGGGCATCGCTGTTCTCCTGCGGGTATTGAATCGAGAATGAATAAAACGAAACTGAAAAAGGCGAGCATTTTCCCTCACCCACCCGCCCCGGGGCAATGATAGATAGTCATCCTTGAGCGTTTTTCCGGTGGATAAAGTCGCATTCGCCGGGTGAAACCTTTCCGCTGATGGCCTGTAGAGTCAAGCACGGATCGGGAAGTGCCATTTATCATCCAATATCAAAACTTTTTGATATTGAACTTGCGATGATCCAAACCCCTCACTAGACTGCCCCACTGAAACGGACCGCCCCACTAGTGAAACAGACGGCCCCACTATGAACCTGCCCGCGCCCTCCATTCGCCACGACGACTGCGATGAGCTGGCGGCCCTTTGCAAGGCCGGCGGCGATCCGTTGCGGCTCAATGTATTGCGCGCCCTGGCCAACGATTCGTTCGGCGTGCTGGAACTGGCGCAGATCTTCGGCATCGGCCAGTCCGGCATGAGTCACCACCTCAAGGTCCTGGCCCAGGCCGACCTGGTGGCGACCCGCCGGGAAGGCAACGCCATTTTCTATCGCCGCGCCCTACCCCATACCGATCTGCTGGGCGGCAAGCTGCACGCGGCGCTGCTGGACGAAGTGGACGCACTGAGCCTGCCGACCGACGTGCAGGCTCGCATCGCCCAGGTTCACGGACAACGGGCGGCCGCCAGCCAGGACTTCTTCGCACGGGTCGCCGAGAAGTTTCGCGCCCAGCAAGACCTGATCGCCGGCTTGCCGCAATACCGTGAAAGCGTGGTGGCGCTGCTCGACAAATTGAGCTTCGAGCCTGCGGCCACGGCGATCGAAGTCGGCCCCGGCGATGGCGCCTTTCTGCCGGAGCTGGCGCGACGTTTCAGCCAGGTGACGGCGCTGGACAACAGCCCGGCCATGCTCGAGCTGGCGCGCCAGGTGTGTGAGCGCGAGGCTCTGGCTAACGTGCGCCTGCAACTGGCCGATGCACTGGATGGCATGAGCCTGCAGGCCGACTGCGTGGTATTGAACATGGTGCTGCATCATTTCGCCGCGCCGGCCGATGCACTCAAGCACATGGCCCGCCTGCTGCAACCGGGCGGCAGCCTGCTGGTGACCGAGTTATGCAGCCACAACCAGAGCTGGGCCAGGGAAGCCTGCGGCGACCTCTGGCTCGGCTTTGAACAGGACGACCTGGCCCGCTGGGCCACCGCAGCGGGCCTCGTGCCCGGGGAAAGCCTCTATGTAGGCTTACGTAATGGTTTCCAGATCCAGGTTCGCCACTTTCAGCGACCCACTGGCGACACTCACCAACGGTAACTTGTAGGAAAACATCGAGATGAGCGAATACTCCCTTTTCACCTCCGAGTCCGTGTCTGAAGGGCATCCGGACAAAATCGCCGACCAGATTTCTGATGCGGTGCTGGACGCCATCATTGCTGAAGACAAGTTCGCCCGCGTGGCGTGCGAGACTCTGGTGAAAACGGGCGTGGCGATCATCGCTGGCGAAGTCACCACGTCGGCCTGGGTCGACCTGGAGCAGATCGTTCGCGACGTCATCCTGGGCATCGGCTACAACAGCTCCGACGTCGGCTTCGACGGCGCGACCTGCGGCGTGATGAATATCATCGGCAAGCAGTCCCCGGACATCAACCAGGGCGTTGATCGGGCCAAGCCAGAAGACCAGGGCGCAGGCGACCAGGGCCTGATGTTCGGCTACGCCAGCAACGAGACCGATGTGCTGATGCCGGCCCCGATCACCTTCTCGCACCAGTTGGTTAAACGCCAGGCCGAAGCCCGTAAATCCGGCCTGCTGCCGTGGCTGCGCCCGGACGCCAAGTCCCAGGTGACCTGCCGTTACGAAGGCGGCAAGGTGGTCGGTATCGACGCCGTCGTCCTGTCGACCCAGCACAACCCTGAGGTGTCCTATAAAGACCTGCGCGAAGGCGTGATGGAACTGATCGTCAAGCACGTGCTGCCTGCCGAGTTGCTGTCCAAGGACACCCAGTTCCACATCAACCCGACCGGCCAGTTCATCATCGGCGGCCCGGTGGGCGACTGCGGCCTGACCGGTCGCAAGATCATCGTCGACAGCTACGGCGGCATGGCCCGTCATGGCGGTGGCGCGTTCTCCGGCAAGGACCCTTCCAAGGTTGACCGCTCGGCCGCTTACGCCGGTCGTTATGTCGCCAAGAACATCGTGGCCGCCGGTCTGGCCGAGCGCTGCGAAATCCAAGTGTCCTACGCCATTGGCGTCGCCCAGCCTACGTCGATCTCGCTGAACACCTTCGGCACCGGCAAGATCGGCGATGACAAGATCATCAACCTGGTACGCGAAGTGTTCGACCTGCGTCCATACGCTATCACCACCATGCTCGACCTGCTGCACCCGATGTACCAGGACACCGCCGCCTATGGTCACTTCGGTCGTACGCCAGAGACCAAGACCGTCGATGGCGATACCTTCACCACGTTCACCTGGGAAAAGACCGACCGCGCGGACGCCCTGCGCGCCGCTGCCGGCCTGTAACACCCGCGTGTAATGAAAAGCCCCTGGCGACTGGGTCGCCAGGGGCTTTTTTATCAAAAAATCAAAGCCAGGCACCGCCCCTGTGGCGAGGAGACCATGCCTCCGGTGCCAACAGGGACCTCAGAGAGTCTAGGTCCGCCGTGCCACCAGCAAAAACGAAGCCGCACTGGCGAGCAGTCCCGCACACATCCGATTGAACAGGCGTTTGCCACTGGGCCGGGCGAACAGCCGCCGCGCGTAAATGCCCATGTAGCAATACAACCCGATGGCGATGCACTCCAGCGCCAGGAACAAGCCACCCAGCACGGCGAATTGTTGGGTGACGATACCTGTGCGGTCGACGAATTGCGGCAGAAACGCAGTGAACAACAAAATTGCCTTCGGATTGCCAATGGCCACCAGGAACTCCTGGCGCGCCAGGCCGGCCCGGGTCATCGATACGAGCCCGGCTTCGCTGTCGGCCTCGGGCTGGGCCCGCCACAACTGCACGGCCAGATAGAACAGGTAACCGGCACCGACGAGCTTGATCCCCAGGAACAGCAGCTCCGATGTGTGCAACACGGCGGTGAGCCCCACCGCCGCCAGGGCGATCATGATCGCAAACGCCAGCAACCGACCGATGCCGCCGCTGCACGCCCGGACGAAGCCATAACGCGAGGCGTTACTGATGGAGAGCAGGTTGTTCGGCCCCGGCGCCATGTTCAGCGCAAAGCAGGCCGGAATGAAAACAGCGAGTGTCGGCAGGTCCATTCGGGCGTTCCAGGCAAAGGTGGATCGAAGGCTCATTCTGCACCGGTCATTGAGGGGTTCAAGGGACAGTTGCGTGGCGAAATCGCGCAGGACTGTACCGCCGCGACTTTGCCACCAGGCGCCGCAAAATCCGGTAACGCTCCACCCCTCGCAACAGCCGGGACGCTGACTAGCCTTCAGAGACTCAACCGAGCAAGGATGCTTCGATGCCCCCGTTCCTCTATGCCCTCGCCTGTCTCGCATTCATGGCCCTCCCCGCGGTAGCGGTAGCCACACCCTGCCCCGACTGGCCCGCTGAACGGGCCCGGGCGGAGATTGCCACGCTGCAACAACAAATCGACACCTGGGACGACCGTTACCACCGCCTCGGCCAGTCGCTGGTGGCCGATGAGCTTTATGATCAATCCCGTACACAGCTGAGCCAATGGCGCCGCTGCTTCAATCTCGCGGCACCCGACGCCCCCCTGCGCTCAGCGGGCGGAAAGGTACGTCACCCCGTCGTCCATACCGGCCTGGAAAAACTGAAGGACGCCGACGCCGTGAATGCCTGGCTGCTTGCTCGAGAGGACGTCTGGGCGCAACCGAAAGTCGATGGCGTGGCGGTCTCCCTGGTTTACCGCAAAGGTCGCCTGCATCAAGCGATCAGCCGTGGCGATGGTGTCCTGGGGCATGACTGGACCGCGAGTGCGCACCAGATCGGCGCCATCGCGCAGCGACTGCGCCAGCCCGCGGATCTGGTCGTCCAGGGCGAGTTGTATTGGCGCCTGGACGCCCATGTCCAAGCCAGCCGCGGCAGCCTGAACGCCCGCGCAACCGTGGCGGGTTTGATGGCGCGCAACAATTTGACGGCGCAGGAGGCATCCTCCATCGGTCTGTTTGTCTGGGACTGGCCTGAAGGGCCCGGCACCCTGCCCGAGCGGATGGCCGCGCTGAATGCGCTGGGTTTCGCTGACACCCGCGACTACAACCAGCCTGTCCGGACGCTGAGGGATGCCGAGCGGTGGCGCGACCGCTGGTATCGCACGCCGCTGCCCTTCGCCAGCGACGGGATCGTCCTGCGCCAGAGCCGCCGTCCACCGGCCGAACGCTGGCAGGCCAGGGCGCCGTTCTGGAGCGTGGCCTGGAAATACCCGTATGCCCAGGCCCTGGCCGAAGTGCGCAAGGTGCGCTTCAAGGTCGGGCGTACCGGGCGCATCACCCCCGTGCTGGAACTTGAACCGACCCTGCTCGACGACCGGCGGGTTCGCCGGGTCAGCGTCAGCTCTCTCAAGCGCTGGGAGGAAATGGACATCCGCCCCGGCGATCGGGTCGCCATCAGCCTGGCCGGGCTGACCATTCCACGACTCGACGAGGTGGTGCTGCGCAGCCTTGAGCGCCAGGACGTCAATGCCCCCGCGGCAAGCGATCACCACTTCTTGAGTTGCTGGCAAGCGACGCCCGGCTGCGAAAGCCAATTCCTCGCACGCCTGAACTGGCTCAGCGGCAAACACGGGCTCGCCCTGCCCCATGTCGGCCCCGGCACCTGGGAAAAGCTCCTCGCTGCCGGCAGGCTTCACGGATTGTTGGATTGGTTGACCCTCGATGCCGCCGAGCTTGCTAACATTGACGGCTTCGGCGAACGCACCAGCGCCCGCTTGCTCGCCAGCTTCGACAGCGCCCGGCAACGCCCTTTCGGGCAATGGCTCAAGGCCTTGGGCCTGCCACCCATTGGTGAGGCCCGGTTGGAAGAGCCGTGGCCGGCGCTGGCCGAGCGCAGCACCGAACAATGGCAAGCCGAAGTCGGCATCGGGCCGGGACGCGCCGCGCAATTGAGCGCCTTTTTTCGCGACCCGCAGGTGTTGGCCTTGAGTGACGTATTACGCTCCGCCGGGGTCGACGGTTTTTAATCCGCCCCCCGTGCGGTTGAACCCCAGGGGCGAACATGCGTTCCAACAGCGCATCTGTACCGACCGCTCGCGATTTTTTTACGGAGTTGCTATGAATTTCCTGTCCCCCGTTGCCCTGCTGGTCTTATGCAGCGCCATGGCCGCCCCTTTGCTGGCGGACGAGCAAACCCCGGAACTCACTGGCTGCGCGGCCAAGCGCCAGGGCATCATCAACCAGATCGAACTGGCCAAGTCCCGTGGCAACCAGGACCAGCAGGCAGGCCTGGAAACCGCGTTGAGTGAAGTCACCACCCATTGCACCGATGCGTCCTTGCGCAAGGAACGTGAAAACAAGGTGCTCGATGCCAAGCACGAGGTCAGCCGGCGTCAGGCCGACCTGGAAAAGGCCATGAAGAAAGGCGATGCCGAACGGATCAACAAACGCAAGGACAAGCTGGCAACCTCCCGCAAGGAATTGCAGGAAGCGGTGGATGAGTTGGATAAGTGAACGTTGAAAAGATCGCAGGCTTCGCCTGCGATCTTTCAAGGCAAGTCAATAATCCCGAAACTCTTTATGACAGGCACTGCACGCATCTTCGACCTTCTGCACCGCCGGCCCCAGGTAACTGGCCCTGTACGGTTGGACTTTGCTGGCGGTCACCAACTCACCGGTGGCCGCTTCAAGGTTGCGGGCCAGTTCCTGGAAGCGCGCCTGTTTTTGCCAGACGTCATCCCGGGCGCTGGTGTGATCTTGCTCGCGCACTTGGGGGAAGTGCTTCCAGGGCTCATGGGACAATTGGTCCAGTTGCGCCGCGCCCTCGGCGAAACGCGCGCCGTCAAACGGGACTCGGCCGCGCAACATGCCACCCAGCTCTTCATTGGTCTTGAGCATCTGCTTGAAAATCGTCTTGCGCTGGCCCAGGGGAGAATTGGGATCGACGCCGCCACAAGCGGACAACATCAGGCAGGCCAGCACGGCCATGGAAAATCGTTTTACAAACATCTTGGCCTCGGGGCAGGAAACGGCGGTTAGTATCCTCGGGTCATCGGTAAAGACCAATGGCCCTATCAACAATACGGGTTGTTCGAGCGCCTGACAGCGCCCGAATGGCTGCAAAGGAAATCTTCATGAACAGCCGCATCAAGCCCTGGCACAAAGGCCTGGCATTGACCCTACCGCTGATGGCACTGTTGGCCGGTTGCAACCGCGGCGAAAAGGTCGAAGAACCTCAGACCCACGCCCTCGCCACCTATGTCAGCGCCCCCTGGGAGGCGTTGCCGGCGGTGTCCGATGCAGATCTGCTGGCCGGTTTCGGTTCCTGGCGCAGCGCGTGCACCCGGCTCAAGGCCGATGCGACCTGGGGCCCGACCTGTGCGGCAGCGGCCAATGTGCCGCAAACCCCACAGGATGTACGCAACTTCCTGAAACAGAACCTGGACGTCTATGGCCTGCGTTCGGGGGACAACAGCCCCAACGGCCTGATTACCGGCTATTATGAGCCGGTCTACCCCGGCAGCCTCACCCAGACCACCACGGCGAATGTCCCGGTCTACGGTGTACCGGAGGACATGATCATCGTGTCGCTGGACAGCCTCTACCCTGAGCTCAAGGGCAAACGCCTGCGCGGCCGCCTCGAAGGCCGGGTGCTCAAGCCGTACGACGACGCGGCCACCATCGAAACCAATGGCGTGAAGGCGCCGGTCATTGCCTGGCTGACCGACCCCATGAACCTGCAATTCCTGCAAATCCAGGGTTCGGGACGCATTCAGTTGGCTGATGGCCGCCAACTGCGCATCGGTTATGCCGACCAGAACGGCCATCCTTACCGCCCCATCGGACGCTGGCTGGTCGAACAAGGCGAACTCAAGAAAGAAGACGTGACCATGGGCACCATCAGTGCCTGGGCCAAGGCCAACCCGAACCGCATTCCCGAATTGCTCGGCAGCAATCCCAGCTACGTGTTCTTCAACCGCAACCCCGACAGCAACGAAGGCCCGCGAGGTTCGCTGAATGTACCGCTGACCGCCGGCTACAGCGTGGCGGTGGACCGCAAGGTGATTCCGCTGGGCAGCCTGTTGTGGTTATCCACCACTCGCCCCGACGGCAGCGCCTTGAACCGCCCCGTCGCCGCCCAGGACACTGGCGGTGCGATTACCGGCGAAGTGCGGGCGGACCTGTTCTGGGGCACGGGCGAGGCCGCAGGGCAGTTGGCCGGGGACATGAAGCAACAGGGACAGATTTGGATGCTCTGGCCCAAGGGCATGGCGTTGCCGCAAGTGCCGCAGGTGGCGAATGCGGTGACCGCCAATCCTTGAGAGATGTGTTGATTGTCCCGGCCCCATCGCGAGCAAGCTCCCCACAGTTGATCTCCAGTGGACACATATCTTGTGTGCAGCTAGATCCAATGTGGGAGCGAGCTTGCTCGCGATAGGGCCAGTACAGACGCCGACGATTCAGCCGCCAGGCTCAAATCGAAACAAAGAAGAAACTCAAGACCAGCCCCACCCCCACGAACCATACCAGCGAACGCAGAATCGCCCAGTCCGCCAGATAGCAAATGATGTAGAGCAGGCGGCTGGTGATGAACAGCACCGCCAGCACGTTGATGGTGACCAGTTCGGCGTTGCCGGCCAGGTGCGCGACGATCACGGCGGCGGCAAAAAACGGGCTGATTTCAAAGCTGTTCAGTTGCGCTGCGTAGGCACGCCGGGGAGCGCCTTCGAGTGAATCGAGAAAGTCCCGGGGATCGTGATTATCCTGCAACCGGTATTTCCCACCGGCCTTGGCGATCCCGATACACAGATAAGGCAGGAGAAAAGCAATCAACACACACCACAGAGCAACCGTCATACCGCACTTCCTTTTTGAGTTTTATAGAGAATCGAGCGCCAAGCGCCGGTCAGGCTTTCATCACCAGCATGCCGATCAGCACCAGTGCGCAGGCTAAGAGCCGCGGCCGGCCAAAAGGTTCTTTCAGGTAGCGCATGCCGAACAGCACCACCAGGATCACGCTGATCTCCCGCAGCGCCGCCGCTTCGGCGATCGAACCCAGTTGCATGGCCCATAGCACCAGAGCGTAGCTGAACAATACGCAGAATCCGATCGCCAACCCCAGCCGCCACTGTTCGTGCCAGAACCGCATGAACGCCGCCCGTTTGCTCACCAACGCCAGCAAGGGGAAGGGCCAGGCGCTGAGCAGCGTGACCCAGACCAGGTAATCCAGCGGATGGGACCAACGCCGCAGGGCATGGCCATCGATAAAGGTGTAGCAACCGATGCACAGGCCGATCAACGCCACCACCGGCAGCATCGACCAGGGCAGCCGGTCGCCGCCACCGCCCTGCCACAACAGGCAAAGCATGCCGAACGGGATCAGCAAAATACCGATGACCTGCTGGGTCGTCAGCGCTTCGCCAGCGAAAATAAACGTCAGGGCCAGCACCACCAGCGGCGACAGGCCGCGCATCAGTGGATAGACCAACCCCAGGTCACCAACCCGATAAGCCTGGATCAGCAAATAACGGTACAACAGCTCGAACGCCGCCGAGGCCAGGATCCACGGCCAGATCTCTAACGGCGGCAATGCCACGAAACCCAGGGCCAACGCGACGAACAGCAGGGCGACGCTGTCCATGCACGCCACCACCAGCAAACGCTCACCACTGAATTTGATCAGCGTATTCCACGCCGCATGCAACAGCGCCGCTACCAACACCAAGGCCGTCGCAAGCACGGCACGCTCCTTGTCTTGTCCCTCCGCCCGTAGGCGCTGCCGAAGGCTGCGATCTTTTGATCTTTCACGCCAGACACAATTGTCAGTGGAAAGATCGCAGCCGCGTTGTAACTCGACAGCTCCTACGATCAGCGGGCTCATGAATTGATTCGCTATCGTTTATACTTCAAGCCGATCACGCCGCACTCAGTTGCGCATACCCTAATTCCAATAATCTCGCGGTTGTCCCGTTCACTCGAATAGGGCGCCGGCATGCGTATGCCTGACCCGCGCGTCAAGACTACAGACAGAGACCCTGCGCATGCCACTCGCCTTGCTTGCTTTGGCCGTTGCCGCTTTTGGCATCGGCACGACTGAATTCGTCATCATGGGGCTGTTGCCCGATGTCGCCCGGGACCTGGCCGTGAGTATTCCCCAGGCCGGGCTGCTGATCACCGGCTACGCCCTGGGCGTGGTGTTCGGCGCACCGATCCTGGCAATCGGCACCGCCAACATGCCGCGCAAGGCGACGCTGCTGGGCATGACGCTGATGTTCATCCTCGGCAACGTGCTCTGTGCCCTGGCGCCGAACTACGCCACGCTGATGGCCGCCCGGGTCATTACTGCGCTGTGCCACGGAGCATTCTTTGGCATTGGTTCGGTGGTGGCCGCCGGGCTGGTGGCGCCGAATAAACGGGCCCAGGCGATTGCCATGATGTTCACCGGCCTGACCCTGGCCAACGTGCTGGGTGTCCCGTTGGGCACGGCCCTGGGTCAATACGCCGGCTGGCGTTCGACCTTCTGGGCGGTCTCGATCATCGGCGTGATCGCGGCCATTGCCCAATGGATCTGGCTGCCCAAGGACATTCCCATGGACAAAGCCAACCTGGCCAGCGAGTTCAAGGTCCTGGGCAAGGTCAACGTGTTGCTCGCCCTGGGCATGAGCGTACTGGCCTCCACCAGCCTGTTCAGCGTGTTCACCTACATCGCACCCATCCTGCAAGACATCACCGGCGTCAGCCCCCACGGCATCACCGTCATGCTGCTGTTGTTCGGCGTCGGCCTGACGGCGGGTAGCTTCCTCGGCGGACGCCTGGCCGACCGGCGCCTGCTGCCCTCGCTGGTGGGCATGGCGCTGGCCGTGGTACTGGTGCTCGCCGCGTTCAGCCAAACCAGCCAATCGGTGATTCCGGCGGCGATCACCCTGGTGTTGTGGGGTATTTTCGCCTTTGCCCTGTGCCCGATCCTGCAACTGCTGATCATCGATCAGGCCCATGAAGCGCCGAACCTTGGCTCGACCCTGAACCAGAGCGCCTTCAACCTCGGCAACGCGGCTGGTGCTTGGATGGGTGGGTTGGTGGTGGCCAGTGGGGCTGACCTGGCGGACTTACCATGGACCGGGGCAGCTGTCGGCGGCCTGACGACGTTGACAGCGTTGTTCTATATCTATCGACAACGGCGCTTGGCGGCAGTCGCTGTTTAAGAACGCTTTCAGTCATCGCCTGAGCACCTGCGCTCAGGCTCCCCTCTACTCCGCGTCGATGCGCTGCCTTGCCGCTTTGGCAGAATTATCCTTGGGCAGGCCTACTTCGCTGCGAATCTGCGCATGACTGATCAAGGCAAAGATAAAGCTCCCGCCGACAATATTGCCCGCCAACGTCGGCCCAGCGAACACCATCCAGAAGTCCTCCCACGACAACTGCCCGGCAAAGACCAGATACGACACTTCGGCCGAGCCGACGACAATGTGGGTGAAGTCCCCAAGCGCCATCAGATAGGTGATGAGAATGATGATCCACATCTTGGCGCTTTCCATGGAGGGAATCATCCAGACCATGGTGGCGATCATCCAGCCGGAAATGATGCCTTTGGCGAACATCTGGCCGGTGTCGTTCTCCATGACCTTGCGGCCGATCTCCAGGAAGGCCTGGTCGGTGCGCGGGTCGAAAATGGGCAGATGCAGCATCACGTAGGCCACCAGCAAAGTGCCGCACAGGTTGCCCACCAGTACCACCCCCCAAAGCCGCAACAACCGACCGAAGTTGCCCAGCGTGGGTTTGCTCATGATCGGTAGCACGGCGGTCAGGGTGTTTTCGGTGAACAGTTGCTGGCGGGCCAGAATCACCGCGAGAAAGCCGGCGCAGTAACCGAAACTGGCGATCACCTTGAAGCCCTCGTGATCCGGCAGCCGAGAGTTGAGCAAACCCATCGCCATCAGCGACAACCCCATGGTCAGTCCCGCCGCCAGGGCCGACCACCAGAGCGCGGCGATACTGCGCTCCAGCTCCAGATTGCCCTGGGTGCGGATGATTTCATGTAACACGGCCGCCCGCGGCGGCTGGTTACGGTCGACTTCGTGCTGCTCCTGAGCCGAAAGGTCTGGGGTCTTGCCGTCTTTATGAGTGTCCATGCAACTCCTGAACCCGTGGCGTGATATACCTACGACACGCGGCGTTCAGAGCTGTTCAGTGGCACCCCAAACACAAGATGCGGGAACGAGCTTGCTCGCGGTAGCGGTGGGTCGGTTTGCATCGGTGTTGAATGTGCAATCGTCATCGCGAGCAAGCTCGCTCCCACAGGGGAGTTGGCGGCAAACCTGAATCTGACCTCACCGCAGCCCCCTTGTGGGAGCGAGCTTGCTTGCGATGACAGCGCGCCGATCTCACTCGACGACATCATCCTTGAACTGATCCTTGACGTACTTGATCTCGGTCCGGCCATGGGGCGCGGGCAGGCCGTCTTCGCCGAGGTTGACGAAGACCATTTTCTCCACGGTCAGGATGCTCTTGCGGGTGATTTTGTTGCGCACCTCGCAGGTCAGCGTGATGGAGGTGCGGCCAAACTCGGTGGCGGTGATGCCCAGCTCGATGATGTCGCCCTGGCGCGAAGCGCTGACGAAATTGATTTCCGAGATGTACTTGGTGACCACGCGCTGGTTGCCCAGCTGGACAATGGCGTAGATCGCCGCCTCCTCGTCGATCCAGCGCAACAGGCTGCCGCCGAACAGCGTGCCGTTGGGGTTGAGGTCTTCGGGCTTGACCCATTTGCGGGTGTGGAAATTCATGTTCACTCCTGAGCGTCTGGCCGATGAATGCCTGCATCATGGCAGACCAGGCTGCCCGGCTCTACGTCGCGGCCCCTATGACGGTCATCGGCAATTTCGATTTGCCGACAGAAACCCTTTTGGAAGATCCGATTAGCCCGTTATAATCGCCCCCGCTTTACCCGGTCCACACGCTGGATCGTTCCCGCCACCTGTCCGAGGGGCGCTGCAGCAGGCTCGACCTGTCAGGCTCGGATGGGGCGTTGTTTGTACGGGCCTGCCCGCACGAACACTAAACGCACAACGGCGCCCATTCGCATACATTACGAATGGAGGCTCTTCATGAGCGCTGTTATCACGCCTGCAGCTTTTACCGATTACAAAGTCGCCGACATGTCCCTGGCGGCCTGGGGTCGTCGCGAAATCATCATCGCCGAATCCGAAATGCCAGCCCTGATGGGTCTGCGTCGCAAGTACTCTGGCGAACAGCCATTGAAGGGCGCAAAAATCCTCGGCTGCATCCACATGACCATCCAGACCGCCGTGCTGATCGAAACCCTGGTTGCCCTGGGTGCCGAAGTGCGCTGGTCGTCCTGCAACATCTTCTCGACCCAGGACCAGGCCGCTGCCGCCATTGCCGCCGCCGGCATCCCGGTATTCGCCTGGAAAGGCGAGACCGAGCAAGAGTACGAGTGGTGCCTGGAGCAAACCATCCTCAAGGATGGCCAGCCATGGGACACCAACATGATCCTCGACGACGGCGGCGACCTGACCGAGTTGCTGCACAAGAAATACCCGGCCGTGTTGGAAAAAGTCCACGGCGTGACCGAAGAAACCACCACCGGCGTCCACCGCCTGTTGGACATGCTGGCCAAGGGCGAGCTGAAAATCCCGGCCATCAACGTCAATGACTCGGTGACCAAGAGCAAGAACGACAACAAGTATGGCTGCCGTCACAGCCTCAACGACGCCATCAAGCGCGGCACCGACCACCTGTTGTCGGGCAAGCAGGCGCTGGTGATCGGCTACGGTGACGTGGGCAAGGGTTCGTCCCAGTCCCTGCGCCAGGAAGGCATGATCGTCAAAGTGTCGGAAGTCGACCCGATCTGCGCCATGCAAGCCTGCATGGACGGTTTCGAGCTGGTTTCGCCGTTCATCGACGGGATCAACGACGGCACCGAAGCCAGCATCGACAAAGCACTGCTGGGCAAGATCGACCTGATCGTGACCACCACCGGCAACGTCAATGTCTGCGATGCCAACATGCTCAAGGCCTTGAAAAAGCGCGCCGTGGTCTGCAACATCGGTCACTTCGATAACGAAATCGACACCGCTTTCATGCGCAAGAACTGGGCATGGGAAGAAGTGAAGCCGCAGGTTCACAAGGTGCACCGCACCGGCACCGGCAGCTTCGACCCACAGAACGACGACTACCTGATCCTGCTGGCCGAAGGCCGCCTGGTCAATCTGGGCAACGCCACCGGTCACCCAAGCCGCATCATGGACGGTTCGTTCGCCAACCAGGTCCTGGCCCAGATCTTCCTGTTCGGCCAGAAATACGCCGACCTGTCGCCGGCCCAGAAAGCCGAGCGCCTGACCGTGGAAGTACTGCCCAAGAAACTCGACGAAGAAGTGGCCCTGGAAATGGTCCGCGGTTTCGGCGGCGTGGTCACCAAGCTGACCAAGCAACAGGCTGACTACATCGGCGTCACCGTCGAAGGCCCGTTCAAGCCGCACGCTTACCGCTACTGATCGGCGCGGCTCCCTGTGGGAGCGAGCTTGCTCGCGATGCAGACACCTCGGCCTAACTGCCGTACCGGGGCGATGGCAATCGCGAGCAAGCTCGCTCCCACATAAGCCCTCCCCCACCAGGGATATGCAAGCCTCACCGGCCTACGAGTTTCCAAGGATATGACCATGTCCCAAGACCGTCGCTACAGCTTCGAGTTCTTCCCGACGAAGACCGATGCTGGGCATGAAAAACTGATCGCCACTGCCCGCCAGTTGGCCAGCTACAACCCCGACTTCTTCTCCTGCACCTATGGCGCCGGCGGTTCGACCCGTGATCGCACCCTGAACACCGTGTTGCAGCTCGAAAGCGAAGTCAAAATTCCTGCGGCCCCTCACCTGTCCTGCGTCGGTGACAGTAAGGACGACCTGCGCAGTCTGTTGACCCAGTACAAGGCGGCCGGCATCAAGCGCATCGTTGCCCTGCGTGGCGACCTGCCGTCGGGCATGGGCATGGCCAGCGGTGAGCTGCGCCACGCCAACGAACTGGTGAGCTTCATTCGTGAGGAAACCGGCGAACATTTCCACGTCGAAGTGGCTGCGTATCCGGAAATGCACCCGCAAGCGCGCAACTTCGAAGACGATCTTCGCAATTTCGTGCGCAAAGCCAATGCTGGCGCCAACAGTGCCATCACCCAGTATTTCTTCAACGCCGACAGCTATTTCTACTTCGTCGAACGTATCCGCAAGCTGGGCGTCGACATTCCTGTCGTGCCAGGGATCATGCCGATCACCAACTACAGCAAGCTGGCGCGCTTCTCCGACGCATGCGGTGCAGAAATCCCACGCTGGATCCGCAAACAACTGGAAGCCTACGGCGATGACACCTCAAGCATCCAAAGCTTCGGCGAGGAAGTCATCACACAAATGTGTGAGCGTTTGTTGCAGGGCGGCGCACCGGGGCTGCATTTCTATACCCTTAACCAGGCCGAGCCCAGCCTCGCGATATGGAACAACCTCAAGCTGCCGCGCTGATTGACTTAATGCGGTGGTACAAAGAGGCCTTGGCGAAAACCAAGGCCTTTTTTTATACACAGACATCTGGAGGATCGCAGTAGATGCCCAATGGTCACAGGCTAACGACCCCACAACTCATTTATCTGGTCTACGGGGCCGAAACCTATCACCAGGAAGCGTTGTTCAGCATCGCCAGCGCGTTGGCCGGTCTGCGCAAGACACCGGACGAAGCCTTGGATATCCAGGTGTTCACCGACAATCCCGCACCGTACGCCGGGCTGCCGGTGCGTTTGCGCCCGTTGGACAATGAAACCCGCCAGGCCTGGATCGAACCCCACGGGTATCACTTCCGTGCCAAGCACGTGGTGATGCAGAAAGTGCTCAAAGAAGCCGAAGTGGCGCTGCTGATCGACACCGACACTTTTTTCCATTGCTCCCCCCTCGAACTGTTTCGCCGCGTCCAGCCCGGCACGTTGCTGTGCAATGCCTTAGGCCTGACGTATGGCGCCAACAAGGACGCCGGGCTTTACCTGACACTGGCCGACACACTGCGCCAGCGGCAGCTGGCGGACGACGACATGCCCTTGCTGAACTCCGGGGTGATTGGTCTCAACTGTGTCGATGCGTCAGTCCTGGATCGCTCGATCGCCCTGATGGATGAGCTGTATCCGCTGGCGAAGGGTGCCTACACGCTGGAAGAATTCTGCCTTTCGGTAGCGGCCTATCGCTCGGTGCGGGTGCGCGAGTGTCCAGACCTGATCCACCACTACTGGAGCCGCAAGCAGCTGTTCCGCGCCAAGACCAAAGCCTGGCTCGACAAACACGGTGCCGCACCAACTTGCCACCAAGCCCTGGATGAAACCAGCCAAGTCACCGCTACCCTGCCTCGGCCGCCGGCCTTCCAACGCCTGGCCTATAAGTTCATCACCCTGGGGCTGCCCAGCCATAAACGCCAGTTCATGCGCGAGATCCTCTATGGCTGCTACCGCCATACCAACGAGTTCGACCAGGCCTGCGCCCCGGTCTGGTGGGAAAAAGCCCTGGAGAACGTCGAACATCGTCTGGAAAAATCGCTGCAGGACCATGAACTCAAACGCTGGCTCGATCATCCGCTGATTCGTCTCGTGCTGGGTGAGCGCCGCGAAGCCATCTATGCGCACCTGATGCAGGCAAAAGGCAACTAGTGGCCTGCGTGGTTAGTTCGTCAGTTCGAATTCGCAGAAGTTGACTCACTAACCAAACAGGCCACCAGGGCACAGGCCAGAGCGCTCTAGCTATTTGATGAGCTCTCGTCGTAACCTCAGGCCCATGCCCGTCATTGCCCAACTGCTGACCACCCTTCTTCTCTTGTGCCTGAGCGTGACCGCCCAGGCCGAAAAGTTGCGCATTGTCACCGAACCCTGGGCGCCTTATGTCTACGAAGAGAACGGCAAGATGCTCGGCCTGGATTATGAAACCACGGCCATTGTGTTCAAGCGCCTGGGCATTGATGTGGAATGGCAGTTCCTGCCCTGGAAGCGGTGCCTGGCGATGCTGGAACAAGGGTTGGCGGACGGGGCGCTGGACATTTTCCACAGCGATGAGCGCGATGCCCTGTTGCTTTACCCCAGCGAACCGCTGTCGGACGTGGAATTCGTGATGTTCTACGCCAACGCCCGCCCCCATCCGTTTCGCACGCTCGACGACTTGGGCGGCCTGACCGTTGGCACGTCGCCCGGTTACCTGTACAGCCAGGCCTTCAGCGAGTCGACCCTGTTCAAACGTGAAGCGGCGCCCACCCACGAAGCCAACTTCGGCAAGTTGCAACTGGGCCGGATCGACCTGCTCATCACCGACCGCAGGGTCGGCCGACATGTACTCGAACAAATGCAGTTGGGCGATCAGATCACCGAAAACCCGGTGGTGGTGAGCCGTCAAAGCCAATACCTGGCGGTGCGGCGCAATGCCGGGATGGATTTGCTGGTGCAGCGCTTCGGTGCCGAACTCAAGCGTTTCAAGCGCGAACCAGCCTATGTCGAACTGAGCGCCCGCTACGGCGCAGGCACTCTGACCAAGGCCACCTCGCCCAGCCGGGCCAGCGCTGAAATGAACCGTTGAGCAGCAGGAAAGCG
Organism: Pseudomonas sp. NFACC04-2; assembly: GCF_900119265.1. Classification (NCBI taxonomy): domain Bacteria; kingdom Pseudomonadati; phylum Pseudomonadota; class Gammaproteobacteria; order Pseudomonadales; family Pseudomonadaceae; genus Pseudomonas; species Pseudomonas sp. NFACC04-2. The sequence continues at coordinate 207,581 of NZ_FPJC01000004.1, forward strand.
GCGCGGGGCGTTTGCTCTGTTATACTCCGGCCTTCCCGCCAGGCTCACGCCCGGACGCCCGGTCTTGCAAAAGGCATCCCGACACCGCTACAGCGCAGCCTACAGCCCGCGCGAGCCTTGTCCGGACCCGCCTTCGAGGCCCGGCAGGACCGGACGGGATGACGTCTTTTGGTTGAACGTCATTCGCGCCCGGCAAGACTATCCCATTGGGCCAGGCCCTCACTAAAACAGGATTACTCATGTCCTTTGCTTCCCTCGGTCTCTCCGAGGCTTTAGTCGGCGCCATCGAAGCCGCCGGCTATACCCAGCCTACCCCGGTGCAACAGCGGGCCATTCCCGCCGTGTTGCAAGGTCGCGACCTGATGGTCGCGGCGCAGACAGGCACTGGTAAAACCGGTGGTTTCGCCCTTCCGATCCTGGAGCGGTTGTTTCCCAACGGTCACCCAGACAAATCCCAGCGTCATGGCCCGCGCCAACCGCGCGTACTGGTCCTGACCCCCACCCGCGAACTGGCGGCCCAGGTACACGAGAGCTTCAAGGTCTACGCTCGCGACCTGAAGTTCGTCAGCGCCTGCATTTTTGGCGGCGTCGGCATGAACCCCCAGGTCCAGGCCATGTCCCGTGGCGTCGATGTACTGGTGGCCTGCCCCGGTCGCCTGCTGGACCTGGCCGGCCAGGGCAGCGTCGATTTGTCCCACGTTGAAATCCTCGTGCTGGACGAAGCCGACCGCATGCTCGACATGGGCTTCGTCCATGACGTGAAGAAAGTTCTCGCCCGCCTGCCCGCCAAGCGCCAGAACCTGCTGTTTTCGGCGACGTTCTCCAAGGACATCACCGACCTGGCCGGCAAGCTGCTGCACAACCCGGAGCGCATCGAAGTCACGCCGCCGAACACCACGGTCGAGCGTATCGAGCAGCGTGTGTTCCGCCTGGCGGCCAGCCACAAGCGTGCCCTGCTGGCGCACCTGATTACCGCCGGCGCCTGGGAACAGGTCCTGGTCTTCACCCGTACCAAGCACGGCGCCAACCGCCTGGCCGAGTACCTGGACAAGCACGGCCTGCCAGCCGTGGCGATCCACGGCAACAAGAGCCAGAACGCCCGCACCAAGGCCCTGGCCGACTTCAAGGCCGGCGAAGTGCGCATCCTCGTGGCCACCGACATCGCGGCCCGTGGCCTGGACATCGACCAGTTGCCCCACGTGGTCAACTTCGAGCTGCCGAACGTGGATGAAGATTACGTTCACCGTATCGGCCGTACCGGCCGGGCCGGTCGTTCGGGCGAAGCGATCTCGCTGGTCGCGCCGGACGAAGAAAAGCTGCTCAAAAGCATCGAGCGCATGACCAAGCAGAAAATTGCCGACGGCGACCTGATGGGCTTCGATGCCAGTACCATCGAAGCCGAGAAGCCTGAAGTACGCGAACGTCCGGATGTGCGTAATCCGCGCAATGCCCGTGGCCCCCGGGGCGACGGCCCGAACGGCGGCGGTGGCGGCGGCGGTCGCAAAGACAAAGGCAAGGACAAGGGCAAGGAAAAATCGGCCAGCAACAGCAATGGCCGTGGCGAACGCCCTGCCCGCGAGCAGAAGCCCCGCGAAGGCACCCCAGCCCGTGAGCAGCAGCGCCCGGCTCCGCGCGCCGCAGCCGATCGTGCCCCGGACGAGTTCCTGGATGACGATGTCGATAACTTCGGTAACCGCGTCGACTACGTGCCGCAGCAGAAACCGGCACAGGGCCGCGGTCGCCGTCCGGGTGCCCCGGCACAGGGCGCAGGTGCAGGCGCTCCGCGCAGTGGCCAGCCACAAGGTCGTCAGAACGGTCCGCGCAACAGCAACGGCTCGTCTACCGGCACACCTCCGGCCAAGCGCAGCGGCCCACGCAACGGCGCCCCGCGTGACGGTCAGGCCCGCCGCGACGACACCCGCCCGCGCCGCCCGGCCCGTGACGACCAGCCTCGCCAGGAACCCGCCGTGCAGGCCCCGCGTGGCAACCAGCCAAAGATCATGCACAAGGAGTCAAAAGCCGACCGCTTCCCGACACCTGAACAGCTGGATCAACTGCCAAGCCGTCCACGGGGCGAGAAACCAGCATTGCTGACGCGCAATCGCTGAGTTTTTCCAAGCCGTGAAAAAGCCCCGGGTCTCGCGACCCGGGGCTTTTTTGTTTAGGCATCACTAACTTAAATGTGGGAGCGGGCTTGCTCGCGAATGCGGTGTATCAGGCAATATTTTATCGACTGACCCACCGCATTCGCGAGCAAGCCCGCTCCCACACAGGGCGCTGCGCTGTTTGTTTGATTTTCATGTGGTAATAAAAAACGCCCCAGGTCCTGAGACCAGGGGCGTTTTTTTGTCAGGCGCGAAGGTTACTTCGCTTTGACACCTTCAAACGAGACGTACAGTTCGACCGCGTCGGAGGTTGGACCCAGGTCTTTCTGCTTGCCGAAGTCCGAACGCTTGATGCTGGTGGTGCCTTCGAAACCAGCACGGTAGCCGCCCCACGGGTCCTTGCCTTCACCCAGGAAGGTAGCCTTGACCACGACCGGCTTGGTCACGCCCAGCAGGGTCAGGTCACCGGTCACATCGGCGGTTTCCTTGCCATCAGCGTTCTTGCCAGTAGGCTTGACGCTGGTGGAAACGAAGGTGGCCTTGCCGAATTTGCTGGCGTTCAGGAAGTCAGCGCTGGCGATGTGCTTGTCGCGCTCGGCGTGGTTGGTAAACACACTGGCGGTATTCACGTTGAACTCGATCTTGCTGGCTTCAGGCTTGGCGGCGTCAAAGCTGAACTTGCCGTCGATGTCCTTGAAGGTACCGGTGATGTAGCTATAGCCCAGGTGGCTGATCTTGAAGTCGACGAAGGCGTGCTGGCCTTCCTTGTCGACGACGTAGTCGGCAGCCATGGCCTGGCCGGCAGACAGCAGGGCAGAACCGATTGCCAGGGCGGCGAGCGTCTTTTTCAACATGCTTTCTATTCCTTTGGAGTCGAGGTTGAACATCAGGCTTGGCGCCCCAGCATGCGCTTGAGGGTCGCGTCACGGTCGATAAAGTGGTGTTTCAATGCTGCCAACGCATGAAGGCCGGAAAAAATGACCAGCGCCCATGCCAGGTAGAAGTGGATCTCACCGGCGACGTCTGCCTGATCGGGCAGTCCGGACACCAGCGCGGGTACTTCAAACAGGCCAAATACCGGTATCCCGACACCGTCTGCGGTGGAAATCAGGTAACCGGCAATCATCACGGCAAACAACCCGAGATACAGTGCGCTATGGCCAAGCTTGGCGCCGACGCGGGTCAGGCGGCCATAGGTTGGCAGGGTCGGCGGTGGCGGGCTGACAAACCGCCAGACCACCCGCAGCAACATGACCGCCAGCAGCACCAGGCCAATGCTCTTGTGCAGGTCCGGCGCGTCTTTGCGCCAGGTGCTGTAGTAATCCAGGCCGACCATCCACAGCCCCAGGGCGAACAACCCGTACACCACCAGCGCAACGCCCCAGTGCACAGCGATACTGACCCAGCCATAGCGAGAAGAAGAGTTGCGAAGCTGCATTGCTCATATCCTGTAAAAACTGCGATCAAGACTAGCGAGTTATCTATCGATTTAAAGCGGAAATTTTCGCTTTGAAATATCGAGAAATACGATCATCAGTCTGGAGGGGGTGGGTTAAGGAAAGATTAAAGGGGAAACGGTGGTGATGGCGAGGGGTACAGGCAGCCGTGGGGTGCCTGCAAGGACCTCATCGCCAGCACGCTCGCTCCAACAGAAGACAGCGTCGGAATCGTCACCATCGCCCAACTATTTTTTCCATACAATATATATGTATCGCTATTTCCGCTTCTCCTCTTGATCAAATGGGCGTTCAACAACTATTGAACGAGGTGAAGCATGGCTGTTCCTTACACCCCATTTCGAGCCAACGGCTCGCCGCTACTTCCGCCCAATCAAACAATGGCGCCGGGGCAGTTTCTTCAGTCCCCAAACGGAAAATTTCGACTGATATTGCAGGCTGATGGGAATTTGGTTATCAAGGACGGCGGTGCTGTCGTCTGGATTGCAGATAGCAATCAAAGGTATAGCACAACTCTGCATCCAAAAAAGAATGCGGGAGCCTCTGCAGTTTGTAATTGCCAATAGTGGTTTTCTTTATGATCCATCCAGAAGACGGGTATGGATTGCTGAAAGTAGCCATAGCAGGGACAAGTCGCTTTGGTACAACGCTTGTATGGTCATTCAGGATGACGGCAACCTGGTCATCCATGACAGGCGAACGGGAAAGCTATGCTGGGCTCGCTTTGCCTTCGTCCCGGGACGTATGTCCAAGCCAAAGCGGGTCAAAATTTTATTTGAGGACTTTGAAATTAAAACTTGGTCATTTTCACTGCCGCCTCTCTAGAGTCACTTATTGACGCACTCAGGCCTGTAAGGATCCATGTCGCACCTATAAACTAATTGTGGATCGTGCTTTTTCAGCACCATACGACCATCAGCAGTGCAACCACTGATACCGAATACTGCCCATAGCATTAAAACTGCTATCAACTTCATATTAACTCCAGCTTTTACGAGGTGAAAATTTTGAATAATTAGTTTAGCGAGCACTCAGACTCATATGGATCGATGGAGCATTTGTGTGCTAACTGCGGATCTCTTTTTGGAATCATTGGAATTTTCAAAGGATCCCGGCATTCGCCATACACACATCCTTACATCGAAGCCAATACGACCACTGCCATTAGTATTTCATACGCTTCTGTTTTTTGGAGGAGCCTAGACTTATGGTTTGGTAAGCGCTATCGCCTGCTTCCGGTTAAAGGGTGGGAAGTTTCCGATATATCGCCGAGGCGTGTAGGACGTCGCGCTTATCAAGCGGCGCCGATACGCTTGATGCGGGATAAAAAAACGCGGCCCTTGGGCCCATGTGGTTCATTTGAGAAAAATAATGGAGCTGTGGCGAGGGAGCTTGCTCCCGCTCGGCTGCGAAGCAGTCGTAAACCGGCGGGTGCGATGTATCTGATGCTCCGCATTTGGCAGGTTTTGGGGCCGCTTCGCGGCCCAGCGGGAGCAAGCTCCCTCGCCACGGTTTTTTCGATCACCTCAAGTGAACAGCATTGGGTCCTTGAGCCGCGCTTTTTTCCACCTGATCGTTACTGAGCCGTCGTCTCAGTAGTCGCCGCCGGCTTGGTGGCGGGTTTCTTCACCGGTTCAGTTTTTTTCACCGGAGCCTTGGCCGGTGTTTTTTTAGCCGGTGCCTTGGCAGCTGGTTTTTTTGCTGCCGGTTTGGTCGTTGCTTTCTTGGCTGGCTCAACCTTCGCCGGGACCGGCGCGGGAGGTTCCACTGGTGCCGGCGCTGGGGCGGGTGCCGGCACTGGAGCAGGCGCTACCGGCTCGGGTGCCTTGGCTGGCTCCGGCTTCTTGTCGTCATCCGAACCGCCGAACAGGTTGCTGAAGAAGTTGCCCTTCTTCGCAGCCACCGCACCGGCAGCTGCCGCAGTGGCAGCCGGTGCCACTTTGGCCGGTTCGAACGACTTGCCGGCCGCCAGGTCTTCAACCTGGCTGGCCGCCCGCTGGCCGCTGCGCAACGCGCCTTCCAGGGTGCCCGGATACAGGGTGTCGGTGTGTTCGCCGGCAAAGGCTACACGCTGCAACGGTTTTTCCCACAGACGCCAGTACTTGCTGATCTGGCCCGGGCCAAAGGCCAGGTACGCGCCGCCCGTGGACGGGTCGGTGCTGTAGCGGCGGATTTCATAGCCGGTGAACGCGCCACGGGCCTGTGGATAAAACGCGTGCAGACGGATCAGCACCTGATCGACCATCTGCTTGTCGCCGAAGGCTTGCATCACCCGGGCGTTGTCGCCGGACAGGTTGATGACCACGTTGGCGCCGCCCTTCATGGCCGGCTCGATCCACATCATGCCCAGGCCGGCGTTGCTGTAGATTTCGCCCGACATGCGTGCCTTGCTGTCCCAGACGGGGGTCTTGAACTTGAGCATGATCTGGTCGCGCCAACCGTAGTTGGTGCCCTTGATCGCGCCTTGATGCTGGGCGTCCAGGGCCGGGGTCAACTGGATCTTGTTCAGTGCCCGCAACGGCACCGCCAGCACCACGTAGTCAGCCTGGTAACCCACGCTGCCAACCTTGACGGTCACGCCGTCCTTGTCCTGGGAGATGGCCGACACCGGCGAGTTGGTCTTGATGGTTTTCAGTTGCTTGACGAACGCCTGGGCCAGTACCGGACTACCGCCCAGCAGGCGCGAGGCTCGCAGGTCGCGGTCGGAAACGCCACGATAGACGCGGTTCTGCTGAGCGAAATACAGCAGCGACAGGCGCGACGGCTCGTCATAACGGGTGCGAATCTCTTGGTTCACCAACTGACGCGCCGTGGCCGGCAGCTGCAGACGGTCGAGCCAGTTGGAGACGGTGATCTGGTCCAGGGCGTGCAACGTGTTGTTGGCCGCCGGGTTCTGCGGGTCTTCGATGGAGCGCGCCAGGTCGTCCAGGGTGGTTTCGTAACGCTTGAGGGCTTCGGCGGTGGCCGGCTGCTTGGTCGCCAGGTCGGCGGCGGTGAAGTAGGTGCCGTCGATCAGGTAGCTGGGGGTACGCACGAATTCCGGGGCCGGCGTGGTGCTCAGCTTGAAGGTCGAGACGTACTTGTTCAGTACCGGCTGCGTCTTCTCATTGCCGATCCACTCGCTGGTGGCCATGCCCGAGCGACCGCCCAGGTCCGGCTTGGCCTCCAGCAGCGTCACGGCCCAGCCTTTGTTCTGCAGCTCATAGGCCGCGGTGAGCCCCGCCAGGCCGCCGCCGATGACGATGGCCGTCGGTTGTTTGTCCTTGGCCAGCGCCGAAACGCTGAACAGCCCCATCATCACCAGCGCACAGGCGCGCAGCCAACCAGCAGACATTCAACGAACTCCGGAGTAAACGTAGGTAGTTTCAGTTTTTCGAGCCAGACAGCTCAGAAGAGCCGCGAAGAATACGACAGCCATCAAAGCGCCGCCAGCGGCGTCTATCGCCTCGCTCAAAGTAGCGCCAACGACACAATGGGTTGTCCCCAGGGCCGCCATTGCATAGGCTTGCGCGATTGTTTTGCCCGCGCCCGCCGCGAGCCGCCTCGAGGAGACTGTAAATGGGCCTGAATAACCAGTGGATGCAACGCGACCTCGCGGTGCTGTGGCATCCCTGCACCCAGATGAAAGATCACGAACAGCTGCCGCTGATCCCCATCAAGCGCGGTGAAGGCGTGTGGCTGGAAGATTTCGAAGGCAAGCGCTACCTCGATGCCGTCAGTTCCTGGTGGGTCAACGTGTTCGGCCACGCCAACCCGCGCATCAACCAGCGCATCAAGGACCAGGTCGATCAGTTGGAGCATGTGATCCTGGCCGGCTTCAGCCATCAGCCCGTGATCGAACTGTCCGAGCGCCTGGTGAAGATGACGCCCGAGGGCCTGACCCGATGCTTCTATGCCGATAACGGCTCGTCCTGCATCGAAGTGGCGATGAAGATGAGCTTCCACTACTGGATCAATCGCGGCCGGCCGGACAAGAAGCGCTTCGTCACCCTGAGCAACAGCTACCACGGCGAAACCATCGCGGCGATGTCAGTGGGCGATGTGCCGTTGTTCACTGAAACCTACAAAGCGTTGCTGCTGGACACGATCAAGGTGCCGAGCCCCGACTGCTACCACCGTCCCGAAGGCATGGGCTGGGAAGAACATTCGCGCAACCTGTTCGCCGCCATGGAGCAGACCCTGGCCGAGCACCACGACACGGTGGCGGCAGTGATCGTCGAGCCGCTGATCCAGGGTGCCGGTGGCATGCGCATGTACCACCCGGTGTACCTGAAGTTATTGCGCGAGGCGTGCGACCGCTATGGCGTGCACCTGATCCATGACGAAATCGCCGTCGGCTTTGGCCGCACCGGGACGATGTTCGCTTGTGAGCAGGCCGGCATCACACCGGATTTTCTCTGTCTGTCCAAGGCCCTGACCGGCGGCTACCTGCCTCTGGCGGCGTGCGTGACCACCGACGAGGTCTACAGTGCGTTCTACGACGACTACCCGACCTTGCGCGCCTTCCTGCACTCCCACAGCTACACCGGCAACCCGCTGGCCTGCGCGGCGGCCCTGGCGACGCTGGACATCTTCGAAGAAGACAACGTCATCGCAAACAACCAGGCCCTGGCCCAGCGCATGGCCAGCGCCACCGCGCACCTGGCCGATCACCCGAACGTCGCCGAAGTGCGCCAGACCGGCATGGTGCTGGCCATCGAGATGGTCAAGGACAAGGCCAGCAAAACCGCGTATCCGTGGCAGGAACGGCGTGGCCTGGCGGTGTTCCAGCATGCCCTGGAGCGCGGCGCGTTGCTGCGGCCGTTGGGTAGCGTGGTGTATTTCCTGCCGCCGTATGTCATCACCCCCGAGCAGATCGACTTCCTTGCCGAGGTGGCCAGTGAAGGCATCGACATCGCCACCCGGGACAAGGTCAGCGTGGCGGTGCCGAAGGACTTTCACCCAGGCTATCGCGATCCGGGCTGAACCTCGGTCTTCTTGTTGGAACACTATTGTGGCGAGGGGATTTATCCCCTCGCCACAGGTGCCGGGAGCATCCATAGCACCGTTAACTTTTCAGAGATTCGACATGAGACTGTCCCGCTTCTTCATCGACGCCCCCCTGAGCCTCGGCGACCACGAACTGCCTGAAGCCCAGGCCCACTACATCGGTCGGGTGCTGCGCATGGCCGAGGGCGATGCGGTGCAGGTGTTCGATGGCTCCGGTCAGGAGTTTCGCGGCACGTTGGCCGAAGTCGGCAAAAAACGCGTGCGGGTGCAGTTGGACGAGCAGTTCGCCGGACAACTTGAATCGCCGTTGCGCATCCACCTCGGCCAGGGCCTGTCCCGAGGCGAGCGCATGGATTGGGCGATCCAGAAAGCCACGGAGCTGGGGGTCAGCGAGATCACGCCGATTTTCAGCGAACGTTGCGAAGTGCGCCTCAAGGACGAACGCGCCGACAAGCGCCTGCTGCACTGGCGCCAGGTGGCGATCAGTGCTTGCGAGCAGTGCGGGCGCTCGACCGTGCCGGTGATTCATCCGCCGCTGCTGCTGACTGACTGGTTGAAGCAGGCCGAGGCCGAACTGAAGCTGGTACTGCACCCGGTGGCCGAGCCACTGGTCAGTCATGAAAAACCGTCGACCCTGGCCTTCCTGATCGGTCCCGAAGGCGGGTTGTCGGATGCCGAAGTCGAGCAGGCCAAGACCGCCGGCTACCAGGCCGCCCGCCTCGGCCCACGCGTGCTGCGCACCGAAACCGCGCCGGTGGTGGCCCTGGCCGTGGCGCAGCAATTGTGGGGGGATTTCTAGTGTCCTGCGGATGCTGAAGACCAAATGTGGGAGCGGGCTTGCTCGCGAAGACGGAGTGTCAGCCAATATCTATGCCGGCTGATACACCGCTTTCGCGAGCAAGCCCGCTCCCACAGTAGTTTGGTGGTGGTCATGAGTTAGAGCACATAAAACAGAATCGCCACGAAGTGCAGCAGGCTGCCGGCGATCACGAACAGATGCCAGATGCCGTGGGCGTGGCGCAACCGATGGTCAAGGGCGAAAAAGATGATACCGACGGTGTACAACACACCGCCCGAGGCCAACCAGGCGAACCCGGTGCTGCCCAGGGCCGCCAGCAAGGGCTTGACCGCCACCAGCACGATCCAGCCCATCACGGCGTAGATCACGATCGACAGGATCCGCGCTTCGGAACGCGGCTTGATTTCCTGCAAGATACCAATCACGGCCAGCCCCCAGACGATCCCGAACAACGTCCAGCCCCACGGCCCGCGCAGGGTCACCAGGCAGAACGGGGTATAGCTGCCGGCGATCAACAGGTAGATCGAAAAATGATCGACCTTCTGCATGATTTCCTTTTTGCGTCCGCGCACGCTGTGATAAACCGTCGAAGCGCTGTACAGCACCAACAAGGTGAACCCGTAGATCGCCACGCTGACGATCTTCCACGGATCGCCCGCCATCCCGGCGATCACCAGCAACCACACCGCGCCGATAAACGCCGCCACCGCCCCCACCAGGTGCGTCCAGGCGTTGAGTCGTTCCCCGTGATACATCCAATACCACCTCACATTTAGAAACAGGTGCCCAGGCTCAGGCTTGGCGCAGCAAAGTGCAATGGTTTGCTGCTACCCCTCTGAGCCCACCACTGATTAACTCCTCCAAAAAGAGTCGATTGGGGCACAATCAAACCATACGAATAAGAGTCCGCCCCATGCTGATCGACGAAGAATTGACCCTGAAGAAACTGGAGGTGTTCCTGGCCTTCATGCGCACCGGCAACCTGGCGCGGGCGGCCGCGGAATTGCAGACCAGCAACGTCAGTGTGCACCGGGCCATTCACTCGCTGGAAAGCGCCCTGCGCTGTCCATTGTTCAAGCACGAAGGTCGCAACCTCACACCGCTGGAAAGCGCTTACGTGCTGGAAGAACGGGCGCAGAAGCTGATCCAGGACGTGGTCGACAGCGTGCGCCTGACCCGTGAGGCCGCCGGGTTCTCCGCCGAGCGCTTCAAGCTTGGCTCGTTGTACTCGTTGACGGTCAAGACCGTGCCGCAATTGATCATGGGCCTGAAGATCCGCCGCAGCGAACTCAATATCGACCTGATCATGGGCTCCAACATCGACTTGCTGTACAAGCTCAAGAACATGGAGGTCGATGCGATTCTGGTGTCCCTGGACGACAGCGTCAACGACCCGGACTGCGAGCAGATTGCACTGTTTTCCGATGACATCTTCCTCGCCACGCCAGCTGATTCACCTTTTGCCCAACGCAGCGAAGTCGACTTGGCCGAAGTGCGCGACGAAACCTTCATCACCTTGACCCAGGGCTTCGCCACGCACCAGGACGGGATTCGGGTGTTCAAGCAGGCGGGGTTCGAGCCGAAGGTGGCGATGCAGGTCAACGACATCTTCACCCTGCTGAGCATGGTCAGCTCCGGGGTGGGCTATGCCTTGCTGCCGGGCCGGATCGCGGCGGTGTATGAAAACCGGGTGAAACTGATCCCGTTGCAGGAAAAGTACCGGTTGCAGCAGCACATCGGCGTGGTGTTCCTCAAGGCCAAGGAGCGGGACCCGAACCTGCTGGCGTTGTTGGCCGAGTGCCGGATGTATGCCAATCGCCAGGCCTGAAATCGCGCCGCCCCCCATCGCGAGCAAGCTCGCTCCCACAAGGTTCGTGGTCTACCCAGAATCCAGGTTCACCCCGATCCACTGTGGGAGCGAGCTTGCTCGCGATAGCGTCGGCCCGCTCAGAGCCGATCGTGAGACTTAACCAACAATCCCGCGAACAATGAAGTACAACAACGAAGGCCCGAGCAAGCACCCCAACCCGGTGTGGAAGGTCGCCGTCAACGCGCCGTACGGCACCAGCCGCCGGTCCGTCGCGGCCAGGCCTGCCGTCACGCCACTCACTGTCCCGGCCAAGCCACCGAATACCATGGCCGAGCGCGGGTTATCCAGGCCCATCCAGCGGGCCGCCATGGGGGTGCCGACCATCACGATGATCGCCTTGATCAAGCCGGTGGCAATCGACAACGCCATCACATCGGACGTGGCGCCAATCGCGGCCCCGGTCACGGGCCCGACGATATAGGTCACCGCACCCGCGCCGATGGTGGTCATGCTTACCGCGTCGCGATAACCGAACAGCCAGGCAATACTCGCACCGACAATGAACGGCAGGATCGTGCCCAGCAGCAACGCGACGGCCCCGATCATCCCGGCCTTCTTCGCCTCGGTGGCCTGCACTTCGAATGCCGTGGCAACGATGGCGAAGTCACGCAGCATGGCGCCGCCCATCAAGCCGATACCCGAAAACAGCGACAAGTCCGCCAGGCCTTTCTGCCCGCCAGTCATGGTGCCGCCCACCCAAGCCAGCACCAGGCCGATGACGATGGCGATCGCCGAACCGTGGACCCGGCCATACGTCAGGCGCTTGGACAGCACCACTGACACCCACATGATCACGCCCACGAACGCGAACGCCGTGATCAGACCGTTATGCTCCAAGCCTTTCTCGATGAGATCCCACATATCAGCGGCCTCCTGCTGGCGTGCCCAGCGGGGTCAGTTCCGCCGGCTCATCGGGCAATGGCTCGCCTTTGTGGGTCCGGCTGATCAGCGCAATGGTGCAACCACAGAGCACCACCGAGCCGATAGCCGCCAACACCGCCACCGGACCACCGTGCAAGGCCGTGACCACATTCTGCTGCGCGGCCATCGCCACCACCACCGGAATATACATGGCGCCCCAGAAGGCGACGCCCATCTCACAGTCCTTGGTCATGCCGCCGCGCTTCTGCGTCCACAGCCGCGCGCAGATCAGCAGGATCATCGCAATGCCGACCCCGCCCACGTTGGATTTGACGCCCAGCAACACGCCGAGCATGTCGCCCAGGATCACCCCTGTCAGCGTACAGATCGCCAACAGCGCCACACCGTAAATAATCATTGTCGTAGTCCTCAAAGTGCATCGTCGAAGTTGTTGTTTTTGTGCTTCGCCAGCTTGAGTCGGTGTCTAGGGTTGGCGGTTTCCCTCCTCACACAACAGCGCCTGCAAGGTATCGAGCCGGGCACCGTCGAAGGCAATGACGGTGCCCTGCTCGAACACACGGCGCGCCAGCCCGGTGAGTACCGCACCGGGTGGCAGTTCGATCTGTAGCCGCACGCCACGCTCGTAGGCGCTTTGCACGGTGCCACGCCAATCGACGACGCGGCACATGTTGAAGGCCAGGTCGTCGCGCAGGGCCTCAGTGCCGATCACCGGCCGGGCGCGGCTGCCGCTGAGGTAGCCCAGTGTGGGTACTTTCAACGGCACCCCGGCAAACGCCTGGGCCAATGTCCGCGCCGGAGCCTCCAGCAACGGGCAATGGGACGGCACGCTCACCGCCAACCGACAGGCCTTGCCAGCGCCTTGGCGCCGAGCCTTTTCGGCGACCAGGCCCATGGCTTCGTCGCTGCCGGAAATGACCACTTGGTTATCGGCGTTGATATTGGCCAGGTAGACCGGCGTTGTTTCACCGTGCACCTGCTCCAGCAAGGCTTCCACTGCCGCCAGATCCAGGCCGATGATCGCGCTCATGCCGTAGCCGTGCGGATACGCCTGCTGCATCAGTTCACCGCGCAGGCTGACCAGCCGCAGCGCATCCTCGAAGCCCAGCGCCCCGGCAACGACCGCCGCCGGATACGCACCGATGGACAACCCTGCCACATAATCCGGCGCCGGAGCTTGTTCCAGCAATCGGCGGGCCGCCGCCACGCCGGCGATCAGCAGGCACAGCTGCACGGCACGGGTCGATTGCAACGCCTCGGCACTGTCCAGTCGCAAGACGTCTTCACCGAGCACATCCCCCGCCTCGTCCAGGACCAGCGGCGCCAGCCCATGGAGCATGCCCACGCGCTGCGCACCCTGGCCGGGAAAAACGAAGAGGCTGCTCACGCGACCTGCTCCACGCAAGGTTGCCAAGGGTCGCTCACCAGCCGGGCCTGGACGTCATCCTTGAGCAAGACCCGAGGCGACGAACCCGCCCATTCCCGCAGGGCCACGGCGCCGCAAGGCGTTTGCAACTGCATGTCCACGGCGCATACCGAAGCATCCAGTAGCGCCAGCAAATCCCTGGCCTGGAGACGATCCAGACAGTGCGGTGTGCGCAGGATCAAATCCAGGTCACTGCGTTCATGCACGGCCTCGAAACCGCTGGCGAGCTCGAACCCGGCGCTGCCGCTGACGCCCCAGGTCCAGCCACTGCCATCGAGCAGCGGGCGCAGCCGGGCCAGCGCGTGCAGGGCCGGCAGAGCGCGTGGCGACTCGACCTGGCACAGGTCCTCCGGGCGCACCCGGCGCTGGATCGCCGCCACCGGCATCGACGTGGCATAACGCTGCTCCCTGGCGCGACCGCGCACGCCCACCGCGACATCCCCGGGCAAGGTCAGCGCCCGGCGCACCACCACCGGTTGGCCGAGGCCGAGGCTCTCGACAGCCCAGCCTGGCGCATCCGCCGGCAAGTGCTCCGGCGTCATTCCCCAGAGCAGATCATGAGCCAGGAACCCGCTCACCACTGCGCGCTCAACAATTGGCGAACGGTGCTGGAGGCTGCCCGATGGGCCGCACCGAGGCGGCCGCTCAGGTCTCGAGGTGCACCGGCAACATCGTTGATCGCTTGTTGCAGGCAATCGGTGACCCGGGCCAGATCAGCCGCCGTCGGTTGTTCGATCTGCTCCACCGACAAGGTTTCCCACAACAACCCCAGGCTGGCAAAACTGTCGATGTCGTAAGCCATCGGCGGCACGCTGGCGGCCAGGGCTTCAAGCTCTTCCACACTGCGCAAGGTCACCCGCGCCGCCGAGGCTTTGCCCATGGCGTGGACCATCACGCCCGGGTCGCGCAGGGCGATCAGCCGATTGGCCTGGTAGCCGTGGGCCAGGAACGCCCCCGACATCGCCTTGCCCACCAGCAAGCCAATCACCGGATGTCCGGCCAGCCGCGCACGGGCATAGCTGTCCGCCGCACCGGCCAAGGCCTGATGAATGCCCAGGGCTTCTTCGCGCCGGCCATAGGCCTGGCTCGGTACATCGACAATCGCGATCAACGCACGCTTGTGGGTGGCATCGCGGTCGGCGGCGATGGCGTCATCCACCGCCTTGGCCAGGCCCCAGCCTTCCAGCAAGCCGACTTCGCCGTTGCGAGCCCGTGGAAAACGGTGGTCGGGATCGGCCACCACCGCCAGTAGGCGCACGGTCTGCTCGCCCAGGCGGACATCGGCGACTTTCAACGAAGCAGGCAAACCTTGTACCGCGCTGGCATCGCCACTCAAGGCTTCGAACCAGCGCAAGCCTCTCAATGAATACGAATTCATGGGCGTTCTCCCTGATACAGCTGGCGAACCGCTGCCGGTTCGATTTGCACGTCAGTGTCCAAGCGCGCCAAGCGCCGCAGGAACAGTTCAGCCTGGCCGCTACGGTGTTGCACGGGCACACCCAGGCGCAGCAATTGGCTGACCTGTTGGCGGATCTGCGTCACATCGTCGGCCGCATAACGATCCACCAGTCCCGTGGCGAAACGCTGCTCGCCACCCGTCAGGCTCCAGATGAACGGCCGGTCACGGGAGTCGTATTCGTCGAGGCCGGCTTCCTGTTCGATCACTTGTGGACCGTTCAGGCCCAGCCGCGCTTCCCGGGTCACCAGCAGATAACTGCACAGCCCGGCGGCGATGGACATGCCGCCAAAGCAACCGACGCTGCCGGCCACCACGCCAACCACCGGCTGGTACTGACGCAAATCGACAATCGCCGAATGAATCTCGGCAATCGCCGCAAGCCCCAGGTTGGCCTCCTGCAACCGCACGCCACCGGTTTCCAACAGCAGCACGGCGCGGGTCGGAATGCCTTTGCGGTTGTCTTCGGCGGCCAGTTCCAATGCACCGGCAATCTTCGCCCCGCCGACTTCGCCGAGGCTGCCCCCCTGGAACGCACCTTCAATGGCGGCGATCACCACGGGCAGGCCATCGAGCGAGCCTTTGGCGATCACCACGCCGTCGTCGCTTTGCGGCACCACGCCCTGACGCAACAGCCACGGCGACATGACCCGCTGGAACGGGTCGAGCAGTTCACGGAAAGTGCCGTCATCGAGCAAGGCCTTGGCCCGCTGCCGGGCGCCGAGTTCGACGAAGCTGTGTTTGTTGAGCAACGCTGCGCTGTCAGTCATGGCCGATCTCCTCGAAACCTTGTTCCAGGCGCAGACGCACCACGCCGGGAGTGGCGCCGAAATCGTGGATGTCGATAGACAAGGCCGGTGGCGTCTGGCCGTCGAACATGCGGGCGAACAGATGTTGCCAGCGTTGCTCGCTGCCATTGACCGAGGTCTGCACCTGGATCGTGAGCTTGCCCGCCAGGCCAGGTTCAATCAGCACTTCCAGGTCGCCCGAGCCGACGCAACCCACCAGCGCCCGGCCCCGTGGCGGCTGCCCGGCGGGGAATTCAAAGGATAAGGTTTCCATCAGCACACTCCAGGGAAGAGGCCATCGCCGCGCTCGATACGATCGAGGAACAGGCAAGCGGCGAGCAGGTCGGCAGCGCCGCCAGGCGAGGCGTTCAAGGCAATCAGTTGTTGGTCCAGCGCGTGCAATTGGCGACGACCGCCCAGACTCGCACTGCCACCGGCATCAAGCACCGCTCTGGCGCCTTGTTGCATGGCCTGTAAACCCGCTTCGCCGGCACGGTAGAGCACGCAGGTATCGGCCAGGCGAGACATGATCGCCAGCAAGGCATCGAGCCGGGCGTTCTGCTCGCCCACCCCCGCCGCGCGGCTGCGCTTGAGTTGCGGCAGGCCCAGGCCGGTCACCGCCGGAAACGCCAGTTGCGCTTCTTCCCGGGCACCGCGCACGCCGTAGCGCTGGGCGACCTGGGCGCCGTGGCTCAAGGGTTGGGGCGCATAACGGTCGTTGAGCAAGGCCAGGCGGGCGGCGCGCAAAGTAACGGCACCGGCGACACTGGATTCAGGTTCAAGCGCCGCTGCAGCGACCAACAGGCCCAAGGCCCAGATCGCGCCACGGTGGGTGTTCACGCCGTCCGTGGTGGCAAGCATCGCCGCTTCCCCCTCACGGCCGATCCGCCCAAGGGCTTCGCGCAACGGCAGGCCGATTTCGCCGCATTCAAGGGCGGCCTCGGCCATTTCCTTGAACGCCGGCCACAATGACAGCGCCGACGCATGCATCAGGCCCAGGTGCAAGTCAGTGTGGGCGCCATTGCCGCGACGGTCCACCAAGGCTGGTTTAGGTGACAGGTCGGCTTCGTCGATCAGCGCATCCACCGCCATATCCGCCAGACGTTCGGCCAAGGACAGTTTTTTCGGTTGCAGGTTGAAGGCGTGCATTCACCAGCTCCTGAACTTGGCGGGGGGGTTGTAGAGGCCACCGGACCACTCCACCAGGTCGGCCACGCTTTTGGCCGCGAGCAACTCGCGGGTGGCGTCGGTGCGACGGATGCCGAGGTCTTCGGGCAAGGCGATCAGCCCTTCGCGACGCATGCGCGCGGTGTCTTTCGGATCATGGCGCAAACCGATGGCGGTGACCCCGGCCACGGCGGCGATCATCGCCTGGCGTTCTTCCAGGGAACGAGCCTTGTACAGGTAGGCGATGCCCTCTTCGGTCAGCAGGTGGGTGACGTCGTCGCCGTAAATCATGATCGGCGCCAGGGGCATGCCGGCTTTCTTCGCCACGTCCACCGCATCGAGGGTTTCGACGAAGGTCGGTTTGCCGCCCTCCTGGAACGTCTCGACCATCTGCACCACCAGCTTTTTGCCGCGTTCGAGCAACGGCGCCTCGCCATCGCCATGGCGCATGTCGAGCCAGGCCGGCGTGCCATGACGGCGACCGCGCGGGTCGTGACCCATGTTTGGCGCACCGCCGAACCCAGCCAAGCGGCCGCGGGTCACGGTGGAGGAATGGCCGTCGCCGTCCACTTGCAGGGTGGCGCCGATGAACAGGTCCACAGCGTATTGCCCGGCCAGTTGGCAAACCATGCGATTGGAACGCAGGGAACCGTCGTGGCCGGTGAAGAACACGTCGGGGCGAGCGGCGATGTAGTTTTCCATGCCCAATTCGGTGCCAAAGCAATGCACGCTTTCGACCCAGCCGCTTTCGATGGCCGGGATCAAGGTTGGATGGGGGTTGAGGGTCCAGTTACGGCAGATCTTGCCCTTCAGGCCGAGGGATTCGCCGTAGGTCGGCAGGATCAATTCGATGGCGGCGGTGTTGAAACCGATGCCGTGGTTGAGGGACTGGACGTTGTGTTTTTCGTAGATCCCACGGATCGCCATCATCGCCATCAACACGTGTACAGGCTTGATGTGACGCGGGTCACGGGTGAACAGCGGTTCGATGTAGAACGGCTTGTCGGCCACCACCACGAAATCGACCCAGGACGCCGGGATATCCACCCGAGGCAGGTCGTTGACGTCGTCCACCAACTGGTTGACCTGGACAATGACGATGCCGTCACTGAACGCCGCCGGCTCGATCAGCGCCGGCGTGTCTTCGGTGCTGGGGCCGGTGTAGATATTGCCGGCGCGGTCGGCCATGAAACCGGCCGAGAGCACCACATTGGGAATCAGGTCCACCACCAGCCGGGCGTAGAGTTCGATGTAGGTGTGGATCGCACCGATTTCCAGCAGGCCGTCTTCCAGCAATTGGCTGATGCGCAGGCTCTGGGTGCCGGCGAAGGAAAAATCCAGCTTGCGGGCGATGCCGCGTTCGAACAGATCCAAGTGCTCGGAACGACCGACGCTGGGCATGATCATGTGCAAATCGTGCAACTTCGAAGGGTCGACTTTCGCCAGCGAGCGCGAGAGAAAATCCGCCTGCTTCTGGTTATTGCCCTCCAGCACCACACGGTCGCCGGGCAGGATCAACGCCTCCAGCGCCGCGACGATCTTGTCGGTGGGCAACACCACACCATCGGCAAGCCCCTTCACCAGTTCGAGACGCCGCTGCTTTTCGCTACGCCGCCGCGTCCAGCGCGAGTCGGGGGATATTGTTGTTGTCATGACCACTCCACGGGTTCGCTGTCGTGGGGGTTACCTTAGGAGTGTCGTGGCAGGTGCATCAATCAAGCTCAGCGGCGGATCGTTACGGTTGGAGTAATGGTGAGAAAAACGAACCCAGTCCCCTGTGGGACCGAGCTTGCTCGCGATGGCGGTGGATCAGTCAATATTGAGCTGGCTGACAGGCCGCTATCGCGAGCAAGCTCGCTCACAAGTATTGCGTTTGGCTTTGGATTTTGTGGCGGCCAGCAGGGATCAACTCATACCTATCAATTGCCGGACCCGTTCGAGCAGTTCTACCGCACTCTCAATCAGTTGGGTAAGAAGCGCGTCATCTTCATCCATGTAGCCCTCGTACTCGGCAAGGTTGCGCCGCTCATGGCATAGGGCGAATAGCCGGACCTGCACTTTAGTGACATCCGCCGTATGAACCAGACACTGAAAGACCAGATAACGCTTGTCCGAACGATAGCCGTTCAAACGTAACGCCGTAAGGGCGGCGGCATGGGCGGCGTTGTACGCCAAGTCGAATCGACTGGCAAACGAAAGAGACACTGTTTGCGCATCTGTCAGGCGGTCCATTGCAGAACGCATCAAGCCCTCACATTCCTGGCGATCCGGCGGTTCTGCTTTGAGGCTGCCGCTACGTAACAGATTTTCCAGGCTTTCCTGCTTGCCCATCCTTGGACTCCAAAGGGTCTTCACCCAGCAAGTTGATCTTGTCCTGCTGCGCTACCCGAACCACGAAGCTGTTACCCGCCGCAAATTTTGCGGCCCAGTCCTGGGGCGTGTAGAGCGTAGGGTTAAGAGGACGGCCCAGTTGCTCTTCCAGAGGCATAAGCCGCTCCATCACTTCACTGTAGTGCAGGCCTTCGCCGATCAGCATGAGATCTATGTCACTGGATGCGTTCGCCTGGCCTTTGGCGATGGAACCGTAGACGAACGCCCAACTCAACTGCCTGGAAAACGGCTCCAAGGCTTGGCGCAACGGCTCGGCTATTCCCATGGTTTTTTGAACGATGCCCAACAGTTCGGCGTAGATCGGGCAGTGCGCATTGGCTTGGTAATGGGTTTGATTGCCCTGACGAGTCATCAGCAAAATCCCTGAGTTTTGCAAACGCTCCAGTTCCCGCATGAGACTGCCCTTGCCGACTTGAGCCCAGCGAGCAATTTCATTGGCATAGAAACTTTGATTCGGTTTACCGAACAACAGGCCCAGAACCCGTTGTTGAGTGGCCGTAAACAAGGCATCGCTTAAAGAGAGGTGATTCATGGAGAAGGCTATAAGTCCCAAAAAGGGAACGATAGGTCCCTTTTTGGGACTTATCAAGTTGAAAGTGGACGTAAGCACCTGGACTTTTGTGGAGCGAGCTTGCTCGCGATGGCGGTGGATCAGTCAACAGTGAGCCGGCTGACACTCCGCTATCGCGAGCAAGCTCGCTCCCACATTGGCGCTGCTTAGGCTTCAGGACTTGTGCTGCTGAACCAACCCGGCCGCCACCACCAACGCCTCCAACGCCAGCAAGTCCGGCACTTTCGCCACATGCTCTCCCACCTGCACCGCTGCCTGCTCCAACCCGCACAGCGGCACGTCGACATAGCTCAACTGACTGTCGAGCTTGTAGGACCGCGGGATCCCTTGCACCAGCAATGCGATGAAGCGCAACTCCGCTCGGCCACCCAGGGCGTTGAGGATGACGATGCGTGCTCGCTCGCCGATCACGGTTTTCTGGCCGCAGGCCGATTCGAAGCTCAGTAGCGGAATCTGCCGTTCGCGCCAGCTTACCCAGCCCAGGAACCACGGCGGGGTGTCCATATCGAAGGCGCTGCTCTGGTAGTCGATCAACTCGGCCACCGCCACGTTGGGCAGGATCAGGTGGCGGTCGGCCAGTGGCAGCAGCAGGCCGGTGAGGTGGCTGGCGCGTGAGTGATGCAGGTCATGCATGGGTTCTGCTCCAGTAGGCGATGCTGTCGAGCAGCACCGATTCCTGGTACGGCTTGCCCAGGTAGTCGTTGACGCCGATGGCCATGGCCCGGTCGCGGTGTTTCTGGCCGGTGCGGGAGGTGATCATGATGATCGGCAGGTGCGCCAGGCGTGGGTCGTTGCGCACTTGCGTGGCCACTTCGAAGCCGTCCATGCGCGGCATCTCGATGTCCAGCAGCATCAGGTCAGGCGCGTGCTCGGACAGCAGCGCCATGGCGTCCACGCCGTCCTTGGCGGTCAGGACATGCATGCCATGGCGCTCCAGCAGGCGGCTGGTGACCTTGCGCACCGTCACCGAGTCGTCCACCACCAGCACCAGCAGTGGCCGTTGCGGTTCGCCCTCGCCTTCCGCCGGCACCTGACGGCGCGGGACCTGGTGGGGCAAGGCGCGGATCGGCGCCAGCAGGTCGAGAATCAACACCACCCGGCCATCCCCCAGGATCGTCGCCCCGGACAGGCCCTGCACCGCGGAGAATTGCGGGCCAAGGCTCTTGACCACGATCTCTCGCGTCCCGGCGATAGCGTCCACCTGCACGGCCACGTGCCGCTCGTTGCACTGCACCAGCAGCACCGGCAACGGCTGGCTCTGGCCCAGCAGCTTCGGCCGGGGGCCGGTTTTCAGTAGCTCGCCCAGGTAGCACAGTTCATAGCGTTGTCCGGCGTAGGTGTAGGTCGGCGGGTCGAGTTGGTAATAGCCATCCAGTTCGGCCGGTAATACCCGGACAATGCTTTCGATGGCGTTCAGCGGGATCGCGTACTGGTCTTCGTGACAATGCACCATCAATGCCCGGTTCACTGCCACGGTAAACGGCAGGCGAATGCGGAAATGCACGCCCTGCCCCGGCGTGGAATCGATGGTCATGCTGCCGCCCAACTGCCGTACCTCTTCGTGGACCACGTCCATGCCCACGCCACGCCCGGAGATCTGGGTGATTTTTTCCGCCGTGGAAAACCCCGGTTGCAGGATGAACTGCAGCACGTCGCGATCGCTGATATCACTGTCCGGCGCCAGCAGGCCCCGCTTGATCGCCTTGCTCCGCACCGCCTCCAGCGGCACGCCGGCACCGTCGTCGCGGATGTCGAAAATGATGTCGCCACCTTCCCGCGACAGGTCGAGGCTGATGCGTCCTCGCGCCGGCTTGCCAGCGGCGACGCGCACGTCGGCCGGTTCCAGGCCGTGGTCGACGGCGTTGCGCAGCATGTGCTCCAGGGGCGCGGCCATCCGTTCCAGGACGTTACGGTCCATCTCGCCGTCGGCATTGCCCACCACGAACTCCACGTCCTTGCCCAGCTCCTGCGCCACTTGCCGGACGATGCGCTTGAGCCGCGGCAGCATGCGCTCGAACGGCACCATGCGCGTGCGCATCAGGCCTTCCTGGAGCTCGGTGTTGATCCGCCCCTGCTGTTGCAGCAGGAGTTCGGCATCGTGATTGCTGCGATCCAGGGTTTCCTTGAGTTCGAGCAAGTCCGAGGCAGACTCGAACAACGCCCGGGATAGCTGCTGCAACTGGGAATGCCGATCCATCTCCAGCGGGTCGAACTCTTCGTAGCCCAGGCGCTCGGCCTCCACTTGTTGACGACTGAGAATCCGCCCCTGGGTTTCGGTATCCAGGCGCCGCAACTGGTCGCGCATGCGCTCGATGGTGGTTTCCATTTCGCTCAGGGCCACGCTTGCGTCGTTGACCTGCTGTTCGATGCGTCCGCGGAAGATCGACGTTTCCCCCGCCAGGTTCACCAGATCGTCGAGCAGTTCGGCGGAGACCTTGACCATGTCCGCACCGTCGCCCGCTGCACTGGGGTCTTGTCTGGCGGGCGCCGCGGGCGGATTTGCGATGGAGGGCGTGATGGGCTCCGGCGCCGGGGCAGCCTGTGACACCGCACTTGCCTGGGGATGATTCACCGCCTGGATCTGCGCGATCAGCCGATCGGCCAGCGGGCACGGATGGCCGGCGCGCACCGCATCGAGCATCTGCGCCAGTCGGTCATGACTGCTTTGCAGCAAGGCAAACAATGCCGGAGTCGGCTGGAGCAGGCCCGCCGACAGGCCTTCGTAGAGGTTTTCCAGCTCATGGGCCAGGTCGCCGATGGGGACGATTTCCACCATCCGCGCACCGCCCTTGAGGGTGTGCAAATCCCGCAGCAGGGTTTCCACGGCCTGGCGATTCGACGGTTCTTCCTGCCAGCGCAGCAGCGCCGCGCCTGAGCTGTCGAGAATGTCGAAACCTTCTTCAAGGAAGATTTCCAGCAGTTCGGGATCATGGCCGGCACCGTCGGCCCGGGCCGCTGCGCTCGCCTCGATGGCGTTCGGCTTGTCCTGGCGGAACCTTCGGATAGCGTCGGTCAGCGCAACGGGATCGCCCAACGGCTGGCCCTGTTGCAACTGCCCGAGCAACAGGTCGAGGCGTTCGTGGCTGCTGCCGAGCAGGTGCGCCAGTTCCTCGCTGTAGCTGTAGCGCCGGTCCACCAGACCCTCGTAAAGGTTTTCCAGCTCCTGGGCCAGGTCGCTCACCGGCCGGATGCCGGCCATCCGCGCGCCACCCTTGAGGGTGTGCAAGTCGCGTTGCAGCGAGGACAGCGGCGCACCGTTGTCCGGATCTGCCAACCAGCGCTGCAAGGCCTGGGCGGCACTTTCGAGGATGTCCTGGGCCTCTTCGAGGAAAATCGACGCAAGGTCATCGTCCACCGAGGTCTTGGCGGGCACGTCGCGTTCCATTTCCGCCGTCGCGTGGCCCAGTTCGCGGATACTCAGCGTGCGGCTGCCGTCGCTGCGGATCAGGCCGGTGGCCGACGGGTCGAGGCTCTCCTGGAGCAGGCGACGCAGGGCCGCCACTCGCTCTGGCTGCGGACGCACGTGCTGCCCGGCCGCCAGCTCATCGAGCATGTCGATCAGCGCCTCATGGGCGAGCTGCGCCTGCTGGAAAAATTCATCGCTGACCGCCAGGCTGCTTTCTTCCACCGCGCCGTAGAGGTCCAGCAAGGCTTCGCAGAGTTCGTCCACCGGGTGCAGGTCGGCCAGGTGCGCGCCTTCGCCGAGGGTCGTCAGCTCATCCAGCAGCGCACTCAGTTCCTGGCCTTCGCCGGGGTGCTGCTGCCAGCGCTGCAAGAGGCTTTCGGCGTCCAGCAGGATGTCCATGCCCTGGGCAAGGAAGTTGTTGATCAGCTGTGGATCGCGCTTGGTCCGTATTGCTTTGTCCGGCGCACTGTTGGCGGCGTGCAGACGCTCGGCCAGCAGGGCCTGGGCGCGCTGGATCAGATCCTCGGCGTCGGGGATCGGCGCCAGCGGCTCGCTGTGCAACTGGCGCAGGCCGCGGCGCAGCAGCCCTTCGGCCTCCAGCAGCAACTCCACCTCATCCAGGTCGAGGGCAATCAGGTGCGCCCGGTACTCCCGGGCCAGCTCATCCATCGCACCGGCCAGCTCGGCGATAGGTAGCACGCCGGCCATCGAGGCGCTGCCCTTGAGGGTATGCAGAGCCCGCTGCAATTCATCGCTGGCCTGCAATGGCAGGTGGTCGGCCGCCTGGTCGAGAAAACGGTTGAGGCTGGCGAGGTGGCCCTGGGCTTCGTTGTCGAAGATCTTCAACAGCAGCGGATCGAGAGCGGCCACGTCCTGCTCGTCGTCTTCATCGTCTTCATCGCCGCCCTTGGCCAGGGCATGGGCGCGGGCGGCCAGGCGGTCGACATCATCGCGCTGGCGCTGCCGATTGGCCGCGAATTCGGCCACCAGGGCCGGCAACAACTGCACCGTGTCTTCGACCAACTGACGGACCGACGCCTGCGGCTCGACGCTGCGCTCCAGTACCCGGTTGAGCAGGTTTTCCACGGCCCAGGCCAGTTCACCCAGCACCAGCGCCCGCACCATCCGACCACTGCCCTTGAGGGTGTGGAAGGCCCGGCGCAGTTCCCTCAGGGCGCCGTGGTCGTCGGGATGCGCACTCCAGCGCGGCAAGTATTCGCGCAGAACGTCGAGCACCTCGGCGGTTTCCTCGAGGAAGACCTCGCGCAACTCGTCGTCCACCGGGCTCTCGTCCGGTGGTGGGGGCAACAGGCTGCCCGGGGTGCTCCTGGCCGGCGGATTGACCGCCGAGAGCGGGCTGGCCAGCACCTGTGCCAAGGACTGCACCGTCTGCGGGTCATCCAGTTCCTGCAAGTCCTGCATGACCTGGGCTTCGTTGGGACTCAACACATCGTCAAGCACCGGGACCCGCGCTTCGTCAGGGTAATAACCGAGCGCGGCCAGGCTGCGCTCGACCCCATCGAGCAAGGGCTCGCCTGGGGTTTCCGGATCCTCGCTCAAGCGCTCCAGGTAATATTCGAGACCGGTGATCACGTCGGCCAAATGGTCGAGTTCTTCCCAACCCGGCTGAGCCTGCTCCAGCAACAGATGGTCACGGATGAAAGCGTTGCAGGCCTCCACCAGGCTGGCGGCACGGCTCAGGGGGATCATCGCCAGCGCACCGCGCACCTGGGTCAGCAACGCCGGTAACGGTTGCAGTTGCTCGCTGTTCCAGTCCGCGTCGATGTAGTCGACGATCATATCCTTGGCCTGTTGCAGGCAGGTGTGGGTTTCCTTGATGACGATCTGGTGGATCTGGGTCAGGTCGGTGGTGGGCAGGTGCGTGTCTTCGCGGCTCTCGGGCTCGACGGTGCCGACCATGCCGGCCAAGGTCGCCTCGACATAGAGCAAGGCCCCGGCAACGTCCATGAGGGTCGCGTCATCCGGCTCGCGCTGGCCCTGGGCGAGACTCAGGACCACCGCCAACTGATCGATGATGACCTTGCGCGGCTGGCCGAAACCGAGCACCGCCAGGGTATCGGCGATCTGCCTCAGGGGAGCCAGCAGGCTGTCCAGTTCCGAGGCGTGCTGGCGATCGCTGCGCACGAACAGGTCCAGGCGCTCCTTGACCCGTACCAACTCCTCGCACAGCGCGGCGAGCACCGAGCGCATGGCATCGCGGTCGGGCCCGGCCAGGCGCGCGCGTTCTTCGTCGACCATGGCGCTGTCGGGCAGCGCGTCGTCCAGTGAGTAGCGTTCTTTCATGATCTGCATCTGCCCGCTGGGATGTTCGGCCTTGGCAATATAGAACAACAAGCTCTTGAGCAGGTGGGGCGGTGCCGGCTGATTGATGCCGGGCATGCCTTGGTCCAGCAGGCGCTTGAGTTCCTTGTCGGCTTCCTTGAACAGGCTGCGCAGCGCCGGGCTGTTGGCGATGCATCCGTCACGCATGCCTTCGACCAGCGCTGAGGCCACCTGCCATAAGGCATTGAGCGGCGCCCCGGCACACAGCGTTTCCAGGCGCAGGAAAACCTTGGCCAGGTAACCGAGATGGGTCGCGTCATCCTGTTCGCGCAGCAGGCCCACCAGGGCCATTTGCAGGGTCTGGCGCCATTTGCGCAAGGTGTTTGGCAGGTCAGCGGGTTCGAGGCGCCGCAAAGCCTCGTCGCTGAGCGGCGCAATATCGGGCAACTCAGGACTGAACAGGCTGGTTTCCGACAACAGGCTCTCGCCCCGGGCACTGCGCAGGTCGTTGATCAGGGGCAGTACCACTAGCGGCAGATCGCGGCGGGCGCCTTGTATGCGGTCCAGGTAAATCGGCAACTGCCCCAGGGCCTGGCTCAATAGGCTGATGGCTTCATCGCGATGGGTGACGCGGTTGTCCTGCAGGGCGGCGCACAGCTGCTCCATCTCCTCGGCCAGCAACGCCGCACCGTAGAACTCGACCATCTGCAGGCCGCCATGGACTTGGTGAATGCAGGCCAGGCATTGCCCGAGGGCGTCCGCCGCCTGGGGATCGTCCACCAGGCGGTTGAGGGCCAGATGAGCCTGCTTCAACGTTTCGGCAATCTCGCCCTTGACCCATTCCAGGGCCACGTAGTCGTGCCGATCACCCATAACCACTCCAAATCAACCATCGTATGCCTACGCTACGGACGAGAGCCCGTGGCGAGGGAGCTTGCTCCCGCTGGGGGGCGTAGCCGCCCTTGAAATGCTGTGAGCGCTGCGCGCTCAAGCGGGAGCAAGCTCCCTCGCCACAAAAGCTTCTTTGCCACAGGTCCATTCTCCTTCAAACAGGCCTATCACTCCTTGCCCTCATCCGCCACAGGCGCGGCCGGCAAGGTAAACCCCGACACCGAACGGCGCAGCTGGCTGGCCATCTTCGCCAGGTTGCCGATGCTTTCGGCGGTGGCGGTGGAGCCCGACGAAGTCTGCGTGGTGATTTGCTGGATCACGTTCATGGTCAAGGAAATCTGCCCCGCCGAGGTGGTCTGTTGCTGCGCCGCGTTGGAGATGCTCTGGATCAGCGCCGCCAGGGTCTTGGACACACCCTCGATCTCTTCCAGGGCGACGCCGGCGTCCTGTGCCAGTCGCGCACCGCGCACCACTTCGGTGGTGGTCTGCTCCATGGAAATCACCGCTTCGTTGGTGTCGGCCTGGATCGCCCGCACCAGGGTTTCGATCTGCCGGGTCGCCGCCGACGAACGCTCGGCCAGGCGTTGCACTTCATCGGCCACCACCGCGAACCCGCGCCCGGCATCGCCGGCCATAGACGCCTGGATGGCGGCGTTGAGGGCCAGGATGTTGGTCTGGTCGGCGATGTCGTCGATCAGGCTAACAATGTCGCCAATTTCCTGGGATGACTCGCCCAGGCGCTTGATGCGCTTGGCAGTGTCCTGGATCTGTTCGCGAATGTTATCCATGCCATGGATGGTGTTGTGCACCACCTCGTTACCCTTGTTGGCAATTTCCACCGAACGCTCGGCCACCGCCGACGATTCGGCGGCATTGGCCGACACCTGGTCGATGGACTGGGCCATTTCATTAATTGAAGTCGAAGCTTCGGAAATTTGCTGGGCCTGGTGCTCGGACGCCTGGGCCAGGTGCATCGCCGTGGCCTGGGTTTCCTGCACGGCGGCGGCGACCTGGCCGGCGGTGAGGTTGATGGTCGCCACCAGATCGCGCAGTTGGTCCACCGAGTAGTTGATGGAATCGGCGATGGTGCCGGTGAAATCCTCGGTGACCGAGGCCGTGACGGTCAGGTCGCCGTCAGCCAGATCCTCGATTTCATCCAGCAGCCGCATGATCGCGTTCTGGTTGCGCTCGTTCTTTTCCGCGGTTTCGTGCAACTGACGGTTGGTCTCGCGGACCATCACCAGCCCGATCAGGATGATCGACATCAGCGCCAGCAGGCCCAGCACATAGCCGCCGATGGTGTTGACGGAACGCCCGCCGGCCAGGTTTTCGAAGGCCGTGGCCAGGTGCGAAGCCTCGTCGAGCAAGGTCTGCGACAAGTTGAAGATATTGCCGGCCGATTCGCGGACCTTGAACAGCTCCGGCGAGGTTTCGAGAATTTCATCCACCGAGCCGGAGACGAACTCGAACAGCTCGCTGATTTCGCTCAGCCGCGCCCGGGCATCACGGTCCTGGACCTGGGAGATTTTCAGGGCGGCGTCACCTTGCAGCATGCCATTGAGCACCTGGCCAAAACGCGCCGCGTCGCGACCGAAGGTATCGGCGGCCTGGCTGGCGTTTTCGTCTCCCGCCAGCACGGTATTCACCGCGCCGAGAATCCGCTCGGCCAGCAGGGACTGGCGCTGGGCCATGGCCACTTGGGTGGCCGGCGCGCCACGTTGCAGCAGGATCTCGACGACTTTTTCGTACTCGACCTGCAATTGCGGCACGGTTTCAGCCAGGGTGGCCGCCACCTGGTGCAGCGACAACACGGTCTGTTCGCTGGAGAGGATGGCATCGGTGTTTTTGAGCAGGCGCTCCCAATCCAGTTGCACGGCGCGCATCTGCGGGCGCAGGGTGGCGGGCGCAGGCGGCAGGCCAGTCACCGGATCGCCCTGTTTCAGGTAGCCCCAGCGCTGGGCGAAGTCATTGCGCGCATCGCTCAGCAGCTTGAACGCCGCAGGCTTGCCGGCGGCGGCCTCGGTGGCGTTCTTGGCGATGCGCTGGGACAGCACCCGCAGCTCACCGGCATGGCCGATGTACTGTTTATCGTAGGTGGATTGGGTGTTGAGGTAAGCGAAGTTGGCGAACAGCAACATGATGAAAACAATCAGCGCGACGAACAGCACGATGATCTGCGAACGACTGCGCGACGCTTCCAGTGGCTTGCCTGTTTTTGCTTTGATCATCGATTTTTCGCCTGTGCTGCCCAGTCCAACTCTCTCACTGTGGTCCCCATGTGGGAGCGAGCTTGCTCGCAATAGCCTTGGATCAGTCAGCATTGCTCTAGCTGACCCACCGCAATCGCGAGCAAGCTCGCTCCCACAAGGGGCCTGCGCCGCATCTCGTCAAATCGCCACATCCATGAACCCCGGCGACCGCGCCAGGGCAAACGGGCTGAACACTTGCCACTCACGCTCGCCGCCGAACCGGCCCTTGACGAAGGCCGCTTCCGGGCCGTCGTGGTCGTCCACCAGCATCGGTTCCGGGCTGTCCTGGGCAAAGTGCTGCAGCCCGAGGACCTCGTCCACCAGCAACCCGGCGAACACCTCGTCGTGGTCCACCACCAGCACCCGCCGCTGCTTGCGCACGGCGGACAGCTCATGGCCGAAGAACCCGCACAAATCCATCAACGGCAACAATCGCCCACGCAGGTTAGCCACGCCACGCACCCACGGCTTGACCCCGGGCAAATGCGTGTGACGTGGCTCGTGCAGCACTTCGCTGACTTCGCCCATCGGCGCCACGTACCAGTGCTCGCCCAGGCGAAAGCCGATGCCGCTCCAGCCGGCACGGTGGGCGGGCTGGGAGGGCAGGTCCGCCCCCAGCAGCCGGCAACGCCGGTCGATCTGCAGCAGCAGTTCGAAGGCCGTCAGGGATTGGCTCATGGCCGCGCAGTCAACCCGCCAGTACTTTGTTCAGGGTCGCGATCAGGGTTTCTTCATCCACCGGCTTGGTCAGGTAATCCTTCGCCCCCTGGCGCGTACCCCAGACCTTGTCGGTGTCCTGATCCTTGGTGGTGATGATGATCACCGGGATATGGCCGGTGTCCGGGTCCTTGGTCAACTGGCGCGTGGCCTGGAAACCATTGAGGCCGGGCATGACGATGTCCATCAGCACCGCATCGGGTTTTTCCTGGCGGGCCAGCGCCACGCCATCGGCGCCATTCTCAGCCTTAAGGACCTGATGGCCGTGCTTTTCCAGCATGCCGGTCAGTTTGTACATTTCAGTCGGCGAATCATCGACGATCAGAACTCGTGCCATGGTGTTCCCCATTTTCTTGTTGACCCCCAGGCCCGTTGGCCGAGTGTCATTAATGTGCCTGATGCGGCTGGACAGCGGCAAAGCCCGGGACATGGGCCTGTATCGCCCCCAGCAGTTCTTCCTGGCTGAACGGCTTGGTCAAAAACTGATCGGAACCGACGATGCGCCCCTTGGCCTTGTCGAACAACCCATCCCGGGACGACAGCATGATCACCGGCGTGGCCTTGAACGCGCTGTTGTTCTTGATCAGGGCACAGGTCTGGTAGCCATCGAGGCGCGGCATCATGATGTCGACGAAGATGATGCCCGGATGATGGTCGGCGATCTTGGCCAGGGCATCGAAACCGTCGATAGCCGTGATCACCTCGCAGCCTACGTTGCGCAGCAAGGTTTCGGCCGTGCGGCGGATGGTCTTCGAGTCGTCGATGACCATGACCTTCAAGGCGCTGGGTTGCCGATGCGTGAGATGCTCTGCCATTGCCACTGCGAACCGGTTTTTAACGCGTAAGTGTGATCGACAGCGCAAACCCTTGATGTTCAAGGCCCGCACGTCACATGGCAGCCTTTTTAGCACAGTCTCCATCGCCGATCTATCGGCCGCTCGGCGCGGTGGTTTTTCCTTGACCGCCAATCTTCCGGGCGCCACTCTGACGCCACTTTTTCACGCCATTATGTGCCCATCACATTTCGAGGAACCAAGCCATGAGCGTACGCGTCGGCATTGTCATGGACCCTATCGCCAGCATTTCCTATAAAAAGGATAGCTCGCTGGCCATGCTGCTGGCCGCTCAGAAGCGCGGCTGGGAGCTGTTCTACATGGAGCAGCGCGACCTCTACCAGGCCGAAGGCCAGGCGCGGGCGCGGATGAAGCCGCTGAACGTCTTCGCCAACCCTGAGAAGTGGTTCGAGCTGGGCGACGAACGCGATGCGCTGCTCAGCGACCTGGACGTGATCCTGATGCGCAAGGATCCGCCGTTCGACATGGAGTTCGTGTACTCCACCTACCTGCTGGAACAAGCGGAAAGCGCCGGCGTGCTGGTGGTCAACAAGCCCCAGAGCCTGCGCGACTGCAACGAAAAGCTGTTCGCCACGCTGTTCCCACAGTGCACGCCGCCGACCATCGTCAGCCGTCGTCCGGACGTGTTGCGCGAATTTGCCGACCATCACGGCGACGTGATCCTCAAGCCCCTGGACGGCATGGGCGGCTCCTCGATCTTCCGCCACACCGCCGGCCACCCGAACCTGTCGGTGATCCTGGAAACCCTGACCTTGCACGGCCAACAGCAGATCATGATCCAGGGCTACCTGCCGGCCATCGTCGACGGCGACAAGCGCATCCTGATGATCGACGGCGAACCGGTGGATTATTGCCTGGCGCGTATCCCGGCGGCCGGTGAAACCCGTGGCAACCTGGCGGCCGGCGGTCGTGGCGAAGCCCGTCCGTTGACCGAGAAGGACCGCTGGATCGCTGCCCAGGTCGGCCCGACCCTGCGGGAAAAAGGCCTGTTGTTCGTGGGCCTGGATGTGATCGGCGAGCACCTGACGGAAATCAACGTCACCAGCCCGACCTGCATCCGCGAGATCGATAACGCCTTCGGCACCGACATCGGCGGCATGCTGATGGATGCCATCGATCAGAAGCTCAAGGCTCGTTGATCCAGATCTGCTGAAGGAAACCCACATTGCGTTATCATGCCCGGCCTGAAAAAAACGCGATGTTGGTTTCCTTGTCATGACACTCCCGTCCGATCTGCCCCTAGAGCTCGCCCATCGTGGCGTGCGCCCGGCCGATCGCCTCGGTTTTACCCTGTTCCTGGCGGCGCTGATCCACTTGGCGTTGCTGCTGGGCGTCGGGTTTGCCACGGTCGAGCCGAAGCAGATCAGCCAGACCCTGGAAATCACCCTGGCCACCTTCAAGAGCGAAACCAAGCCCAAGAAGGCCGATTTCCTCGCCCAGGAAAACCAGCAAGGCAGCGGCACCCTGGAAAAAAAGGCGATCCCCAAGACCACCGAGATCGCACCATTCCAAGACAACACGGTGCAGAAAGTCACCCCGCCGCCAGCGGCCAAGCCCGAAGTGCAGGAAACGGCACCCAAGGCGGCCGTGACCACTGTGGCGCCGAAGCCGAAGAAAGCCCCGGTCAAGGAAGAGGTCAAGCCCGATCCCAAGCCCAAGGCCCCAGCGCCCGTTTTCGACAGTTCCCAGCTGTCCAGCGACATCGCCAGCCTGGAAGCCGAACTGGCCCAGGAGCAACAGCTGTATGCCAAACGCCCGCGCATCCACCGCCTGAGCGCCGCTTCGACCATGCGCGACAAGGGTGCCTGGTACAAGGACGAGTGGCGCAAGAAGGTCGAGCGCATCGGCAATCTCAACTACCCCGACGAAGCCCGGCGCAAGCAGATCTACGGCAACCTGCGGCTGATGGTCTCGATCAATCGGGACGGCTCGTTGTATGAAGTGCTGGTGCTCGAATCCTCCGGCCAGCCGCTGCTGGACCAGGCCGCCCAGCGGATCGTGCGCCTGGCTGCGCCGTTCGCGCCGTTTACCGGGGACCTGTCGGACATCGACCGGTTGGAAATCATCCGCACCTGGAAATTCGCCCGCGGCGACCGGCTGTCCAGCAATTGATCACGGGTTTGTGCCGGACATAACCTCTGCGCCCGCCGCAGATCCCTTGTGGGAGCGGGCTTGCCCGCGAAGACGGCGGTCCTGCCGCAAGAGATCTATCGGTTACACGGGCCCCTTCGCGAGCAAGCCCGCTCCCACATTTGATCGGTGTCGCCGGCCAGATCGGGGGACTTCTTGCACATCCCCAGCTTGTCAGTTCGGCCCTGCGCCGCCACACTAGCGCCTATGAAAAACGTCAGCCCCACCTACCTCAAGCATCACTTCCTGATTGCCATGCCGCACATGGCCGATCCGAACTTTGCCCATACCTTGACCTACATCGTCGAGCACACGGCCAATGGGGCCATGGGGCTGGTGATCAATCGCCCGCAGGAGCTGAGCCTGGCGGACATTCTTGAGCAACTGCGGCCCGAGGTCGAACCGCCACTCCTGTGCCAGCACGTGCCGATTTTCATCGGCGGCCCGGTGCAGACCGACCGCGGCTTCGTGCTCCATCCATCGGGCCCCAAATACCAGGCCACGGTGGACCTGGACGGCTTGTCGCTCTCCACCTCCCAGGACGTGCTGTTCGCCATCGCCGACGGCATCGGCCCGCAGAAAAGCCTGATCGCCCTCGGCTATGCCGGTTGGGAACCGGGGCAACTGGAAGCCGAGCTGGCCGACAACGCCTGGCTGACCTGCCCGTTCGACGCCGACATCCTGTTCAATACCAGCAGCGAATTGCGCCTGGAAGCGGCGGCCAGCCGGCTGGGGGTCAACCTCAGCCTGCTCACCAGCCAGGCAGGGCACGCCTGATGGCCCTGCGCTTGCTGCTGGGCTTCGATTACGGCACCAAACAGATCGGCGTAGCGGTCGGCCAGGTCATTACCGGCCAGGCCCGCGAGTTGTGCACCTTGAAGGCGCAGAACGGTGTTCCGGACTGGAACCAGGTCGAAGCGCTGATCAAGGAGTGGAAACCCGATGCCGTGGTGGTCGGCCTGCCGCTGAACATGGACGGCACGCCCAGCGATATGTGCCTGCGGGCCGAAAAGTTCGCCCGCCGGCTCAATGGCCGCTACAACCTGCCCTTCTATACCCATGATGAGCGCCTGACCACCTTCGAGGCCAAGGGCGAGCGCCTGGTGCGGGGCGGACAGAAAGGCAGCTACCGCGACAACCCGGTGGACGCCATCGCCGCCGCCCTGCTGCTGCAAGGCTGGCTCGACGCCAACGCCGCCCTGTTCGAAACCTGATTTTTTTACAAAGCGCCGCCAAGGCGCTTTCTTTTAGCGACAAGCCGCGCCACTCACCACCGGCCCGGGAACCTGAAGGAGCCAGCATGAGCCTGCCCAATCCTGCCGAACTGATCAGCCAGATGGCGATTCGTCTCACGGCACATCTGGAACAACGCGGCATTCGCGAACCGCGCTACATCGGTATTCGCACCGGTGGCGTCTGGGTCGCCCAGGCCTTGCTCGAAGCACTGGGCAGCCAATCGCCGCTGGGCACCCTGGATGTGTCCTTCTACCGCGACGACTTCAGCCAGAACGGCCTGCACCCGCAAGTGCGCCCCTCGGCGCTGCCGTTCGAGATCGAAGGCCAGCACCTGGTGCTGATCGACGACGTGCTGATGAGCGGCCGGACCATCCGCGCCGCCATGAACGAACTGTTCGACTACGGTCGCCCGGCCAGCGTGACGCTGGTGTGCCTGCTGGACCTGGACGCCGCCGAGCTGCCGATCCGGCCGAACGTGGTCGGCGCGACGCTGACGCTGGCCGCCCATGAGCGGGTCAAGCTCTCCGGGCCGTCGCCGCTGCAACTCGAACTGCAAGACCTTGCCCTTTAACTGCCCTTGTAAGAGTCCATCGCGATGACGCCTCTCGAAACCAAGCGCCCGCTGCAGCTCAACGATCAGGGCCAGCTGCGGCACTTCCTGTCCCTCGACGGCCTGCGCCGCGAGCTGTTGACGGAAATCCTCGACACTGCCGACTCCTTCCTCGAAGTCGGTGCCCGGGCGGTGAAGAAGGTCCCGTTGCTGCGCGGCAAGACCGTGTGCAATGTGTTCTTCGAAAACTCCACCCGCACCCGCACCACCTTCGAACTGGCGGCCCAGCGGCTGTCGGCGGACGTGATCACCCTCAACGTGTCGACATCCTCGGCGAGCAAGGGCGAAACCCTGCTCGACACCCTGCGCAACCTCGAAGCCATGGCCGCCGACATGTTCGTCGTGCGTCACGGTGATTCCGGTGCCGCGCACTTCATCGCCGAACATGTGTGCCCACAGGTGGCGATCATCAACGGCGGCGACGGCCGTCACGCCCACCCGACCCAGGGCATGCTGGACATGCTGACCATCCGCCGGCACAAGGGCAGCTTCGAGAACCTGTCGGTGGCCATCGTCGGCGACATCCTGCACTCGCGGGTCGCCCGCTCGAACATGCTGGCCCTCAAGACCCTCGGTTGCCCGGACATCCGCGTGATCGCGCCAAAAACCCTGCTGCCCATCGGCGTCGAGCAATACGGCGTGAAGGTCTACACCGACATGACCGAAGGCCTCAAGGATGTGGACGTGGTGATCATGCTGCGCCTGCAACGCGAGCGCATGACCGGCGGCCTGCTGCCCAGCGAAGGCGAGTTCTACCGCCTGTTCGGCCTGACCACCGCGCGCCTGGCCGGGGCCAAGCCGGACGCCATCGTCATGCACCCAGGGCCGATCAACCGCGGCGTGGAGATCGAGTCGGCGGTGGCCGACGGGCCGCACTCGGTGATCCTCAACCAGGTGACCTACGGCATCGCCATCCGCATGGCCGTGCTGTCCATGGCCATGAGCGGGCAAACGGCCCAGCGCCAATTCGACCAGGAGAACGCCCAGTGAAGCTCAGCATTCTCGGCGCACGCGTGATCGATCCAGCCAGCGGCCTGGATCAAGTGACTGACATTCATATCGATGCCTGCAAGATCGTCGCCCTGGGCGCCGCGCCCACCGGTTTCGTGGCGGCTGAAATCCTCGACGCCCAGGGCTTGGTGGCAGCGCCTGGCCTGGTGGACCTGAACGTCGCCCTGCGCGAACCGGGCTACAGCCGCAAAGGCAGCATCGTCAGCGAAACCCGGGCCGCCGCTGCCGGTGGCGTGACCAGCCTGTGCTGCCCGCCGCAGACCAAACCGGTGCTGGACACCTCGGCCGTGGCCGAACTGATCCTCGACCGCGCCCGCGAAGCCGGCAACACCAAGGTCTTCCCGATTGGCGCACTGAGCAAAGGCCTCGACGGCGAGCAACTGGCCGAACTCATCGCCCTGCGTGACGCCGGTTGCGTGGCGTTCGGCAACGGCTTGAACAGTTTTCGCAACACCCGCACCCTGTGCCGCGCCCTGGAGTACGCGGCGACCTTCGGCCTGACGGTGATCTTCAACTCCCAGGATCACGACCTGGCCGAAGGTGGCCTGGCCCACGAAGGCCCGACCGCCAGCTTCCTCGGCCTGCCAGGCATCCCGGAAACCGCCGAGACCGTGGCCCTGGCCCGGGACCTGCTGTTGGTGGAACAAAGCGGCGTGCGCGCCCACTTCAGCCAGCTGACCAGCGCCCGCGGCGCGGCGTTGATCGCCCAGGCCCAGGCCCGCGGCTTGCCGGTCACCGCCGATGTGGCGCTGTACCAGTTGATCCTGACCGACGAGGCGCTGATCGACTTCAACAGCGTTTACCACGTCCAGCCGCCGCTGCGCACCCGCGCCGACCGCGATGGCCTGCGCGAGGCGGTGAAGTCCGGGGTGATCTCGGCCATCTCCAGCCATCACCAACCCCACGAGCGCGATGCCAAGCTGGCCCCGTTCGGCGCCACTGAGCCGGGCATCAGCAGCGTCGAACTGCTGCTGCCGCTGGCCCTGACGCTGGTGGAAGACGGCTTGCTGGACCTGCCGACCTTGCTGGCCCGCCTGAGCGCCGGCCCGGCCCAGGCGCTGCAATTGCCGGCGGGGAAACTGGCGGTGGGCGCCGCGGCGGACCTGGTGCTGTTCGACCCAGCCGCGTCCACCGTGGCCGGTGAAGCCTGGCGCTCCAAGGGCGACAACTGCCCGTTCCTCGGTCACAGCCTGCCAGGGGTGGTGCGCTATACCCTGATGGATGGGCGGATCACCCACCAGGCCTGATACCGCGTCGCCTGCTTCGCGAGCAAGCCCGCTCCCACATTGGATCTGAGGTGTTCACACATCATGTGTTCACAGCGGATCCCATGTGGGAGCGGGCTTGCTCGCGAATGCAGGCGACTCGGTCTAGCCGACTTAGTGAAAAGCCCCCCGCTTCTGCGCATTACGAATCGAGACCTGATCGTTCAGCGTCCAGAAGTCATACAGCACCCCGAGGAAAAACACCCCGCCGGTCAGCAGGTAAATGATCCCGCTGATCCACTTGCCCTGATACATCCGGTGTACGCCCAGCACCCCGAGAAACGTCAGCAGAATCCACGCCACGCTGTACTCGATCGGCCCTGGGGTGAAACGCAGGTCCGCCTCGCGGTCCATGGCCGGAATCAGGAACAGGTCGATCAGCCAACCGATGCCCAGCAGGCCGAAGGTGAAGAACCAGATCGTGCCCGTGACCGGCTTGCCGTAATAGAAACGGTGGGCGCCGGTAAAACCGAAAATCCACAGCAGATATCCAATGACTTTGCTGTGGGTATCGCGGATTGCGTCCTGCTGATAGCTGTTCATGAATGGCCTCTTTTGCCTCGATAGAAAAATTTGTTCGGACTTTTTGTGACTTTTTTGTGTCTCGCCGACAAGCGGTCCTGAGCGACGCGAACCAGGGAAACGCCCGTAACACGGGGGTTG
Source organism: Pseudomonas sp. NFACC04-2 (assembly GCF_900119265.1). Classification (NCBI taxonomy): domain Bacteria; kingdom Pseudomonadati; phylum Pseudomonadota; class Gammaproteobacteria; order Pseudomonadales; family Pseudomonadaceae; genus Pseudomonas; species Pseudomonas sp. NFACC04-2. The sequence goes on from NZ_FPJC01000004.1 coordinate 244,794, forward strand.
TGTCGGACAATCAAGCCCAATTGTCGCCATTGTGCAGGGTTTACGCTGGGTTTCGAATCGACAAACGGCCTCGAGATGACAAAAAAAGCTGTTATAAAGTTGCGCGCTAACCTTTAAGAGCCTTGCCTAATGCGTCCATTTTTCAAGACATGGCTAACCATCTGCCTATTATTGCCACTGGCCGCCCACGCCACCAATCGTGAGCAACGTCTTCCCAACGTCAACGGCTACACCCCGAAATCCCATGTTTCTGCTCCTTCGAGCAAGAACAAGCCAAGCGGCCAGCGCGTGGGCACGGCCAACAGCAAGCTGGTGCCGCCCATGGCGACCAAAGCGAGCAGCAACGTGCTGAGCCGCGCCGTGAATGTACTCGGCACACCTTATCGTTGGGGCGGCAGCAGCCCAAGTAAAGGCTTCGATTGCAGCGGGTTGGTGAAATACGCTTTCAACGACGCCACGTTCGACCTGCCGCGCACGTCCAACGCCATGGCCGCCGGTCACGGCGAGAAGGTCGAGCGCAAGGATCTCAAGCCCGGCGACCTGATCTTCTTCAAGCTCAAGAGCCGCCGGGTCAACCACGTGGCCATCTACCTGGGCAACGACCGTTTCATCCACGCCCCACGCCGCGGCAAGTCGGTGACCATCGACACCTTGAACAAGCCGTACTGGGACACCCACTACGTAGTGGCCAAGCGAGTGCTGCCGAAAGAGCCTGGTGCGCTGCGCGTGGTTCAGCGCTGATCAGAAGAACTCACCGGCCCTCTGTGGCGAGGGAGCTTGCTCCCGCTGGGTGGCGCTGCCGCCCCAAAACAGACCAATGATCTCTGTGGGCCCAATTATTTTGGGTCCACTTCGCGGCCCAGCGGGAGCAAGCTCCCTCGCCACAGGGGCCGTATCAGGCCTTACTGACCATTTTCCCGCCTCAGAAATTATCCGGCGTACGCGCCTTCTCCCGAGCATGCTCGCGGCTGATCAAGCCTTTGCTCACCAAGTCCTTCAAACACATATCCAGCGTCTGCATCCCCAGCGAACCGCCGGTCTGGATCGATGAGTACATCTGCGCGATTTTGTCTTCACGGATCAGGTTCCGGATGGCCGAGGTTCCCAGCATGATTTCATGCGCCGCGATCCGGCCGCCGCCGATCTTCTTGATCAGCGCCTGGGAAATCACTGCCTGCAACGATTCCGACAACATCGAGCGCACCATGGACTTTTCGTCGCCGGGGAACACATCCACCACCCGGTCAATGGTCTTGGCCGCCGAGGTGGTGTGCAGGGTGCCGAACACCAGGTGCCCGGTTTCGGCGGCGGTCAGTGCCAGGCGGATAGTTTCCAGGTCGCGCATCTCGCCCACCAGGATCACGTCCGGATCCTCCCGCAGGGCTGAACGCAGGGCCGTGGAGAAGCTTTGGGTGTCGCGGTGCACCTCGCGCTGGTTGATCAGGCACTTGCGCGGTTCGTGAACGAATTCGATAGGGTCTTCGATGGTGAGGATGTGATGGTGCTTATGGCTGTTGAGGTAGTCGATCATGGCCGCCAGGGTGGTGGACTTGCCCGAACCCGTCGGCCCGGTCACCAGCACCAGCCCGCGCGGCGATTCGGTCACCTTGCGAAACACCTCGCCCATCCCCAGGTCTTCCATGGTCAGGACTTTCGACGGAATGGTCCGGAACACCGCCCCCGCGCCGCGATTCTGGTTGAAGGCGTTGACCCGGAACCGCGCGACGCCCGGCACGTCGAAGGAAAAGTCGGTCTCCAGAAACTTTTCGTAATCCACCCGTTGCCGGTCGTTCATGATGTCGTAGATCAGTTCATGGACCTGCTTGTGGTCCAGCGCCGGCAGGTTGATCCGCCGTACATCGCCATCCACGCGGATCATCGGCGGCAGCCCGGCGGACAGATGCAGGTCCGATGCCCCTTGTTTGGCGCTGAAGGCCAGCAGTTCAGTGATATCCATAGCGCTCCTCAATTCCAGTAGAATGCCGCGAACCTCACCGCTGGCGCTTCCTTTATGTCCACGATAGCAGACAACATTGCTCAGGTTAGTTCGCGCATCCGCACGGCGGAGCAGACCGCCCAACGTGCAGAAGGCAGTGTCCAACTGCTGGCCGTGAGCAAGACCAAGCCCGCCCAGGCCCTGCGTGAGGCCTATGCCGCCGGCCTGCGGGACTTCGGCGAGAACTACCTGCAAGAGGCCCTGGGCAAACAGGTCGAATTGACCGACCTGCCCTTGATCTGGCACTTCATCGGCCCCATTCAATCGAACAAGACGCGCGCTATCGCCGAACACTTCGACTGGGTGCATTCCGTGGATCGCTTGAAAATTGCGCAGCGCCTGTCCGAGCAACGCCCGGCCGAGTTGCCGCCGCTGAACATCTGTATCCAGGTCAACGTCAGCGGTGAAGCCAGCAAATCCGGCTGCACCCCGGCGGACCTGCCCGCCCTGGCCAGCGCCATCAGCGCTTTGCCGCGCCTGAAGCTGCGCGGGCTGATGGCGATTCCCGAACCCACCGAAGAGCGTGCCGCCCAGGATGCAGCCTTCGCCGCCGTTCAACGCCTGCAAGCCAGCCTGGCACTGCCGCTGGACACGCTTTCCATGGGCATGAGCCACGACCTCGAGTCGGCCATTGCCCAGGGCGCCACCTGGGTGCGCATCGGTACTGCCCTGTTTGGTGCCCGCGACTACGGTCAATCCTGAACCATGACCGACTCATCTCTTTATAAGGACCTGTCATGAGCAACACGCGTATTGCCTTCATCGGCGCCGGCAACATGGCCGCCAGCCTGATCGGCGGCCTGCGGGCCAAGGGCCTGGACGCTTCGCTGATCCGCGCCAGCGATCCGGGTGAAGAGACCCGCACCCGAGTGAGTGCCGAGCACGGCATCGAAACCTTCGCCGACAATGCCCAGGCCATCGACGGTGCCGACGTCATCGTGCTGGCGGTCAAGCCGCAAGCGATGAAAACCGTCTGCGAAGCCCTTCGCCCCAGCCTCAAGCCCCATCAACTGGTGGTGTCGATTGCTGCCGGCATCACCTGCGCCAGCATGAACAACTGGCTCGGCGACCAGCCGATCGTACGCTGCATGCCCAACACGCCGGCGCTGTTGCGCCAGGGCGTCAGCGGCCTGTTCGCCACGCCACGGGTGAGCGCCGAGCAACGCCAGCAGGCCGAAACGCTGCTGTCGGCCGTCGGCCTGGCCCTGTGGCTGGACACCGAACAGCAACTGGACGCGGTCACCGCCGTCTCCGGCTCGGGCCCGGCGTACTTCTTCCTGTTGATCGAAGCCATGACCGCCGCTGGCGAAAAGCTTGGCCTGCCGCGGGAAACCGCCGCCCAGTTGACCTTGCAGACCGCCCTCGGTGCCGCGCATATGGCGGTGTCGAGCAACGTCGATGCGGCCGAGCTGCGTCGTCGCGTGACCTCACCGGCCGGCACCACCGAAGCGGCCATCAAATCGTTCCAGGCCGGGGGCTTCGAAGCCCTGGTGGAAAAAGCACTCGGCGCCGCCGCGCACCGCTCGGCCGAAATGGCCGAACAACTGGGCCAATAAGGAGCCATTCATGATTGGATTGAACACTGCAGCGGTCTACGTGCTGCAAACCCTCGGCAGCCTGTACTTGCTGATCGTGCTGCTGCGTTTCGTGCTGCAACTGGTGCGCGCCAACTTCTACAACCCGCTGTGCCAGTTCATCGTCAAGGCCACCCAGCCGCTGCTCAAGCCGTTGCGCCGGATCATCCCGAGCCTGTTCGGCCTGGACATGTCGTCGCTGGTCCTGGCGATCCTCGTGCAACTGGCGCTGATGGCCCTGACCCTGCTGCTGACCTACGGCACCACCGGCAACCCGCTGCAATTGCTGATCTGGTCGATCATTGGCGTGACCGCGCTGTTCCTGAAGATTTTCTTCTTCGCCATGATCATCAGCGTGATCCTGTCGTGGGTCGCGCCGGGCAGCCATAACCCGGGGGCCGAGCTGGTGAACCAGATCTGCGAGCCGGCCCTGGCGCCGTTCCGCCGCATCGTGCCGAACCTGGGTGGCCTGGATATCTCGCCGATCCTGGCGTTCATGGTGCTCAAGCTGATCGACATGCTGGTGATCAACAACCTGGCGGCGATGACCATGATGCCGGAAATCCTGCGGCTGCTGATCTGACGCCCCAGCTCTGCTCTCTGTGGCAAAAGAACTGTCTGTGGCGAGGGGATTTATCCCCGCTGGGCCGCGAAGCGGCCCCAAAGCAGACAACTCGGTCAGTCTAATACTCCGCATACTCAGGTTTCAGGGCTGCTTCGCAGCCCAGCGGGAATAAATCCCCTCGCCACAAATAAATCCCCTCGCAACCGTTGTATCCCCTGGTTGCGCCTTTGCTTGCCGCCCGCCACAGCGGTCTTTAGACTTACGCCTCATTTCAACGCGAGCAGGGTCGATGCCAGCTGCCTTTCCCCCCGATTCCGTTGGTCTGGTGACGCCGCAAACGGCGCATTTCAGCGAGCCCCTGGCCCTGGCCTGCGGCCGTTCGTTGCCAGCCTATGACCTGATCTACGAAACCTACGGCACCCTCAATGCCACGGCGAGCAATGCCGTGCTGATTTGCCACGCCTTGTCGGGGCATCACCACGCCGCCGGCTACCACAGCATCGACGACCGCAAGCCCGGCTGGTGGGACAGTTGCATCGGCCCGGGCAAACCCATCGACACCAGCAAGTTCTTCGTGGTCAGCCTGAACAACCTGGGCGGCTGCAACGGCTCCACCGGCCCCAGCAGCCTCAACCCGGACACCGGCAAGCCCTTCGGTGCCGATTTCCCGGTGCTGACCGTGGAAGACTGGGTCCACAGCCAGGCCCGCCTGGCCGACCGCCTCGGTATCGGCCAGTGGGCCGCGGTGATCGGCGGCAGCCTGGGGGGCATGCAGGCCCTGCAATGGACCATCACCTACCCGGACCGCGTGCGCCACTGCCTGGCAATCGCCTCGGCCCCCAAGCTGTCGGCGCAAAACATCGCCTTCAACGAAGTGGCGCGCCAGGCGATCCTCACCGACCCCGAATTCCACGGCGGTTCGTTCCAGGAACACGGCGTGATCCCCAAGCGCGGGCTGATGCTGGCGCGGATGGTCGGGCACATCACCTACCTGTCCGACGACTCCATGGGCGAGAAATTCGGCCGTGGCCTCAAGAGCGAAAAGCTCAACTACGACTTCCACAGCGTCGAGTTCCAGGTCGAGAGCTACCTGCGCTATCAGGGTGAAGAGTTCTCCGGGCGTTTCGATGCCAACACCTACCTGCTGATGACCAAGGCCCTGGACTACTTCGATCCAGCGGCGAACTTCGACGATAACCTGGCGAAAACCTTCGCCAATGCCACCGCCAAGTTCTGCGTGATGTCGTTCACCACCGACTGGCGCTTCTCCCCGGCGCGCTCGCGGGAGCTGGTGGACGCGCTGATGGCCGCGCGCAAGGACGTCTGCTACCTGGAAATCGACGCGCCCCAGGGCCACGACGCCTTTTTGATCCCGATCCCGCGCTACCTGCAGGCGTTCGGCAATTACATGAACCGTATAACGCTGTGAGGACGCCATGAGAGCCGATCTGGACATCATCCAGGAATGGATCCCCGCCGGCAGCCGCGTGCTCGACCTGGGCTGCGGCAACGGCGAACTGCTGACCTGGCTGCGAGACAACAAACAAGTCACCGGCTACGGCCTGGAAAACGACCCGGACAACATTGCCGAGTGTGTCGCCAAGGGCATCAACGTCATCGAGCAGGACCTGGACAAGGGCCTGGGCAACTTCGCCAGCAACAGCTTCGACATCGTGGTCATGACCCAAGCCCTGCAAGCGGTGCACTACCCGGACAAGATCCTCGACGAAATGCTGCGGGTCGGGCGCCAGTGCATCATCACCTTCCCCAACTTCGGTCACTGGCGCTGCCGCTGGTACCTGGCGAGCAAAGGTCGCATGCCGGTTTCGGACTTCCTGCCCTACACCTGGTACAACACGCCGAACATCCACTTCTGCACCTTCAAGGATTTCGAAGCGCTGTGCCGCGAACGTGAAGCCAAGGTCATCGATCGCCTGGCCGTGGACCAACAGCACCGCCACGGGTGGGCCAGCAAGCTATGGCCTAATCTGTTAGGTGAAATAGGCATCTATCGGGTCAGCAGCCCAGGCCTTGCCGATTACCAGGTCGCGGTGTAAGACCCGGCCTCTCCAGGAGCACGACATGAAACGTCTAGCGTTGTTTCTCATCACCGCTTGCCTGAGCGTTGGCGCCATGGCCGCCGACGTCATCAAGGCCGAGCGCAAGGAAGTGTTCGGTGATATCACCGTGCACTACAACACCTTCAACTCCACCTTCCTGACGCCGGAGATCGCCAAGGCTGCCGAGCTGATTCGCAGCAAGAACCAGGGTGTGATCAATGTCTCGGTGATCAAAAGCGGCAAGCCATTGATCGCCGACGTCAGCGGCACGGTGAAGGACCTGACTAGCAAGACAGTCCCCCTCTCCTTCCGCCAGGTCACCGAACAAGGCGCGATCTATTACATCGCCCAGTATCCAGTGGACCAACAGGAAACCCGCACCTTTGAAATCAAGGTGAAAACCGGCGACAAGATCAACACCCTCAACTTCAACCAGGAACTGTTCCCCGGCGAATGATGAACCTCACCCAACTCGTACTGGCCAGCCACAACGCCGGCAAACTCAAGGAACTGCAGGCCATGCTCGGCGGGTCGGTGCAGTTGCGCTCGATTGGCGAATTCAGCCAGGTGGAACCGGAAGAAACCGGCCTGTCGTTCGTCGAGAACGCCATCCTCAAGGCCCGCAATGCCGCGCGCATCTCGGGCCTGCCGGCGCTGGCCGACGATTCCGGGCTGGCCGTGGATTTCCTCGGCGGCGCACCGGGCATTTACTCGGCCCGTTACGCTGACGGCAAAGGTGATGCGGCGAACAACGCCAAGCTGCTCGATGCCCTCAAGGACGTGCCCGAAGCCGAGCGCGGCGCGCAGTTCGTCTGTGTGCTGGCCCTGGTGCGCCACGCCGACGATCCGCTGCCGATCCTCTGCGAAGGCCTGTGGCACGGGCGCATTCTCACCGAAGCGAGCGGCGAACACGGTTTCGGCTACGACCCGCTGTTCTGGGTGCCGGAGCGCAACTGCTCCAGTGCCGAACTGGGCCCGTTGGAAAAAAATCAGCTGAGCCACCGAGCCCGCGCCATGGTTCTGCTGCGCCAACGCCTGGGCCTGCAATGACCGACGACGTCCCCGCACCCCTGATTCATGGCGGTGCACAAACGCCTCGGGCGCCGCTGCCGGTGCTGCCGCCCCTGGCGTTGTACATCCACATCCCGTGGTGCGTACGCAAATGCCCCTATTGCGATTTCAACTCCCATACTGCCAGTGCGCATCTGCCGGAAGAGGAATACGTTGACGCTTTGCTGGCCGATCTCGACCAGGACCTGCACGGGGTTCATGGCCGTGAACTGAGCTCGATCTTCTTCGGCGGCGGTACGCCAAGCCTGTTCAGTGCCCAAGCCCTGGGCCGGCTGCTCAAGGGGGTCGAAGCGCGGATACCGTTCGCCCAGGACATCGAAATCACCCTGGAAGCCAACCCCGGCACGTTCGAGCAAGAAAAATTCGTCGCTTACCGGGCCTTGGGCATCAACCGCCTGTCCATCGGCATCCAGAGCTTCCAGCAGGCCAAGCTCGAAGCCCTGGGGCGGATCCATAACGGTGACGAAGCGATACGCGCCGCCGGCATGGCCCGCCAGGCCGGGTTCGACAACTTCAACCTGGACCTGATGCATGGGCTGCCCGACCAGTCCCTCGACGACGCCTTGAGCGACCTGCGCCAGGCCATTGCCTTGAAGCCGACCCACGTGTCCTGGTACCAGTTGACGCTGGAACCGAACACGGTGTTCTGGAATCAGCCGCCGACCTTACCCGAAGACGACACGCTGTGGGACATCCAGGAAGCCGGGCAGGCCTTGCTGGCCGCAAACGGCTACGCCCAATACGAAGTCTCGGCCTACGCCCAGCCCGGCCGGGCGGCGCGGCATAACCTCAACTACTGGAGCTTCGGCGACTTCATCGGCATCGGCGCCGGCGCCCACGGCAAGCTCAGCCATCCGGACGGGCGCATCGTGCGCACCTGGAAGACCCGCCTGCCCAAGGACTACCTCAATCCGGCCAAAAGCTTCCAGGCTGGCGAGAAAACCCTGGCCAATGAAGAACTGCCGTTCGAGTTCCTGATGAATGCCCTGCGCCTGACCGCAGGCGTGGACGCGCGGCTGTACCCGGAACGCACCGGGTTGCCCCTGCAAAGCCTGGCCGAAGGCCGGCGCGAGGCCGAACAAAGCGGGTTGTTGCAGGTCGAACCGACACGTCTGGCGGCCACCGAGCGCGGACAGCTGTTTCTCAATGACTTGCTGCAGACATTTCTGAGCTGATCAACACAAGGAAATCGAATGGATCTGGTACTCGACCTGCTGGCCACCGTGTCCCGCTGGAGCCGCAGCAACCTGTCGGAAATCTCCCTGGCATTGGTAGGCTGCCTGCTGGTGCTGTTTGGTGCCGACATCAAGGGCTGGGTCGACCAACGACTGGGCAGCATCGCCGGCGCCTTGCGCGTCCCCTTGATCGCCCTGCTGTGCATGATCGGCAGCGGTGCCGCGCTGATCTATGCCACGCCATGGATCGTCAGAGGCTTGAGTCAGTTCAACAACTACAGCCTGGCGCCGGTGTTGTTGGTGGTGCTGGTGTTGATTGGCGTGGTGGCGGATCGGCGCTGATCCAGGGCACACCAGAAAGCAACTGTGGGAGCGGGCTTGCTCGCGATGGCGGTATAACAGTCAACATTGATGTTGGATGTCATGCCCTCATCGCGAGCAAGCTCGCTCCCACAGGGGATCCCATTTCAGCAGGATCTTCGGTGCTTACGCCACCTTCTCGAACTTCAAATCCCAAACCCCATGCCCCAGCCGTTCGCCACGGCGTTCGAACTTGGTGATCGGCCGTTCGGCCGGGCGCGGCACGCACTTGCCGTCTTCGGCCAGGTTGCGATAACCCGGGGCGACGTTCATCACTTCCAGCATGTACTCGGCATAGGGTTCCCAGTCGGTGGCCATATGCAGCACGCCGCCGACCTTCAACTTGCTGCGCACCAGTTCAGCGAACGACGCCTGGACGATGCGGCGCTTGTGATGCCGGCTTTTGTGCCAAGGGTCCGGGAAGAACAGCATCAGCCGGTCGAGACTGTTATCGGCCACGCAGCGGTTGAGCACCTCGATGGCGTCGCAATCGTAGACCCGCAGGTTGGTCAACCCCTGGGTCAGCACGCCGTTGAGCAGTGCACCGACGCCGGGACGGTGGACTTCCACCCCGATGAAATCCTGCTCCGGCGAAGCGGCGGCCATTTCCAGCAACGAGTGGCCCATGCCGAAGCCGATTTCCAGCGAGCGCGGGGCCGAGCGGCCGAACACCTGGTCAAAATCCACCGGCGCATCGGCCAGGGGCAGGACAAACAGCGGCGCGCCCTGCTCCAGGCCGCGCTGCTGGCCTTCAGTCATGCGCCCGGCGCGCATCACGAAACTCTTGATGCGGCGGTGCTTGCGCTCTTCGCCTTCTTCCGGCAGGACCGGCGTGTCGTTCGATTCAGTCATCAATGGCTCTTACTTGATCAGACCATCCAGCGGCGAGGAGGCGCTGGCGTACAGTTTTTTCGGCATGCGGCCGGCCAGGTACGCCAGGCGACCGGCGACGATGGCGTGCTTCATGGCTTCGGCCATCAGGACCGGCTGCTGGGCGTGGGCGATAGCCGAGTTCATCAGCACCGCTTCACAACCCAGCTCCATGGCGATAGTGGCGTCGGAGGCGGTGCCGACACCGGCATCCACCAACACCGGGATCTTGGCTTCTTCCAGGATGATCTGCAGGTTGTACGGGTTGCAGATCCCCAGGCCAGTACCGATCAGGCCGGCCAGCGGCATGACCGCGATGCAGCCGATTTCCGCCAGTTGACGGGCAATGATCGGGTCATCGCTGGTGTAGACCATCACGTCGAAACCTTCCTTGACCAGGGTTTCGGCGGCCTTGAGGGTTTCGATCACGTTGGGGAACAGGGTTTTCTGGTCCGCCAGCACTTCCAGCTTCACCAGATTGTGACCATCGAGCAGTTCACGAGCCAGGCGACAGGTGCGCACGGCCTCGATGGCGTCGAAGCAACCTGCGGTGTTCGGCAGGATGGTGTAGCGATCCGGTGGCAGGATATCCAGCAGGTTCGGTTCGCCCGGGTTCTGGCCGATGTTGGTCCGGCGCACGGCGACGGTCACGATCTCGGCGCCCGAGGCCTCGATGGCCAGGCGGGTTTCGTCCATGTCGCGGTATTTGCCGGTGCCTACCAGCAAGCGCGACTGGTAGGTACGACCGGCCAGGACGAAGGGCTTGTCGCTACGAACGATGCTCATGGGAAATCCTCTGTTGGGGTGAGGTTCTTGCGAAATACTGCGAAACCGATGCGACTAGCCGCCACCGATGGCGTGGACCACTTCGACCGAATCGCCGTCGTTCAACGTGGTTTCGGCGTGCTGGCTGCGCGGGACGATATCCAGATTGAGCTCCACCGCGACGCGACGTCCAGCGAGTTCCAGACGGGTCAGCAGGGCCGCAACGGTTTCGCCGTCGGGCAGTTCAAGGGGTTCGCCGTTCAACTGAATGCGCATGCCGGATGCCGCCATCATTTTTAGGGGCTGGCATTCTAGCCCGATCAGTCAGGGCGACCCAAGCCATTCGTCATGAAATGGACTGCCCGGTCAGCCCAGCCGCCAGGCGGCAAGCCCCAGGCACAGCCAGCCGATCAGGAACGCCACGCCGCCCAACGGGGTGATGATGCCCAGCTTGCTGATGCCTGTGAGCGTCAGCAGGTACAGGCTGCCGGAGAACAACAGGATGCCGATGACAAAGGAGATCCCGGCCCAAGTGACGATACGACCGGGAATATGCGTAGCCAGCAGCGCAACGCCCAGCAACGCCAGGGTGTGCACCAGTTGGTAGGTGACGCCGGTGTGGAAAATCGCCAGGTAATCGGCGCTCAGGCGATTTTTCAGGCCATGGGCGGCAAATGCCCCCAGCGCCACGCCCGTGAAACCGAAAAAAGCCGCCAGCATCAGAAAGCTACGCAACATGGGAACTCCAGTCAGACTCGGTGGACAGGGTCTGTATAATGGCCCGCTCGACGGGTTCGGCCAAGCCATCTCTATGCTGCGTTTATTGTTTCGACGATTCCTTAAAGCACTGCTCTGGTTCGCCGTCGGCAGCGTCGTGCTGGTGCTGCTGTTTCGCGTGGTGCCGCCGCCGTTCACGGCGCTGATGATCGAGCGCAAGGTTGAATCCTGGTTCGGCGGTGAGCCGATCGACCTGCAACGCACCTGGCAGCCTTGGGACCGGATTTCCGACAGCCTCAAGGTGGCGGTGATCGCTGGTGAAGATCAGAAATTCCCCGAGCACTGGGGCTTCGACATTGGCGCGATCCAGGCCGCCTTCGCTCACAATGGGCGTGGCGGTTCGATTCGCGGCGCCAGCACCCTCAGCCAGCAAGTGTCCAAGAACCTGTTCCTGTGGTCGGGCCGCAGCTGGCTGCGCAAAGGTCTGGAGGCCTGGTTCACCGCGCTGATCGAAGTGCTCTGGCCCAAGCAGCGGATCCTTGAGGTGTACCTCAACAGCGTCGAGTGGGATGACGGCGTGTTCGGGGCGGAAGCAGCAGCACGCCATCACTTCCGCATCAGCGCTGACGCCTTGTCCCGACAACAGGCCAGCCTGCTGGCGGCGGTATTGCCCAACCCGCGGAAATGGAGCGCCAGCCGGCCGAGCCCTTATGTGCTGCGGCGGGCGGGCTGGATTCGCCAGCAGATGAGCCAGCTGGGGGGTGACAGCTACCTGCTGGAGCTCGATCGTTCGCGGCGGGCGCCTTGGGCGCAGTAGCCCAGACACTTAGGACCCCTTGTGGGAGCGGGCTTGCTCGCGAATGCGGTGCGTCAGACACATTGATATGGCCTGACACACCGCATTCGCGAGCAAGCCCGCTCCCACAGAGGTTTTTGCCCGCACAAACAAAAACGCCCCGATCATTACTGATCGGGGCGTTTTTTATGGCTGCTATCGCAGGTCAAGCCGCAATCGACACCTTGAGCTTGTTCATCGCGCTCTTCTCGAGCTGGCGAATCCGCTCGGCCGACACGTTGTACTTCTGCGCCAGGTCGTGCAGCGTGGCTTTTTCCTCGGCCAGCCAACGCTGGTAGAGGATGTCGCGGCTGCGTTCGTCCAGCACTTCCAGGGCTTCGTGCAGGTTGGTGTTGGAGTTGTCGCTCCAGTCGGCGTCTTCCAGTTGACGCGCCGGGTCATACCGGTGGTCTTCCAGGTAGTTGGCCGGCGATTGGAAAGCGCTGTCGTCGTCCGCTTCGGCGGCCGGGTCGAAAGCCATGTCATGGCCGGTCAGGCGGCTTTCCATCTCGCGCACTTCCCGGGGTTCTACGCCCAGGCTTTCAGCCACGCGGTGGACTTCTTCGTTGTTCAGCCAGGCCAGACGCTTCTTCTGGCTGCGCAGGTTGAAGAACAGCTTGCGCTGGGCCTTGGTGGTCGCGACTTTCACGATGCGCCAGTTGCGCAGGATGAACTCGTGGATTTCCGCCTTGATCCAGTGCACGGCGAACGACACCAGGCGCACACCCATTTCCGGGTTGAAGCGCTTGACCGCCTTCATCAGGCCGACGTTGCCTTCCTGGATCAGGTCGGCCTGGGCCAGCCCGTAGCCAGAATAGCTGCGGGCGATATGTACGACAAAACGCAGGTGGGCGAGCACCATCTGCCGAGCCGCCTCAAGATCCTGCTCATAATAGAGACTCTCGGCCAGTTCACGCTCCTGCTCGGGCGTCAGCAAGGGGATGCTGTTCACCGTGTGCACATAGGCCTCCAGGTTCGCACCCGGGACCAGAGCATAAGCAGGTTGCAAAGAAGTGGTCATACGAAAAAACCTCCGACTCACATAACTCGTGCAGTTCAGCACTGCGAAAATTGACCGGGAACCCAAAGACAAGTTCCCACAAAAACCGAAAGGTCAATACGCGCAAAAAACACTATTTTGGCGCAAGCTCACGCAAGTGGCGTGCGACCGCAATCCATGCACCGATATAACCCAACAGCACCGCGCCAAGCAAGAGCGACAGACCGTCGGCGACTGGCACTCCGGCCAGCGCGAAATCACTGCCGTACAAACCGGCCAGCCCCACTACCGCATCGTTCAGCCAGTCCAGGCCAAACGCCAATACGCCCCAGGACAGAATCCCCGCACCGAAGCCATACAGCGCCCCCATATAAAGGAAGGGCCTGCGTACATAACTGTCCGTACCGCCGACGAGTTTAATCACTTCTATCTCGGTGCGGCGGTTTTCAATATGAAGACGAATGGTATTGCCTATCACCAAAAGTAATGCAGAAACCAGCAGCACCGTCAGACCGAAGACAAACCGGTCGCCGAGCTTGAGGATCGCCGCTAGACGCTCGACCCAGACTAGATCAAGTTGCGCCTGTTGTACCTTCGGCAACTCGGAAAGTCTTTGTCTTAATGCTTCAAGGGCGGGCTTGTCGACCTCGTTCGGCGTCACCAGCACCACGCCCGGCAGCGGGTTTTCCGGCAGCTCCTTGAGCGCGTCGCCCAGGCCGGACTGTTGCTGGAACTCTTCCAGCGCCTGCTCGCGGCCGATGTACTCGGCTTCGGCCACGCCCGGCATCGCCTTGATCTGCTCAACCAATGCCTGGCCTTCGCCGGGACTGGCGTCCATCTGCAGATAGAGTGAAATCTGCGCCGCGCGCTGCCAGGAGCCGCCCAGGCGCTCCACATTGTTCAGCAATAATGACAGGCCCATGGGCAGGCTCAGGGCGACCGCCATCACCATGCAGGTAAAGAAGCTGCCGATGGGCTGCTTGCCCAGGCGCCGCAGGCTGTCCAGCAGGCTGGCGCGATGGCTTTCGATCCAGGCGCGCAGCAGAGTGGCGAAATCCGGGCCGTCGTCATCGTCGCGCTTTTTCTTTTGCGGCTGCGGATCGGAGGCCTTCGGGGCCACGCGTTCGGCCACTTTCGGGCTGCGAGTAGCACTCATACGCCGGCCTCCCCGTCACCGATCAATCGACCGCGTTGCAAGGTGAGCATGCGGTGACGCATGCGGGCGATCAGGGCCAGGTCGTGACTGGCGATCAGCACGCTGGTGCCCAGGCGGTTGATGTCTTCGAACACGCCCATGATTTCCGCCGCCAGGCGCGGGTCGAGGTTACCGGTGGGCTCGTCCGCCAGCAGCAAGGCCGGGCGATGGACGATGGCACGGGCGATGCCGACGCGCTGTTGCTGGCCGGTGGACAGGTCGCCCGGGTACAGGTCGGTCTTGTCCGACAGGGCCACGCGCTCCAGGGCCGAGTCCACACGCTTGATGATCTCGGCCTTGGACAGGCCAAGAATCTGCAACGGCAACGCCACGTTGTTGAACACCGTGCGGTCGAACAACAACTGGTGATTCTGGAACACCACGCCGATCTGCCGCCGCAGGTAGGGGATCTGGGCATTGCTGATGGTGCTCAGGTCCTGGCCGGCCAGCAGCAGTTTGCCGGTGGAAGGCCGCTCCATCGCCAGCAACAGGCGCAGCAAGGTGCTTTTACCGGCGCCGGAATGGCCGGTGACAAACAGAAACTCGCCCCGACGGACCCGAAAGCTCAGCTCATGCAAGCCGACGTGACCGTTCGGATAGCGTTTACCGACCTGTTCGAAACGAATCATGAATGCTCCCGTTCGGCAAACAGTGCCTGGACAAAGGGCTCGGCCTCAAAGGTGCGCAAGTCGTCGATGCCTTCGCCCACGCCGATGTAGCGAATGGGCAGGCCGAACTGCTTGGCCAAGGCGAAAATCACCCCGCCCTTGGCGGTGCCGTCGAGCTTGGTCAGGGCCAGCCCCGTCAGCTCGACGGTCTGGTTGAACTGCTTGGCCTGGTTGATGGCGTTCTGGCCGGTACCGGCGTCCAGCACCAGCAGCACTTCGTGGGGCGCGTCGGCGTCGAGCTTGCCGATCACCCGGCGCACCTTCTTCAATTCTTCCATCAGGTTGTCTTTGGTGTGCAGGCGACCGGCCGTGTCGGCGATCAGCACATCGATGCCACGGGCCTTGGCCGCCTGCACGGCGTCGAAGATCACCGACGCGGAGTCGGCGCCGGTGTGCTGGGCGATTACCGGGATCTTGTTGCGCTCACCCCACA
This sequence comes from Pseudomonas sp. NFACC04-2, assembly GCF_900119265.1. Taxonomy (NCBI): domain Bacteria; kingdom Pseudomonadati; phylum Pseudomonadota; class Gammaproteobacteria; order Pseudomonadales; family Pseudomonadaceae; genus Pseudomonas; species Pseudomonas sp. NFACC04-2. The sequence goes on from NZ_FPJC01000004.1 coordinate 260,078, forward strand.
CTTGCAGCTGTTCGACCGCGGCGGCACGGAAGGTGTCGCCGGCGGCAAGCATGACTTTCTTGCCTTCGAGCTGCAGCTTCTTGGCCAGCTTGCCGATGGTGGTGGTCTTGCCGGCGCCATTGACGCCAACGACCAGGATCACGAACGGCTTGTTCTGCGAGGCGATCACCAGCGGCTTTTCCACCGGCTTGAGCAGGCTGGTCAGCTCGCCCTGCAGGGATTTGTACAGGGCATCGGCGTCGGTCAGCTGCTTGCGCGCGACCTTCTGGGTCAGGCTCTGGATGATCACCGAGGTGGCCTCGACACCGACATCGGCGGTCAGCAGGCGGGTTTCGATGTCCTCCAGCAATTCGTCGTCGATGACTTTCTTGCCCAGGAACAGGCTGGCCATGCCTTCGCCGATGCTGGCGCTGGTCTTGGACAGGCCCTGCTTGAGGCGGGCGAAGAAGCCGACCTTGTTTTCCTCAGCGCTGCGGACGGGCTCGACGGTGTCCACCACGGCAGGTGCCGGCTCGGTTGCGGCAGGCGCAACCACGGATGCAACGACGGCGGCTGGCGGTTCGATGACAGCTTCGACGACTGGCGTCTCGACAACCGGTGTCGGCGCTGGAATCGGCGGGGTGATATGGGGCGCCGTTTCCTCCACCAGTGCGACAGGCTCTTCCGCCACCGGCAAGGTCAGCCAGGGCGTTTGCTCCGCGGGCGGGGTCAGCGGCTGCTCGACCATCGGTTCGGCAACGGGCTCAGGCTCGACCGGTTGCAGCACCGGCTCGGCGATCGGCAGGACAATGGGCGCGGCTTCTTCGGCCACGGCCTCGGCGGCGGGCTCGGGCAGCGCTTGTGGCTGTTCGACGACGGTATCCTGCGGCTTCTTGCGCAGCCATCCGAACAGGCCTTTTTTCTCGCCAGCCGGGGCTGGGGTCTTCTTGTCGTCGTTGGAACCAAACATGGAGGACGGCTATCTCACGGTAGCGACGCGCCAAGAGGGCGCCTCGGTGATAAATATTCAATGCTGAACAGACTGCGTTTCATCCAGCTTGTTCACGCGCAACATTTTGTCGAAGCGCCCCCAGGACGCCTCAAAGTCGATTTTTTCGAAGGACTGGTACGGCATCATCGGCGAAAACACCGGGATCAACGAGCAAACCCAGGGTTTCTGCGGAGAACCCAGACAACCCCGGGCCGATAAAAGGCCCGATAGGCGTGGCCGCCAGTAAAACGGATCAGTATCCTAGCACCTCCTCGCCCGCTGAGGCTAAGACCTAGCAGGCAACCCAACAGGTTTAAACACGAATGAATGCTCTTGCCCGCCGCGCCGCAGGCCTGCTGCTCAGCACAGTTTGTCTGCCTCTTTCAGCCTTGGCTGCCGACCCACAACCCACCCATGAATTCACCCTCGACAACGGCCTGAAGGTCGTCGTGCGCGAAGACCATCGTGCGCCAGTGGTGGTGTCCCAGGTCTGGTACAAGGTGGGTTCCAGCTACGAAACGCCAGGCCAGACCGGTTTGTCCCACGCCCTTGAGCACATGATGTTCAAGGGCAGTGAAAAAGTCGGTCCCGGCGAAGCGTCGCTGATCCTGCGCGACCTCGGTGCCGAAGAGAACGCCTTCACCAGCGACGACTTCACCGCCTACTACCAGGTGCTGGCCCGCGACCGCCTGGGGGTGGCCTTCGAACTGGAAGCCGACCGCATGGCCAGCCTGCGCCTGCCGCCGGAGGAATTCAGCCGCGAGATCGAGGTGATCAAGGAAGAGCGCCGCATGCGCACCGACGACAAGCCCATGTCCAAGGCCTACGAGCGCTTCAAGGCCATGGCTTACCCGGCCAGCGGCTACCACACGCCGACCATCGGCTGGATGGCCGACCTGGACCGGATGACCGTCGAGGAACTGCGTCACTGGTACGAGTCCTGGTACACCCCGAACAATGCGACCCTGGTGGTGGTTGGCGACGTGACACCGGAGGAGGTCAAATCCCTGGCCCAGCGCTACTTCGGCCCGATTGCCCGGCGCGCGGTACCGGTCGCGAAAATCCCCCTGGAACTGGCCGAACCCGGCGAACGCCAGATCACCCTGCATGTGCAGACCCAACTGCCCAGCGTGATGCTGGCCTTCAACGTGCCGAGCATCGCCACCGCGACGGACAAGGCGTCGGTCAACGCTCTGCGGCTGATCTCGGCCCTGCTGGACGGCGGCTACAGTGGCCGGATCCCGACCCAACTGGAGCGCGGCGAGGAGTTGGTGTCCGGCGGCTCGTCGAGCTACGACGCCTTCACCCGCGGCGACACGTTGTTCACCTTGTCGGCGACGCCCAACACGCAGAAAAACAAAACCCTCGCCCAGGCAGAAGCAGGCTTGTGGCGATTGCTTGAACAGTTGAAAACCACCGCTCCCACCGCCGACGAACTGGAACGCGTGCGTGCCCAGGTCATCGCCGGCCTGGTGTATGAGCGCGACTCGATCACCAGCCAGGCCACCGCCATCGGCCAGCTGGAAACCGTCGGTTTGTCCTGGAAACTGATGGACACCGAACTCGCCGAACTGCAGAGCGTGACCCCGCAAGACATCCAGAAGGCAGCCCAGCTGTATTTCACCCGCTCGCGCCTGAGCGTTGCGCACGTCCTGCCCGAGGAGAAAGCTCATGAATGAGCGCAAATCATCGCGCCTGGTGCTGACCGGCCTGGTATTGCTCGCCCTGGCCGGCGGCCTGGCCTTTTACCTGTCGCCGTCCCACTCCAACGCCAGCCAGGCATTGGACAAGGCCAAGTCCGGCAACAAATTGCAATCCTTGGCCGAACTGAATGACAAGGCGCCCAGTCGGCGCCAGCTCGACGTGCAAACCTGGACAACCGCTGACGGCGCCAAGGTGCTGTTCGTCGAAGCCCGGGAATTGCCGATGTTCGACCTGCGCCTGACCTTCGCCGCCGGCAGCAGCCAGGACGGCGACGCCCCCGGCCTCGCCCTGCTGACCAACGCCATGCTCAACGAAGGCGTGGCCGGCAAGGACGTCAGCGCCATCGCCCAAGGCTTCGAAAGCCTCGGCGCGGACTTCGGCAACGGTGCCTACCGGGACATGGCCGTGGCGTCCCTGCGCAGTCTCAGCCCCGCCGACAAGCGTGAGCCGGCATTGAAGCTGTTCGCCGAAGTCGTTGGCAAACCGACTTTCCCCGCAGACTCCTTCGCCCGGATCAAGAACCAGATGCTCGCCGGGTTCGAATACCAGAAGCAGAACCCCGGCAAACTGGCGGGCCTGGAACTGATGAAACGCCTCTACGGCGATCATCCTTATGCCCATTCCAGCGACGGCACCGCCGACAGCATTCCACCGATCACCCTGGCCCAGGCCCGGGCGTTCCATGCCAAGGCCTATGCCGCCGGCAACGCAGTGATTGCACTGGTGGGAGACTTGTCCCGCGCCGAAGCCGAAGCGATTGCCAGCCAGGTCTCCGCCGCGCTGCCCAAAGGCCCGGCCCTGGCGAAAACCCCGCCACCGGTGGAACCGAAGGCAAGCATCGGCCACATCGAGTTCCCGTCCAAGCAGACCAACCTGATGCTCGCGCAACTGGGCATCGACCGAGACGATCCGGACTACGCCGCAGTGTCCCTGGGCAACCAGATCCTCGGCGGCGGTGGCTTCGGTACGCGACTGATGACTGAAGTCCGCGAAAAACGCGGCCTGACCTATGGCGTGTATTCCGGCTTCACGGCGATGCAAGCCCGCGGCCCGTTCATGATCAACCTGCAGACCCGTGCCGAAATGAGCGAAGGCACCTTGAAACTGGTGCAGGATGTGTTCGCCGACTACCTCAAGAACGGTCCGACCCAGAAAGAACTCGATGACGCCAAGCGTGAGTTGGCGGGCAGCTTCCCACTGTCCACTGCCAGCAATGCCGACATCGTCGGCCAGCTCGGCGCCATGGGGTTCTATGACTTGCCGCTCAGCTACCTGGAAGACTTCATGCGCCAGTCCCAGGAACTGACGGTCGAGCAGGTCAAGGCCGCGCTGAACAAACACCTGAGCACTGACAAAATGGTCATCGTCACCGCCGGCCCGAGTGTGCCGCAAAAGCCGTTGCCGCCCCCTACTGACAAACCTGCCGAGCAGCCGCTCGGGGTTCCGGAGCACTAATGGCCCGTCCATCGAATTCCAGCAAGAAACCCGTGCACAACGGTATGAACCAGTTGCGCATCATCGGCGGCGAATGGCGCAGCCGGCGCCTGAGTTTCCCGGATGCCCCGGGGTTGCGCCCCACCCCGGACCGCGTACGGGAAACCCTGTTCAACTGGCTCGCGCCCTATGTGGCAGGCGCCCGGGTGCTCGACCCGTTCGCCGGCAGCGGCGCACTGTTTCTCGAGGCCCTGTCCCGTGGCGCCGCCATGGGCCAGGCGCTGGATGCCAGCAACCTGGCGGTCTCCAGCCTCAAGGAACACCTGGGCACCCTGCGTTGCACCGTCGGCCAGGTGCAGACCGCCGACGCGCTGCGCTATCTGGACAGTCAACCGGCAACGCCTTTCGACCTGGTGTTCCTGGACCCTCCTTTCAACCAGAACCTGTTGCCGACAGTCTGCGCCTTGCTCGAGGAGCGTCAGTGGCTGGCCGAGGATGCCTGGGTCTACACTGAAAGCGAGACTGCCCCGTCCACCCTGGGCTTGCCGGGCAACTGGCGCTTGCACCGCGAGCAGAAATCCGGGCGGGTGTATTACGCGTTGTGGCAGCGTTTGCCAAAGGACATTGGCTGAACGGCTGACCGTGCACCGAGAATAATAATGATGTCCGCCGCATCTGAACGTTTCGTCCCCGCCCCGGGCCTTGGCAACCCGCACCTGCAAACCTTGTGGGGCCCCTTGTGGCGCCAGACCACCCACATCGAGCGTCAACGCGAGCGCCTGTGGCTGGAAGACGGCGATTTCCTCGACCTCGACTGGCACGGCCCCCACAGCGCCGAGGCACCACTGGTGCTGGTGCTGCACGGGCTGACCGGCTCTTCCAACTCGCCTTACGTAGCCGGGTTGCAGCAGGCGCTGGGTCGCCAGGGCTGGGCCAGCGCGGCCTTGAATTGGCGCGGTTGCTCGGGCGAGCCGAACCTGTTGCCCCGCAGCTATCATTCGGGCGTCAGCGAAGACCTGGCCGCCGCCATTACTCACTTGCGCGCCAGGCGGCCCTTGGCGCCGCTGTTTGCGGTGGGTTATTCACTGGGTGGCAATGTGTTGCTCAAGCACTTGGGAGAAGCCGGCCGCGACAGCCAGCTACAAGGGGCGGTGGCGGTCTCGGTACCGTTTCGCCTCGACCAGTGCGCCGATCGCATCGGCCAGGGGTTTTCCAAGTTCTACCAAGCGCACTTCATGCGACAGATGGTGGCCTATGTGCGCAACAAGCAACGCCAGTTCCAGCACGACGGACACCACGAAGGCCTGGCGACCTTGGCGGCGCTTGGCCCGCTGGAAAACATGCGCACCTTCTGGGACTTTGACGGCCGGGTGACTGCGCCGCTGCACGGGTTCTCCGATGCCGCGGACTACTACCGCCGCGCCTCCAGCCGCTATTTCATGGCGGGCATCAGCACGCCGACCCTGGTCATCCAGGCCGCCGACGATCCTTTCGTGTTTCCCCACAGCCTGCCCGAACCCGGCGAGTTGTCCACCTCGACCCAACTTGAACTGCACGCCCGGGGCGGACATGTAGGGTTTGTCGACGGAACCCTGCGGCGCCCGGGGTATTACCTGGAGCGGCGGATTCCCGATTGGTTGGCCAGCCTGAGGCGTGGCTGACCACAAATCCCCTGTGGGAGGTGTTCACCGGTTCAGCGTTCGCCAGCAATCCCTTGTGGGAGCGAGCTTGCTCGCGATAGCGGTGGGGCAGCGACATTGAAGTTGTCTGGCACACCGTCATCGCGAGCAAGCTCGCTCCCACATTGGTTTTTTCTGGGGGGAGCTAATCGCCCTTCGCCACGCCCCCCTGGGGATCATTGATCCATTCACTCCACGAGCCGGCGTACAGCCGCCCCAAGGGATACCCGGCCAGGCACAAGGCAAACAGGTTATGGCACGCCGTCACGCCGGAGCCGCAGTACGCCACCAGTTCGGTGGGCGAGCGCTCGCCCAGTTTTTCGGCGAAGCGTTGCTTGAGCTGGGCGGCCGGCAAGAAGCGTCCATCGGCGCCCAGGTTGTCGGTGAACGCCGCGCACTGGGCGCCCGGGATATGCCCAGCCACCGGGTCGATCGGCTCGACTTCGCCCTTGAAGCGCGGCAATGCCCGGGCATCCAGCAGGGTCATGGCCGACTCACCGAGGCGTTGTTGCAGCGCTTGCGCATTGATCAACAAGCTCGCATCCGCCGCACCCGTGAAAGTCCCGCGGCTGTTCTGCGGCGGATCCAGGCTCAAAGGCAAGCCAGCGGCATGCCAGGCCTTGAGCCCACCGTCGAGGATGGACACGCCATCGCGCTTGCCCAGCCAGGCCAGCAACCACCAGGCTCGCGCGGCATAAGCGCCGGGGCCGTCGTCATACAGCACGACGTCGCTGTCGTTATCGAGCCCCCAAGCCCTGAGGCGCTCGATCAAGGCCTCGGGCTCGGGCAGCGGATGACGCCCGGTCACGCCTTTGATCACCGGCCCGCTCAGATCGCGCTCAAGGTCCGCGAACGAGGCCCCGGCGATGTGGCCCTCGGCATAACTGCGTTGACCGTAATCCGGGTCTTCCAGGGCAAAGCGGCAGTCGAGGATGACCAGCCCGGGCCTTGATCGCCGCTGTTCGAGGGCTTCGGGGCTGATGAGTTGCGCGATGGGCATGGTGAGCTCCTGTGGCTAAGTCGGGGATCGGTCCTACTGCCCTTCCTCCAGGGTCTGGGCCAGGGGGACGTAATATTCCTTGAACAATGCATCCACCGCTTCGCGGGCCTGATCGGTCACGAAACCGGCTTCCAGCACCAGCACCTGATAGACGCCGCGCTTGATGGCCTGCTCACTCAGGTGGCTGAAATTTTCCCGCGTGGTGCACAGAAACCGCACCCAGGACGTGAGGATGATCCAGGCGTTGAGGGTCAGGGACTCGATCTGCACCCGGTCCATCTTCAGGATGCCGGCGGCAACGAAACCTTCGTAGATCGCAGTGCCGTGGATCAGACAGCGCTGGGAAAACCGACGATAGCGGGCCGCAAGGTCCGGATCGCTGTCGAGCAGATGCTCCAGGTCCCGGTGCAAGAAGCGATAGCGCCACATGGCCGCCAGCAGCTCCTGCAGGTAGAAGCGCTTGTCATCCACCGTGGCCGCCCGGCCCTGGGGCGGACGCAGGAAGCTGTCCACCAGGTCCTCGTATTCACTGAACAGCACGGCGATGATCGCCTGCTTGTTGGGGAAGTGGTAATAGAGATTGCCCGGGGACATGTCCATGTGGGCGGCGATGTGATTGGTGCTGACGCTGCGCTCACCCTGTTGGTTGAACAGCTCGAGGCTGTTTTGCACGATGCGCTCGCTGGTTTTCATTCGTGGGGCCATGGTTTGGGCTTTAATCGACGAAGGCATTGATCGGCATCTTACGACCTATCGGTCACAGGAAAAACCCAAAGCCGTTACGGATGTCATTGACTTTCTAGAGTATAAGCTCTAGAAAACCTTCATTCTAATAACATCCGGTGCCTGACGATGCCTGCCGACGTTGCCTACCTGCACGAGTCTCAACAACAACTGGACGAACTGCGGTCGCTCTTCGATGCCCAGCGCCAGGCCTACGCTGCCCACCCAATGCCACCGGCCGAGCAGCGCCGGCAATGGCTCAAGGCACTGCGCGAGGTATTGAGCAACGAACGACAAGCCTTGATCGACGCCATCAGCCAGGATTTCAGCCACCGCAGCGCCGACGAAACACTGTTGGCCGAGCTGATGCCCAGCCTGCACGGCATCCATTACGCCAGCCGGCACCTCCAGGGCTGGATGAAACCCTCCCGACGCAAGGTGGGCATGGCATTCCAGCCCGCGTCGGCCAAAGTGGTGTACCAGCCGTTGGGCGTGGTCGGGGTCATCGTGCCGTGGAACTACCCGCTGTTTCTGGCCATCGGACCGCTGGTCGGAGCATTGGCGGCGGGCAATCGGGTGATGCTCAAGCTCAGCGAGTCGACACCGGCGACTGGCTTGCTGCTCAAGCAATTGCTCGCCCGGGTCTTCCCCCAGGACCTGGTGTGCGTGGTGCTCGGCGAGGCGGATGTCGGCATGGCGTTTTCCAAGTTGCCCTTCGATCACCTGTTGTTCACCGGCGCCACCAGCATCGGCAAGCATGTCATGCGGGCCGCCGCCGAAAACCTGACCCCGATCACGCTGGAGCTGGGTGGAAAATCGCCAGCCATCGTGTCGGTCGATGTCCCCATCAAGGACGCCGCCGAACGCATTGCCTTCGGCAAAACCCTGAATGCCGGGCAAACCTGTGTCGCCCCGGACTATGTACTGGTGCCGCAGAACCGCGTCGGTGAGTTCGTCGAGGCGTATCGCGAGGCGGTGCGCAGGTTTTATCCGACTCTGGCGGACAACCCGGACTACACCGCCATCATCAATGAACGACAAGTGGCGCGGCTCAATGGCTACATCAGCGACGCCACCGGCAAGGGCGCGTTGCTGATCGAGCTGTTCGAGCAAGGCCAGGGCCGCCGCATGGCCCACAGTCTGCTGCTCAACGTCAACGATGAGATGACCGTCATGCAAGACGAGATCTTCGGCCCGCTGCTGCCCATCGTGCCTTATGACCATTTGGACCAGGCATTTGCCTACATCAATCAGCGACCTCGCCCGCTGGCGCTCTACTACTTCGGCTACAACAAGACCGAACAGCAGCGCGTGCTCCACGAAACCCATTCCGGCGGCGTCTGCCTGAACGACACGTTGTTGCATGTCGCCCAGGATGACATGCCGTTCGGCGGCATCGGGCCCTCGGGAATGGGGCATTACCACGGGCATGAGGGCTTCCTGACCTTCAGCAAGGCCAAGGGCGTGCTGACCAAACAGCGGTTCAACGCGGCGAAGCTGATTTATCCGCCCTACGGCAAACCCTTACAGAAATTGATTCAGAAGCTGTTTGTCCGCTGATACGTGTCTGCCCGGGTAATCACAATCATGAACGCCAACCTCACCGATACCTCCGCGCTGTCACGGCGCGGCCTGCTGAAATTCAGCCTCGGCGCCAGCGCCTTCCTGGCCACCGTCGGGCTGGGCGCCAGCCTGAGCGGTTGCTCGCCAAGCCAGCCGGCCGCCGGCCTGACGACCCTGCGCGACAGCGACCTGACGTTTTTACGCGCCGTCATCCCTGTGATGCTGGACGGCGCAGTGGCCGTCGGGCAGATCCCTGCCGCCATTGACTCGACCTTGGGCAGCCTGGACAGAAGCCTGGCCCACCTGTCCCCCGCCATGCTCAAGCTCACGCATCAGTTGTTCGATGTACTCACGCTGGGCGTTACCCGCGGGCCACTGACCGGGGTCTGGGGGGTGTGGGAAAACGCCAGTGCCGATGACATCCGCCAGTTTCTCGCGCGGTGGGAAAACAGTTCGCTGGATCTGCTACGGCAAGGTCACTGCTCGTTGCTGCAATTGGTGATGATGGCCTGGTACACCCAATCCGAAGCCTGGGCGCATTGCGGGTATCCGGGGCAGCCAACGGTTTGACCAACCAGAACCAACCCCTGTGGGAGCGGGCTTGCTCGCGATAGCGTCACATCAGCCACCTATTGATTGACTGACACACCGCTATCGCGAGCAAGCTCGCTCCCACGAGGGGTCTATCGCAACCTCAAAACAATAAGAGAGCCCAGAACATGCCCGTACCCGATCCCTTCCGCGAAGGCCTGGCCCGAGGCTGGACCACCTACAACGGCGCGCAATTGACCGAGGACCTGACCCTGGAAGCCGACGTGGCCATCGTCGGCAGCGGTGCCGGTGGCGGCACCACGGCGGAAATCCTCAGTGCTGCCGGCTACCGGGTGTTGCTGATCGAGGAAGGACCGCTCAAGACCAGTCATGACTTCAAGATGCTCGAAGACCAGGCCTACAGCAGCCTGTATCAGGAAGGCCTCGGACGCATGAGCAAGAACGGCGCCATCACCATTCTCCAGGGCCGGGCCGTCGGTGGCACGACGCTGATCAATTGGACCTCCAGCTTCCGCACGCCCGACCAGACCCTCGATCACTGGGCCGCCGAGCACAACGTCAAGGGCCACGGCCGCGCTGAAATGGCGCCCTGGTTTGCGCAGATGGAACAACGCCTGGGCGTGGCGCCGTGGCTGGTTCCGCCCAACGCCAACAACGACGTGATCCGCAAAGGCTGCGAACAATTGGGCTACGCTTGGCACGTCATCCCGCGCAACGTCCGCGGCTGCTGGAACCTGGGCTATTGCGGCATGGGCTGCCCGACCAACGCCAAGCAGTCGATGCTGGTCACCACCATCCCGGCCACATTGGACAAGGGTGGCGCGCTGCTTTACCTGGCGCGGGCCGAGCGCCTGACCATCAAGAACGATGCCGTCGTCGGCCTCGAGTGCCAAGCCATGGATGAGCGTTGCGTAGCGCCCAGCGGGCGGCGCATCACCGTCAAGGCACGGCACTACGTGCTGGCGGGCGGCGGCATCAACAGCCCCGGCCTGCTGTTGCGCTCCGCTGCGCCAGACCCGTACGAGCGTGTGGGCAAACGCACCTTCCTACACCTGGTAAACATGTCCGCCGGGCAATTCGACGAGGTCATCAACCCGTTCTACGGTGCGCCGCAATCGATTTATTCGGATCACTTCCAATGGCAGGACGGAACCACCGGCAAGATGTCCTACAAGCTCGAAGTCCCGCCTTTGCACCCGGCGCTCGCCGCCACGCTATTGGGCGGGTTCGGCCCCGAGAACGCCTTGCACATGTCCCGGCTGCCTCACACCCATGCCATGCTGGCGCTGCTGCGCGACGGTTTTCACCCGGACAGCCCCGGCGGCCGCGTCGAGTTGCGCAGCGATGGCGCGCCCGTGCTCGACTACCCCGTTTCGCCGTATACCTGGGACGGCTTGCGCCGGGCCTTCCACAGCATGGCCGAAATACAATTCGCCGGTGGCGCCAAGGCGGTGATGCCCCTGCACAGCGACGCCCGCTACGTGAAGACCCTGGCCGAGGCCCGCACGCTGATCGACGGGCTCGACTTGGCCTTGTACCGCACGCGCCTGGGCAGCGCCCACGTAATGGGTGGCTGCGCCATGGGTGAAGACCCGAAAACCGCCGTCACTGACAGCCTGGGGCGCCATCACCAACTGGGCAACCTGTCGATCCATGACGGCTCGCTGTTCCCCACCAGCATCGGCGCCAACCCGCAATTATCGGTGTACGGGCTGACCGCACAATTGGCGACAGCCCTGGCCGAACGCCTGAAAAACCCATGAATATCCGGATTATTCGCAGCGTCTATAGTGCTTTCTTATCCAACAGCCGACTTGGCCGACCGAGAAGGCTGCGATACCATCCGACTCCCCAACGGACTCCCGCCAGGACGACGCGATGAACCGAGTGTTGTACCCAGGTACCTTCGACCCTATTACCAAGGGCCATGGCGATCTGGTCGAACGCGCCGCGCGCCTGTTCGACCACGTGATCATTGCCGTCGCCGCCAGCCCGAAGAAGAACCCGCTGTTCCCGCTGGAGCAACGTGTGGAACTGGCCCGCGAGGTCACCAAGCACCTGCCCAACGTGGAAGTGGTCGGCTTCTCGACGCTGTTGGCCCACTTCGCCAAGGAAAAGAACGCCAATGTGTTCCTGCGCGGCCTACGTGCGGTCTCGGACTTCGAGTACGAGTTCCAACTGGCCAACATGAACCGTCAATTGGCCCCGGACGTCGAGAGCCTGTTCCTGACGCCGTCGGAGCGCTACTCCTTCATTTCCTCGACCCTGGTACGGGAAATCGCAGCGTTGGGCGGTGATATCACCAAGTTTGTCCATCCGGCCGTGGCCGATGCGCTGACCCTGCGCTTCAAGAAATGACCGGCAGGCGCTGCGAGCCACCTCGCAGCGCAACGCAGTCCATCGCGCCCGCGTGCACTGCGCTCGCCAATGCGGCACAATTGCGCCCATACGTTTTCAGATGCCCGGGCCCAACGCCCCGGCAGGAGCCTGCATGTCCCTGATCATCACCGACGACTGCATCAATTGCGACGTCTGCGAACCCGAATGCCCGAACGAGGCCATTTCCCAAGGCGAGGAGATCTACGTCATCGACCCGAACCTGTGCACCCAGTGCGTCGGCCACTACGACGAACCCCAGTGCCAGCAGGTTTGCCCGGTGGATTGCATCCCGCTGGACGAGGCTCATCCGGAGACTGAAGAACAGTTGATGGCGAAATATCGCAGGATTACTGGCAAGGCCTGAGCCAGAAGCCACTGTAGCGTTTGTGCGGGCCTCTTCGCGAGCAAGCCCGCTCCCACAGAGATCGGCTATGTCCACAGCATGTGTGTCCTAAGCAAATCCCTTGTGGGAGCGGGCTTGCTCGCGAAAGGGCCAGCAGCGACACCCAAGCTCCAGCTGCCTGCCTCACTCCTGTCGCTCAAACCCCTCCCCCACACACCCCAGGCACCGCACGAACGTGGCCCTGGCCGGGTCCACCACCAACGCCTTCCCCGCATCGCCGACCCCACCGCCCAGGGCGGTAAAGGGCAAGGACACCACGAATGCCCCAGCCCCGATCACCGTAGCGGCGAGCAGCAGCGGGCGGGCGATCAGCAGGTCACCGAGCATGGCGAAGGCCGGCGGATTCTGGATGGTGTAGCGTGGGTCACCGCTGCCGCTGTTTGCCAAGGCAGGCAAACCGACACTCAGCAGCAGCGCTAGAACGACAGGTCGAAGCGGTTTCATCGGGCGATCCTTCGGCTAAATCAATATGACTACTGACTATAGACCGTCGGACGAATCAGCTCTGGCAACGTGGGCACCAGACACTGGCGCGCTGGCCCAGGCGGATTTCCCGCAGTCCCGTGCCACAGACCTTGCACAGCTCCCCGCCCCGGCCGTAGACGAACAGCTCCTGCTGGAAATAGCCAGGCTGGCCGTCCCCACCGATGAAATCCCGCAACGTAGTACCGCCGCGCTCGATAGCATGGGCGAGGATGCGCTTGATCTCGATCGCCAGCTTCAGGTAACGCGCCCGGGAAATGCCTCCCGCGGCCCGGCGCGGGTCGATCCCGGCGGCGAACAGCGCCTCGGTCGCATAGATATTGCCCACGCCCACCACCACCGCATTGTCCATGATGAACGGCTTGACCGCCATGGAACGCCCCCGCGATAGCTGAAACAACCGTTCGCCATCGAACAGGTCGGTCAAGGGCTCGGGGCCAAGGCGAATCAATAGCTCGTGATTGAGCGGGTCGAGGCTCCAGAGCATCGCGCCGAAGCGCCGAGGGTCGGTGTAACGCAAGGCCAGGCCGGACTCCAGCTCGATGTCCACGTGCTCATGCTTGAGGGCGGGCATGCCAACCTCCACCAGGCGCAGGTTACCGGACATGCCCAGATGGCTGATCAACGTACCGACCTCGGCATTGATCAGCAGGTACTTGGCCCGCCGCTCCACCTGCACGATGCGCTGGCCCGAAAGCCGCACGTCGAGATCTTCCGGGATCGGCCAGCGCAGGCGGCGGTCACGGACCACCACGCGACTGACCCGCTGGCCTTCAAGATGGGGCGCAATGCCGCGACGGGTGGTTTCGACTTCCGGCAGTTCTGGCATGAGGTTCTCGCGTCAGGCGACGCCGCGCACTCAACGAGAGGCGAGGTCGCGAATTTCCTGTTTCTGGGTCTGGAAGTCGTATTCCGACAAACCGATGTAGTCGAGCACCAGGCTCCCGACGCTATCCCACTCGTGGTCTTCGGCCTGGTTGCCGAGCACCCGGTGGGACGCACAGATGTTCTCGGACATCTTCAGGATCGCCAGCAGGTTTTTCAGCTGGCTGTTGTTGCGTGAAGACTCGTCGCTGAAGACCGCCAGGGCGTTGTGGTGGTTGGCGATCGCCTGGCTGACATGATCCGGCAGGCGCCAGGATTTGGAGGTGTAGTAACCGACCACCGCATGGTTGGTGTTGAACACGCGGTTCTCGGTGTCCACCACCCGGCACTCGCCGCTGGCACTGGCGTAGGCCTCCTCCAGCACGCTCATGTAGTTGGGGAACTGCTTGAGCATCAACGGCACGCCGCAGTCGTGGAACAATCCCAAGGCATAGGCTTCGTCACCGTTCTCCAGGCCGACGCGCTTGGCCAGCGTCAGGCAGGTCATCGCCACGTCCTGGGCCGTATCCCAGAAGCGGTTCAGGGTCACGATGGCGTCGTCGTGCAACTCGCCCTTGATCGACTGCGCATTGATCAGGTTGATGATCGAACGGCTGCCCAGCAGGTTCACCGCGCGCTGGATCGAGGTGATCTTGTTGCGCAGGCCGTAATACGGCGAGTTGACGATCTTGAGCAAGGCTCCCGAGAGCCCCGGGTCCTGGGAGATCAACTTGGCGATGGTCTCCAGGTCCGGGTCGGGCATGTACTGCTCCATCTGCAGATCCACCATGATCTGCGGCTGGGGTGGCACACTGATCCCTTGCAGGGATTGTTGGATCTGTTCGGCGGAAAGCTCTTTGGACATGAGTACACACTCTGGGTCAGGCGGGGATTCTAACCCTTAAAGATGGATCCGATACACCGCCGGGTAGATCGGCGGAACTTTCCCTCAGGCATCGGCTTCGGACTTTACAGGGCCGACAGCCAAGCCTGCATACAGGCTTGAGTCGGCAGCCCGACCACTCAGCTTGAGGAGATTTTTTCATGTCTGGTTTCCTGAACAACAAACGTGTCGCCATCCTGGTGACCGACGGCTTTGAACAGGCCGAGCTGACCGGCCCCCAGCAGGCGCTGGAACAGGCCGGCGTCAAAGTGGACATCGTTTCGGCCCGCGAAGGCCAGGTCAAAGGCTGGAACCATGACCAACCGGCCGACGACTTCCCGATCGACCTGACCTTCAAGGCCGCCAATGTCGAGCAGTACGACGCCGTGGTGCTGCCCGGTGGCGTGCAGAACTCCGACACCATCCGCATCGACCCCGACGCCCAGCAACTGGTCAAGGGCTTCGAGGCGGCGGGCAAACCCATTGCGGTGATTTGCCATGGCGGCTGGTTGCTGGCGTCGAGCGGGCTGGTCAAGGGCAAGACCATGACCAGCTACAAGACCCTCAAGGATGACCTGGTCAACGCTGGCGCGAACTGGGTCGACCAGGAAGTGGTCAAGGACGGCACGTTGATCAGCAGTCGCCAGCCCGATGACATCCCGGCGTTCAACCGCGAGTTGCTCAGCGCGTTGTCCGCCTGAAGCCTGGGACGCTCTGCTCTGTAGGAGCTGGCGAAGCCTGCGATCTTTTGATCTTTCGCTTGGGAATCAAATTGTCCGGGGAAAGATCGCAGCTCGTTGCACTCGACAGCTCCTACATCGCCACATGTCCAGCGCGAGCCCCGCCAAGGTTGCAACACGGTATACTCCCGCTCTTTTTTCCGGAGCGACGTCATGTCCCTGCCTAGCCTGCGCCTCAAAGCCAACGCCGACCGTCGCCTGCGCGCCGGCCACCTGTGGGTCTACAGCAACGAAATCGATGTGGCCGCCACGCCCCTGCACGGCTTCAAGGCCGGCGACCAGGCCATCCTCGAAGCTGCCGGCGGCAAGCCGTTGGGCATCGTTGCGATGAGCCCCAACAACCTGATCTGCGCCCGGCTGCTGTCCCGTGACGTGAAGCTGCCGCTGGACAAGTCCCTGCTGGTGCATCGCCTCAACGTGGCGTTGTCCCTGCGCGAGCGGCTGTTCGACAAGCCGTTCTATCGCCTGGTCTACGGTGACTCCGACCTGTTGCCAGGCCTGGTGGTCGACCGTTTCGGCGACATCTTGGTGGTGCAGATCGCCTCGGCCACCATGGAAGCCCACAAGGACGACGTGATCGCCGCCCTGACCCAGGTGCTCAAGCCCAGCGGCATCCTGTTCAAGAACGACTCCGCGGCCCGTGACGCCGAGGGCCTGAACCGCTACGTCGAAACCGTGTTCGGCCTGGTGCCGGAATGGGTGGCCCTGGAAGAGAACGGCGTGAAGTTCGAAGCGCCGGTCATGGAAGGCCAGAAAACCGGCTGGTTCTACGATCACCGCATGAACCGCGCACGCCTGGCCCCGTACGCCAAGGGCAAGCGCGTGTTGGACCTGTTCAGCTACATCGGCGGCTGGGGCGTGCAAGCCGCGGCGTTCGGCGCCAGTGAAGTATTCTGCGTCGATGCCTCGGCCTTCGCCCTCGACGGTGTCGAGCGCAACGCCGCGTTGAACGGCTTCGCCGAGAAGCTGACCTGCATCGAAGGCGACGTGTTCGAGGCCCTGAAAGAGCTCAAGGCCAGCGAAGAACGTTTCGACGTGATCGTGGCCGACCCACCGGCCTTCATCAAGCGCAAGAAAGACCTGAAGAACGGCGAAGGCGCCTATCGCCGTCTCAACGAGCAAGCCATGCGCCTGCTCAGCAAGGACGGCATCCTGGTCAGCGCGTCGTGCTCGATGCACCTGCCCGAAGACGACCTGCAAAACATCCTGCTGACCAGCGCCCGTCATCTGGACCGCAACATCCAACTGCTCGAACGCGGCGGCCAGGGGCCAGACCACCCAGTACACCCGGCCATCGCCGAAACCCGCTATATCAAGAGCATCACCTGCCGGTTGTTACCCAACAGCTGAGGCCGGGCGGGGCCAGTGCCGTAGCGCTGTGCCCCGCGCACTCGAATCGCATTCTGATCGCGGCCTCGGCTGCGATTTTTTTTGCACGCCTGAATAAGTCCGCAGGAGAACTCCCACGCAATTACCAGAGCCTTCCTACTCAATCTCCCCGCGCCCGGCGGGCATGACGCATTAGGATTGAAAGCGCCCCTCAGGTAAGCCTTGGACCTCGTCAATGACTGATCCGCAAAATCGCCTGGCTGCCCGCAAACCGGCCACCGTCGGCTTGTTGCTGACGCTGACACTGCTCGGCGTCTTTCCCATCGATGTCGTGCTGCCCTCGTTTCCCGCCCTGTCCGAGCATTTTGAACGCTCATCCGCGGACATTGCCCTGTCTGTCAGCCTGTTCGCGATAGGGATTGCCCTTTCCCAACTGCTGGTCGGCCCGCTTTCCGACGTCATGGGGCGAAAAAACCTGTTGCTTATCGGGATCGCCGTTTCCGCCGGGGGAGCCGCCGGTTGCGTGCTCGCCGACGGTTACGGGGCCTTTTTGTTCTTGCGTGTCGTCCAGGCCTTGGGATGCGGTTGCTTCGTGCTGTCCCAAGCGCTGATCCAAGACCTGTTCACTGGTCGGGAACAGCAGCGTCTGCGAATCTTTCTGGTCACCTGCGGGGGGATCTTCATTTCCGTTTCGCCCCTGGCCGGCACCGGGCTGCAAAACTGGATGGGCTGGCGAGGCAGCTTCCTGGTGTTCATTGCCCTGGCAATCGGTGCATTCATCAGCGCCAGTCGTTTACTTCAACGCCCTGTGGCAGACAGCCGACCCAGGCGCCTGGACTTCATCGCATCCTATCGAAAGGTCTGCGGCGACTTCAGCTTCATGGCCTATTGGTTAACCTCGGCGCTGGCTTTTTCCTGCCATTTTTCGTTCATCGTCATCTCGCCGCTGGTCCTGATCGACCAGTTGCGCCTCTCCTCCGAGGCTTTTTCCCTGGCGCTGCTGGGCTATGGGCTGGCCTACATCGGCGGGGGCGCGGTAGCGTCCGTGCTGAGCAATCGAATCGATCCACAGACGCAAATCATCACCGGGCTGGCCCTGATCCTCGCCGCAGGCCTGCTGATGCTGGGGCTTGCCAATCAATTGGGTCTGTCAGTCACCACCCTGTTACTACCCATGATCGTGTGCACCACCGGAACGACCATTGCCCGCGCAGCCGCCCACACCCAAGCCATGAACAGATTTCCCGGGCGGGCCGGCACATCCGCCTCCGCCGGCAGCGTGCTGATCTTCATTGTCGGCGGTCTGACCAGTGCCGCGATCAGCGTCACCCCGCTGGACTTGCAGCTCACCCTGGCCCTGTGCCTGGTCCTGCTCAGCCTGCTGGGGATGGCGCTCAATGCCCTGGTCCGGCAGCGTGACAGGGGGCTGTTGGCCGGCTGAACCCTGCCAGTCGTCATCCCGTGCACGACATTAGCGCCCGATCAGCGCTTTGCGTCATTTCATCCTGGCGTCAGCGGTGTAGAATCGTGGCATTCATCGCCATTCATCCCCGGCGGGTTTATGAGCTCATGCCGAGGCGCGCAGCGATCCTGCAAAGTCATCGGCCACTTCCGGACACACGGCCAAACCCGGGTGCTCCAGACGTCGACAGAAGCTCACTTCCCCATTGATACCTGATAAGTACCTGATTAGCCGCCCGGAGTGCTCCATGCCTGATTACCGCTCGAAAACATCCACCCATGGCCGCAACATGGCCGGCGCCCGTGCCTTGTGGCGCGCCACGGGGATGAAGGATGACGACTTCAAGAAGCCGATCATCGCCATTGCCAACTCCTTCACCCAGTTCGTACCCGGCCACGTCCACCTCAAGGACCTCGGCCAACTGGTTGCCCGGGAAATCGAACGCGTCGGCGGCGTTGCCAAGGAATTCAACACCATCGCCGTGGACGACGGTATCGCCATGGGCCACGACGGCATGCTCTATTCGCTGCCGAGCCGCGAAATCATCGCCGACTCCGTCGAATACATGGTCAACGCCCACTGCGCCGACGCCATCGTGTGCATCTCCAACTGCGACAAGATCACCCCGGGCATGCTCATGGCCGCCCTGCGCCTGAACATCCCGGTGATCTTCGTCTCCGGCGGCCCGATGGAAGCCGGCAAGACCAAGCTCGCCAGTCACGGCCTGGACCTGGTCGACGCCATGGTGATCGCCGCCGACTCCAGCGCCTCTGACGAGAAGGTTGCCGAATACGAGCGCAGCGCCTGCCCGACCTGCGGTTCGTGCTCCGGCATGTTCACCGCCAACTCGATGAACTGCCTGACCGAAGCCCTGGGCCTGGCCCTGCCGGGCAACGGTTCGACCCTGGCCACCCACAGCGATCGCGAGCAGTTGTTCCTGCAGGCCGGCCGGACCATCGTCGAGCTGTGCAAGCGCTACTACGGCGAAAACGACGAGTCGGTGTTGCCGCGCAACATCGCCAACTTCAAGGCGTTCGAGAACGCCATGACCCTGGACATCGCCATGGGCGGTTCCACCAACACCATCCTGCACTTGTTGGCCGCCGCCCAGGAAGCCGAGATCGATTTCGACCTGCGCGACATCGACCGCCTGTCCCGTCACGTGCCGCAGCTGTGCAAGGTCGCGCCGAACATCCAGAAGTACCACATGGAAGATGTGCACCGTGCCGGCGGGATCTTCAGCATCCTCGGCTCCCTGGCCCGTGGCGGCCTGTTGCACACCGACCTGCCGACCGTGCACAGCAAGAGCATGGCCGAGGCCATCGCCAAGTGGGACATCACCCAGACCACCGACGAGGCCGTGCATCACTTCTTCAAGGCCGGTCCGGCGGGCATTCCGACGCAAACCGCGTTCAGCCAGTCGACCCGCTGGGAAACGCTGGACGACGACCGTGAAAACGGCTGCATCCGTAGCGTCGAGCACGCCTACTCCAAGGAAGGCGGCCTGGCCGTGCTCTACGGCAACATCGCCCTGGACGGCTGCGTGGTGAAAACCGCCGGCGTCGACGAGTCGATCCATGTGTTCGAAGGCAACGCCAAGATTTTCGAAAGCCAGGACAGCGCGGTGCGCGGGATCCTCGCCGACGAAGTGAAGGCCGGCGATATCGTGATCATTCGCTACGAAGGTCCGAAAGGCGGCCCGGGCATGCAGGAAATGCTCTACCCGACGTCCTACCTGAAGTCCAAAGGCCTGGGCAAAGCCTGCGCCTTGCTGACCGATGGCCGGTTCTCCGGCGGCACCTCGGGCCTGTCCATCGGCCACGCTTCGCCGGAAGCGGCGGCTGGCGGCGCCATCGGCCTGGTGCGCGATGGCGACAAGGTCCTGATCGACATTCCGAACCGTTCGATCAACCTGTTGATCAGCGACGAAGAACTGGCCGGGCGCCGCATCGAACAGGACAACAAGGGCTGGAAGCCGGTGGAAGTGCGTCCGCGCAAAGTCACCACGGCCCTCAAGGCTTACGCCCTGCTCGCCACCAGCGCCGACAAGGGTGCGGTGCGTAACAAGGCGATGCTTGACGGCCTGTAAGCGTCGCGCGTCGCAATAAAAAATGCCCCGCCAAGTGCGGGGCTTTTTTTGGCGATGAACGCAAATCCTGAGAACACCGACAATCGAATGTGGGAGCGAGCTTGCTCGCGATGGCGGTGTGTCAGTCAGCAAGGATGCTACTGATCCGAAGCCATCGCGAGCAAGCTCGCTCCCACAGGGGGTGGGGCTTACTGGATATCTTCCGGCTTGACGATCACCCAGTTCTTGTCCGCCGTCACCGGCAGTCCTTCCTTGGCCTGGGCCGCGGCGTGCTTGGCCATCATGCCGTTGATCTGAGTCATGTACTTGTCCTTGCGGTTGACCCACAGGTGGATGCCGCCCTTGGCCACGTCCACATCGTGAAACAGCATGTACCCGTCACTGCTCGGTGTGTCGCCAGCCACCAGCACCGGTTTTTTCCATTCGTCGATGTATGTCAGGATCGCCGCGTGCTTGCCAGCCATCCAGGTCGCTGGGGTCCACAGATAAGGCGTGTACTCCAGGCCGAGGTTGGCCTTCTCGTCATATTTACCCGCGGTGATCTGTTTGCGGGCGGTGGTCAGTTCGCCGGTCTTGCGATCCTTGAGCAATGTGGTCACGCCGATCACGTTCTGCGGCTTGAGGTTGTAGCCGTATTTCGGGTCCGAGGCGACCATGCGTACCAGCTCTTCGGAAGCGGCGGTCATGACATAGACCTCGATGCCGTTTTCCATCAGCTTGTTGTACAGCTCGGCTTGGCCGGTGAAGATTTTCGGCGGATTGACGTTGTACTGGACCACCTTGTCGCCATCGTAATAGGTGGTCGGCACCGGCTTGCCGGACGCCATCAGCTCATCGACATAGCCCTTGAGTTCCTTGAGCGTGAAGCCCGAGAACACCTGGGCCACCCACGGATAGCAGACCATGTCATCCACTTCGCACAGGCGGTAGTAGTAACTGAACAGGCTTTCCTTGTGGTCGGCGGTGTCCTTGAACGGCATCAGCTTCAAGGACGGATCCAGGCTTTCCCGGGTGATGAGGCCCTTGTTCTCCATGAACGGCAGCAACGACTCCTCAAGGTCGTAGCGGTAACTGGTGTTGTCCATGTCGAACACCGCGTAGTTACCCTTGTTGGCGTTGGCCGCGATCATCGCGTCCAACGCCTTGGCCTGTTCCGCCGGCCAGTGTTTGAGTTCGGTGGCGAGCACCTGGCCGGCGAGGCCAAGACTCAAGGCGACAGCGAGAAAACGAGGTGCGAGCTTCATCGGCATTTCTCCCGGGTTCAAAGAATCCGACGCTAACAAATGCCTGTGACAGTCCTCGCCTGTGGGCGACCGCTTACATCTTGATCACGCCAGCCGCGTATCCGTAAACGTCACGGCCTTATTCCATAAACGACAATCTACATGCTTTTTTAGTATTAATTCATTAGTTATCAGGCTGTTAGGCTCCCTCGTTCGCAGTCGCGGCTTCAGGCGACTGGCACAAGTCTGATGGAGCTCTTTTGATGAATCTGCCGCTGATCCTCAATCTGCTGGTATTCCTCGCCTTGCTGTTCGGCCTGGCGCAAACCCGTCACAGTACCTGGAGCCTGGCCAAGAAAGTGCTGCTGGCACTGGTGCTGGGCGTGGTGTTCGGCATCGCCCTGCACACGATTTATGGCGCCGGCAGCCCGGTCCTCAAGGCCTCGATCGGCTGGTTCGACCTGGTGGGCAACGGCTACGTGCAATTGCTGCAAATGATCGTGATCCCGCTGGTCTTCGCGTCGATCCTCAGCGCCGTGGCCCGCCTGCACAACGCCTCGTCCCTGGGCAAAATCAGCTTCCTGACCATTGGCACGCTGCTGTTCACCACCGCCATCGCCGCGCTGATCGGCATCGGCCTGACCAACCTGTTTGGCCTCACCGCCGAAGGCCTGGTGGCCGGCACCCAGGAACTGGCGCGCCTGCAAGTGATCCAGAGCGACTACGCCGGCAAGGTCGCCGACCTGAACATCCCGCAACTGCTGCTTTCGTTCATTCCGCAGAACCCCTTTGCCGACCTGGCGCGGGCCAAGCCGACGTCGATCATCAGTGTGGTGATCTTCGCCGCGTTCCTCGGTGTCGCGGCGTTGCAGTTGCTCAAGGATGACGTGGAGAAAGGCCAGAAAGTGATCAACGCCATCGACACCCTGCAAAGCTGGGTGACGCGCCTGGTGCGCCTGGTGATGAAGCTGACGCCGTACGGTGTGCTGGCGCTGATGACCAAGGTGGTGGCCGGCTCCAACCTGCAAGACATCATCAAGCTCGGCAGTTTTGTCGTGGTGTCGTACCTCGGGCTGGGCCTGATGTTCGTGGTCCATGGCCTGTTGGTGTCCGCTGCCGGGATCAACCCGCTGCGCTTCTTCCGCAAGATCTGGCCGGTGCTGACCTTCGCCTTCACCAGCCGCTCCAGCGCGGCCACCATCCCGTTGAGCATCGAAGCCCAGACCAGCCGCCTCGGCATCCCACGGGCGATTGCCAGCTTCAGCGCCTCGTTCGGCGCCACCATCGGCCAGAACGGTTGCGCCGGCCTTTATCCGGCCATGCTGGCGGTGATGGTCGCGCCGACCGTGGGCATCAACCCGCTGGATCCGGTGTGGATCGCGACGCTGGTGGCGATCGTGACGTTGAGTTCAGCCGGGGTGGCCGGGGTCGGTGGCGGCGCGACATTCGCCGCGCTGATCGTGCTGCCGGCCATGGGCTTGCCGGTCGCGCTGGTGGCCTTGCTGATTTCCGTCGAACCACTGATCGACATGGGCCGTACGGCGTTGAACGTCAGTGGTTCGATCACCGCCGGGGCGATTACCAGCCAGGTGATGCAACAGACTGACAAGGCGTTGCTGGGCGCCGAGGAGCATGGGGAGTTGGTGCAGGCTTGATGGTGGCACCCGATCGATCGCTATCGCGAGCAAGCTCGCGATGCTTTTAAAGCTTTTCCCACACTTCGAAGGTGTAGGCCGGCTTGTCCCCTTCAGCCGGGTTCGGCTGGTTCGAGACCAA
Organism: Pseudomonas sp. NFACC04-2; assembly: GCF_900119265.1. Classification (NCBI taxonomy): domain Bacteria; kingdom Pseudomonadati; phylum Pseudomonadota; class Gammaproteobacteria; order Pseudomonadales; family Pseudomonadaceae; genus Pseudomonas; species Pseudomonas sp. NFACC04-2. The sequence goes on from NZ_FPJC01000004.1 coordinate 283,334, forward strand.
CGCCCACTGGCTCGAATCAAATTCCGGAAACCAGGCATCCCCCTCCGGGCTCAGCGCCACGCGGGTCAGGTACAGCCGATCCGCCTGCGCCAGGGCCTGGGCGTACAGCTGGGCGCCGCCGATCAACATCAGCTCATCGACGCCCTGCTCCAAGGCCCAGGCCTCGGCTCGCGCCACCGCAGCCTCCAGCGTGGAAAAAACCTCCGCGCCTTCCAGCATCAGGTCCGGCTGACGACTGACTACGATGTTCAGGCGCCCGGGCAGCGGTCGACCGAGGGAATCCCAGGTCTTGCGCCCCATGATGATCGGCTTGCCCAAGGTGGTGGCCTTGAAGTATTTGAAATCCCCCGGCAGGTGCCAGGGCATGCTGTTGTCGACGCCGATCACCCGGTTTTCACCGAGGGCTGCGATCAGGCTTAAGGGGAGAGTTTTGTTCATGGCCGCGAGGATACCAGAGGCCCGGCGTACCCCGACAGGCATCACAGCGGTTATGCTCAACCCTCATTCGAGCAACGGAAGCCCCCGTGACAGCACTGCAGAACCTCTGGTTGACCGAGACGATCCGCCTGCGTGAAGAACACGCCGGCCCGCTCGAGGATCAGGAAGCCAATCGCCTGGCCCGCGCGGCAGGCGGCGATCTTTCCACCCGCATCCGCCACCGCGCCCGCTGGCTGGCCGAGCGCGATGGCCTCAGCCAAGCCCTGCGCCATTGGCTGCAAGGGGCACGCCTGGCGCTGATCGTGCTGGCGGTGCTCGCCATCATCAGCGGCGCCGGCCTCGGGTTCGCCGCGCTCGGCGATGGGCAAACATCGGTCAATGTGTTCTGGGCCCTGGGCAGTCTTCTGGGGTTGAACCTGATCCTGCTCGTCGGTTGGATCCTGGGCCTGATCTTCGCGGGCGAGCAAGGTGCCGCGCTGGGGCGCCTGTGGCTGTGGCTCAGCGAAAAACTCGCCCGCGATGCCAAGGCCGCCCAACTGGCACCGGCCCTGCTGCTGTTGCTGCAACGGCACAAGCTCAATCGCTGGGCCCTCGGTGCGCTGGTCAATGGCTTGTGGCTGCTGGCGATGCTCAGCGCGCTGGTCATCGTACTGATGCTGATGGCGACCCGGCGCTATGGCTTTGTCTGGGAAACCACTCTCCTCGGCAGCGAGACCTTCGTCGCCATGACCCGAGGCCTCGGCGCGTTGCCTGCCCTGTTGGGCTTCAGTGTGCCGTCCGTGGACATGATCCGCGCCAGCGGCGACGGCGCCCTGGCCATCGAGAGCGCCCGCCAGGCCTGGGCCGCCTGGCTGGTCGGCGTGCTACTGGTCTATGGCGTGCTGCCGCGCCTGGGGCTGGCGTTGCTGTGCCTGTGGCGCTGGCGACGCGGTCGCGCCACATTGCGCCTGGATTTGAACTTGCCGGGCTACGCCCAATTGCGTGAACGGCTGATGCCCAGCAGCGAACGCCTGGGCGTCAACGACGCCGCTCCCGCGCAGTTGCACCCCATCGAAAGTGCCGTCGGCGCGATGGACAGCGCCGGCGCGCTGCTGGTGGCGATCGAACTGGACAATCGGCCCTGGCCGCCCAAACTGCCCGAAACCGTGAAGAGCGCCGGCATCCTCGACAGCCGTGAGTCGCGCCACAAACTCCTGGAGCAACTGTCGCGCTTTCCGCCCGCACGCCTGGCCATAGCCTGTGACCCACGCCGTTCACCGGATCGTGGCAGCCTGGCGCTGATCGCCGAGCTGGCCCGCAGCGCCAGCGCCACTCGCGTCTGGCTGTTGCAAGCGCCACCCGGTGAAGCGCTGGACGCCGAACGCCTGGGCGACTGGCACAACGCGCTGCAGCAGTTGCAACTGCCCTTCACCGACTGCATGCCCTTGAACTGGCTGGAGACCGGCCATGACTGAAGCCATGAAGCCGTTGAAGCTGGCCGTGGTCGGCCACACCAACGTGGGCAAGACTTCGCTGCTGCGGACTTTGACTCGGGACGTCGGCTTCGGCGAGGTGTCCCATCGTCCGAGCACCACCCGGCATGTCGAGGGTGCGCGCCTGTCGGTGGACGGCGAAGCGCTGCTGGAGCTGTACGACACGCCGGGCCTGGAAGACGCCATCGCCCTGCTCGATTATCTCGAGCGCCTGGAACGCCCTGGCGAACGCCTGGACGGCCCGGCGCGCCTGGCTCGCTTCCTCGAAGGCAGCGAGGCACGGCAACGCTTCGAACAGGAAGCCAAGGTGCTGCGGCAACTGCTCGCCAGCGACGCCGGGCTGTATGTGATCGATGCCCGTGAGCCGGTACTGGCCAAGTACCGCGATGAATTGGAAGTCCTCGCCAGTTGCGGCAAACCGCTGCTGCCGGTGTTGAATTTCGTCAGCAGCGCCCACCATCGCGAGCCCGACTGGCGCGAAGCCCTGGCGCGATTGGGGTTGCACGCCCTGGTGCGCTTCGACAGCGTCGCCCCGCCCGAGGACGGCGAGCGGCGCCTGTATGAAAGCCTCGCGTTGTTGCTGGAAAGCGCCCGCGGGCAACTGGAACGGCTGGTTGCCGACCAGCAGGCCCAACGCCTGGCCCGCCAGCAGAGCGCGGCGCGCCTGATCGCCGAATTGCTGATCGACTGCGCCGCCTGCCGACGCAGCGTCGCCAGTGGCGCCGAGCTGGAACGCGAAGCCATCAGTGAGCTGCGCAACGCGGTGCGTCAGCGTGAACAGCGCTGCGTCGAAGCCCTGCTCAAGCTCTACGCCTTCCGCTCCCAGGACGCTGCCGCCAGCGACCTGCCGCTGCTCGACGGACGCTGGGGCGATGATTTGTTCAACCCCGAAACCCTCAAGCAACTGGGCGTACGTGTCGGCGGCGGAATCGCGGCAGGCGCGGCGGCCGGTGCTGGCGTGGACTTGCTGGTGGGCGGCCTGACCCTCGGTGCCGCTGCCCTGGCCGGTGCCATTGTCGGTGGCACCCTGCAAACCGCCCGCAGCTATGGCAACCGACTGATGGGCAAGCTCAAGGGGCAACGGGAACTGACGGTGGACGATGGCGTGCTGCGCCTGCTGGCCCTGCGCCAACGACAATTGTTGCAAGCCCTCAACCTGCGCGGCCACGCGGCGATGGATAGCATCCGCATCGCCGCCCCCCAGGACAAGACCTGGCGCGAAGGCAAGCTGCCCGACGCCCTGAACAAGGCCCGGGCGCACCCACAGTGGTCGTCGCTGAACCCTCATGCGCGGTTGAGCCAGGCGGAACGGCAGGAGCGGATCGAGCAGTTAGCCGAGGAGCTCTAGACATTCCCTGCCTGAACCGGGGATAAGGTAGACACTGTTTGTGGCGAGGGGATTTATCCCCGCTGGGCTGCGCAGCAGCCCCAAAACCTGACACCTCGGTTTCTCAGGTCAATAAAAAAAGCGGCGCTGCCCCGTAGTCAGTCGTCGATCAATACCTTGAGCGCCAAAGCCGCTTCAGCCAACTCCAGCTCACTGAACACCTTCACCCCATGGCGCTTGAGCAATGCCGCCGTCACGCCTTCGCCACTGACCTTCACATCGCTGAACGTCCCGTCATAGGTCTGCAGATTGCCGCACGACGGGCTGTTGGCCTTGAGCACAGCGATACGGATGCCGTGTTCACGCACCTGTCCCAGCGCTTGATACGCGCCAGACAAAAACTGCGCACTGACATCTTCACCGTCGGTAGTGATCACTGCTGCGTGGCCGTCGAGCACTTGCCCACCCTGCCCCCCAGGAATCTCCGCCGCCGCCCGGGGCGTGGGCAGGCCGCCGGCGACTTCCGGGCACAGCGCCACGATCCGGCCTTCGTCGAGCCATTGCCGGAGTTGATCGTACGGCCCGCTGGCACCGCCGTCATAGCGCACGCGATGGCCGAGCAGGCAGCGACTGACCAGGATCTTTTCCATCGTCAGAACAACTCGTTGCCGCGGCGTCGGAACCACCCCGTCAAGGACAGGCGATCCTGGGTGGCCGGTAGTACTTCATGGGGGATGTCCCCCGACAGGAACACCACCAGGCAACCGCCGACGGGCACCACGTCACGCTCCACGCCATCCTCCAGATACATGCGCAACTGGCCGCCGTGCTCCGGCAGCCAATCGTCGTTGAGGTAGAGCACCGCAGACACCGCGCGTCGGTCGTCATCGCGAAAGCGGTCGACGTGCTTGAGGTAGAACGCACCGGGCGGGTACAGGGCGAAATGGCTTTCGAAATCCTCCAGCCCCAGGAACAGCCCGCGATTCATCGCCTCGCGCAGGCTGTCCATCACCCCCAGGTAACGGTCGCAGGCTGGCGCCTGGCCGGGCTCGATCCATTGGATGCGATCCCCCCGAATGCCTTCGCGAATCTCCGAGAACGGCCCGCGCCCGACCGCTGCCGGAGCCAGCTCACCTTCGGCGGCACGCTGGCGGCATTCGGCCGCCAGGGCACGGGTCAGCGCGTCCGGCAGGAAGAGGTTCTGCTGCGACCAGCCGCGCTCGGCCAGGTCGTCGACGATACGTAACAGCAGCGGGTGATCAGAAGGTATTTGCATGGCGCGCATAGTATGCCTGTGCCTGCAAAACCGACAGCGCCACGCAGCGGGTTCGCTGCGTCGGATAGCACCACCGTACGAACTTGATACGAATTCTCGACAAGACCCCACACCCCACGGAGAATAGTCGGCTGCTGACAGGAGTCCCTATGCGCCGTTTGCTTTTCTCACTGTTGATGTTCTGCGTGTTGCCCGCCTGGGCAGACAGCTACGACCAGTTGTACAAGGTCGCCGGCTGGCCGGAACAGCGGGCGCATTTCAACGATGCCTTGAGCGCCGCCCAGCAGCGCTATCAGAGCAGCCTGCCGCCGGCGGTGTTCCAGGCGCTGGTCAACAACAGCAATCAACGTTTCGCCCCCCAAGCCATGGACCAGCGGGCCGAGGCGCAATTACGCAGCAAGCTTCGAGACCCGAACCCGGCCCTGGCCTTTTTCCAGTCGCCCCTGGGCCGCAAGGTCGTGGCGGCCGAGTTGCTGGCGACCCGGCGCGATCAATTGGCGAAAAACGCCAAGGGCCTGCCGAAGATGCAAGCCAGCGACAACCGCCTGTTGATCATCGGCCACCTGGCCCAGGCCCTGCCCGCCCGCGAAGCCGGCGCCGAAGTCAGCCTGGCGATCGCCGGCGTGGCGGCCGACAGCCTGAGCTCGATGATCCCCGGCCTGCTGGGGGCCGGCCAGGCCCAAGGCATGCTCAACGGCCAGCGCCAGCGACTGATGGAACAGATCGGCGCGGACCTGAACAACACGTTGCTGTACGTCTACCGTGACTTGTCGGATACCGAGCTGGAAGAGTTCGCCACCTTCGCCGAATCGGCCGAGGGCCAGGCTTATTACCAGGCGGCGTTGGCGGCGATCCGGGCGGGGTTGGCGGTGGGGCAGACGCTCGGGCAATAGATCTTCAGCGTCCAAGGCACCGCTATCGCGAGCAAGCTCGCTCCCACAAGGGGCTTGAGTGCACTCAGGTTTCGCGAGCACCAAAAGTCCAATGTGGGAGCGAGCTTGCTCGCGATAGCAATGGCCCGGTCACCGCCGAACCCGACTCATCCGCTTGGTCAGAAACCCGAACATCTCCTGCCGCAACGCCAAGGCCTCATTGGCCAGATGATGCCGCCCTTCGGGCAGCATCAACACCTGCGGTCGGTCGAACTTTCCACGCAGCACTTGCAGGTTGTGCGCCCAATCCACCGTCATGTCCGCCTGCCCCTGCACGATCAACGGCTGGCGCGGGCTGCTGGGGGCGGCTTCGATACGCTTGATCCATTGCGCCAATGCCCCCACCCAGGCAGTAGGCAGGCGCAGCGGTTGCAGCGGGTCGCCTTGCAGGAATGGCAGGAACTGCGGGTCGGTGGAGTTCTCGCTGAAACGCCGGGCGATACCGGTCACGAACGGCTTGAGCAAGTAATAACTCAGGCGCGACCAACCCCAGGCTCGCGGCCGTACCAGGGGTGACAGCAGGATGACCTGGCCCTGGGCCGGACTCTGCGCGCCGTGGTTGAGCACGTGATCGACTACGATCGCCCCGCCGGTGCTTTGCCCACACAGGTGCCAGGGCTGCGGCAGGTCCAGCGTCGCGGCCTCGGCCAACAGCCCCTGCAAGGTGGCCTGGTACTCGGCGAAATCCTCGATGCTGGCGCGTTCGCCGCTGGACAGGCCATGGCCCGGCAGGTCGCAGGCGATCACCGCGAACTTCTGCTCCAAGGCCCACTCGATCAAGTGCCGGTACAACCCCATGTGATCGTAATAACCGTGGAACACAAACAACGTCGCCACGGCTTTTTCCGGCCACCAGACCTGGCTGACCAGCTCATACCCGCCCACCTCGAAACGCCCCAACCCTTTGCGCACATTGCGCTGGGGAAAATCCAGCCCGTAGAACCGCTGGTAAGCCTGGGCTTGCTCGGACAGGGCTTGCCACTGGGCCAGCGGTTGCAGGCTGGCACGCAGGAGATCGGGGTCGAAAGTGGCAGGCATCAAGGTTTCCAGGCATGGGCGCATTGCGCGAAACAGACTTTACAGGCCTGCGATATTCATCTGTCGCGGCAAGCATGGCAAGCTACGCGGCCTCAGAGGATCGACTTCATGCGCCCGTCCCATCGCACGACCTTGCTTGCCAGCCTGCTTGTCCTCGCGTGCGCTGCCGTATTGTGGTTCGCCTACGACTGGTTCCAGGGGCGTTTCCTGCGGACCTTCAGTCAACACACGGCGGTGTTTTCCGGCGACCCTCTACGCCTGCCCGCCGACCTGGCCGGCCCTGGCGCGATCCGCCTGGTGCATTTCTGGGACCCGGCGTGCCCGTGCAACGTTGGCAACCAGCAGCACCTTGCCGAACTGATCAATAAGTATGTACCACAAGGCGTTGAGTTTTATGCCGTGCAAAAAGCCGGCAGCCAAGGTCAACTGCCGACCACATTGAACAGCCTGAAAACCCTCCCGACGCTTCCGGGTTCAAGCCAGATTCCTGCCAGCCCAGCGGTGGCGATCTGGGATCGCAGCGGCCAACTGGCGTACTTCGGCCCTTACAGTGAAGGCCTGACCTGCAATTCGAGCAACAGCTTCATCGAGCCGATTCTCGAGGCGTTGAGCGCTGGTCGGACGGTCAATGCGACCCATACGATGGCGGTGGGTTGTTATTGTCCGTGGCCAATGGCGAAATAAAGTTTGGTTGAAGAAGCTGAATAAAACGCCAAGAGCAATTGCATCGGCCGTCTTCATCACAGCTTCGATTGCTGTACCGATCTGTTTGACAAAAAACGAATTCAAAATCTCATGCCACATGAGGAAGAAAAAATAACAAGCCGCATTGACTACCAAAAAAAGAAACCCCAGTGGTAGCTAAAAGTATCAAATTAAACTTCTGCACTGACACACCATATATCTGCGCAAAAATAAAAGTATTTTTCGGAGACGGCATTGCAGATATCAATATAAGTGCAAACAGCAACAAGCCAGACAACCCAAAAAAATACTGCCCTACCCCAAAAGAAATCGCCGGATGTAAAAAATTCTTTATAAGCACACCCATCGCTACTTCATTACAGTTGTTTTTCAAAGTGGAGGCTATGCGACCAGCATAAAACGAAGCGCCCAGTGCTATTAGAGCAATAGGTGCCGCAGTTTTAGCAATCACCTCCATGCCTTCGATGATAAAAAAATCTGTATCGATCATGTGCGGAGCTTAACCTGCGAAATGAGGGACCCTGTGAGCGCGGAAGTTATCAGTGGATTCTTGAACACCACCCATAGAGCTTTCTTTAAGAAAACGCCTAAGGATCCAGCTTTTGAAAAGGAAGAAACCTCCATGACAAATATTGCAACAGCCGTAAGAATGACGGACTGAAAAACAATTATTGGCACAACCATAGCTGAATCACCCAACAGCAGTATGAAGATAGGCACCGCCAAGAACGCGGTATTTGTTTGCCCGATAGCAATAAGATTTAAACCAACCTCCACCAGGCTCTTCCTCAGAAAGACTCTATACACGATAAATATCACAACCCACAGTATAAAAACACCAACACCATACGCTTGCACATAGGCACTGACATTAACACCTGAAGTGTAATTGGATTTCAACGTCGTTAAAAAAATCTCTACCGGAAGAGCAAGATAAAAAACATAGTCACTCAGTACCTCATCGGCACCGCGACGCATAAGGCCGGCCAACGAAAGCAAAAAGCCCGAAAGTATCAAACCAAATATAGACAACGTTGAATTCAACGACAGCATCAACATAACCAGTCCGCCTTGCCGATCAGCCAGCAGTCAACCGAACACACTTTACCAACAACAGGGAGTTCCTCTCCTAACAACTCACACGACAATAGAAGCTACAAGATCATGTTTGTGCGACACACTTACAAGCTTTCCTTTATGGTCAACAACCAAAACTGCAGACACATCAATACTTACACAGCCTGCAATAAGTTCATATTCATGCACACACCTTAAATTCACCGCCATAACATCCGAGATTTTAAGGTCAAAAACATTATCACTCCCCTTGAGCACTCGAACCATATCGTCATCCGTAAATACACCCAAGGGTCGTGAGAATGTATCTACCACGACGACAAATCCAAGGCGCTTATTCGCCATATAACTGATCGCATCTAAAAACAACGTACCAGGAGGTACCGCAGGGACTTTATCCCCGGTCACCATTACGTCACGAATCTTCACAGTTAGCACTTTACCGAGATTTCCGGCGGAATGGTTTTTTGAGAATTCTTCCTTCGTGAAACGCTTAATCCTCATAAGAGCCATAGCAATAGCGTCTCCGACACCTAATGTAGCGCTGGAGCTTACCGTTGGCGCGAGATTATACGGGCATGCTTCCCTATCAACTTTCAACGCGACGTGCGCACTTGTTTTACTTGCCAATTCCGAGTTTGAAAAATTTGTCAACGCTACCGTACTTACACCTATATCATGAAGATATGGAAGCAGAGACAAAATCTCTTCACTTCTACCGCTATACGATATTAACACTGCGAGATCGCGTGCCGTAATCATACCTAAGCCCCCATGTTTAGCCTCTGACGGATGGATAAAAAAACTAGGCGTACCAGTGGAGGCTAGGCTTGCCGCAATTTTCTTGCCGACATGGCCACTTTTCCCAACACCTAAAATCACCACGTGTCCCTTGCAGGCCAATATAAGTCTAACGACATCGACAAAACCGCTACCCTCCAACTCATTGGAAAGTTTTATCAATGCCTGCCCCTCACGGATCAAAACCTCTCGCCCCAAAGTTAGAACATGTTTATCAGACCCTATATCCAACGACAATTCATCCTTCATAAATCCTTATCTCCTTACGGCTGATATTCGGATCATTTACTAGCAGAGCCCCATCCTTATAATGATTTTTTCGATAGAACGTTACAAAAAAACTATTTCTCTCATAGGGAGCATTGGGATGGTGTCTAGCATCATGCCAGCTATTATTTGACCTCAAAAAAGCAAATGCCACATTAGGTGCATAGGGAATTTTCCTGAACTCTTCAAACCCATCTTCGTTTTTCACAAACAGCCCAAGCCCCGAATCCTTATATTCATCACTCTTTGGTAAATACCATCCAAAGGTTATTGCCTTTTCAACAATATCCGTATGCGGAGGCAAATCAAATCCAGCGAAATCCTTGTACAGATGCGGATAAGGAGTGACATCAACACTTGAACCAAACTTGCTTAGCAAAAGACTCTTGAACTGTTCACCACGAAGAAACTCAACAACATCGATAGAAACCTTAGACCTCAAAAAAACATCACCCAAATCAGCCGAACAGCCTTCAAGAGACAGAGGCAATTCAAAACGTGTTGGACGCCCATCTTTCAAAATGCTTCTATGCATTAAAGGCCTATACAGGTCCAACGCTGGCAAATTAGAAATGAATGCGCTGTAACATTTCTCTAGAACAAAGTCCTTCACTTCAAAAAACTTGAATGGCTTACTCACCAAATCAGCACCTGCTATTTTTTTGAAATATATTCCATGAGTCCGGACATGCCCACCTCCTTACGGCCTTCTCAAGATCCGCCTCTACATAAATCAACCCTATACCCCTCCTATCTTTATAGGTCTCGCCTACGCCCTCCAGCAACGGAATTCTTGTAGTGCGATTCCCAAAAAATCGAAGGAAGCTTCTTACATACAACTTGTTTTAGTAGGAATCACACTCGGTGCCGGGTTATTATTTTTTCAAGATCAATGCTCTACGCTGTTTATCGATAGCCATAGGCATTTAGAAAAGGATTTTTATGAAACGCACCCTCATCGCCTTCCTGTCACTGGTCGTCACCGCCATCATCGTCGTGGGCGGCTACCTCTACAGCAAGCAGCCCACCCGCCAGGGCACGATGCAGGTGCAAGGGCTGCAGGGCTCGGTGACGGTGCGCTACGACGAACGCGGTGTGCCGCATATCCGCGCCGAGAACGAAACCGACCTGTACCGCGCCCTCGGCTATGTGCATGCCCAGGACCGGCTGTTCCAGATGGAGATCATGCGTCGCCTCGCCCGGGGCGAGTTGGCCGAGGTGCTGGGGCCAAAGCTGCTCGACACCGACAAACTGATGCGCAGCCTGCGCATTCGCGAGCGCGCCGCGGCCTATGTGACCGAACAAGACCCGCAATCCCCGGCCTGGGTTGCCATGCAGGCCTACCTGGACGGCATCAATGCCTACCAGGACAGCCACACCCGGCCGGTGGAGTTCGATGTGCTGGGCATTCCCAAGCGTCCCTTCACTGCCGAAGATACCGTGAGCATTACCGGCTACATGGCCTACAGCTTCGCGGCGGCGTTCCGTACCGAACCGCTGCTGACCTACGTGCGCGATCAACTGGGCGCCGAGTACTTGAACATCTTCGACCTCGACTGGCAGCCCCAGGGCGTGCTGGCCGACGGTCCCAAGCGCGGTCGGCCCCTGGCCGCCGACGACTGGAAAGACCTCAATGCCCTGGCCCGCCTGAGCGACCAGGCCCTGGCGGAAAATGGCCTGCCGCAGTTCGAGGGCAGTAACGCCTGGGCGGTCGCCGGCAGCCGTACCCACAGCGGCAAGCCGTTGCTGGCGGGCGACCCGCATATCCGTTTTTCCACGCCGTCGGTGTGGTACGAGGCGCACCTGTCCGCGCCGGGTTTCGAACTCTACGGGCACTACCAGGCCTTGATGCCCTTTGCGACGCTGGGCATGAACAAGGATTTCGGCTGGAGCGTCACCATGTTCCAGAACGACGACCTGGACCTGATCGCCGAGAAGGTCAACCCGGACAACCCCGAGCAGGTCTGGTACCGCGGCCAATGGGTGGACATGACCCGCAGCGAACAGCAGATCCCGGTCAAGGGCCAGACGCCGGTGACGCTGGTGCTGCGCCAGTCGCCCCACGGTCCGATCGTCAACGATGCCCTCGGTGCGAACGCCGGCAAGACCCCGGTCGCCATGTGGTGGGGGTTCCTGGAAAGTCGCAATCCGATCCTCGACGCCTTTTACCAGCTCAACCGCGCCGATACCCTGGCCAAGGCCCGTGGCGCCTCGGCCCAGATCCATGCCCCTGGGCTGAACGTGGTGTGGGCCAACGCCAAGGGCGATATCGGCTGGTGGGCCGCCGCGCATCTGCCCAAGCGCCCCGCCGGCGTGAAGCCCGGGTTCATCCTCGATGGCAGCAACGCGGAGTCGGAAAAGGAAGGTTTCTATCCGTTCAGCAGCAACCCCCAGGAAGAGAACCCGGCGCGGGGCTACATCGTCTCGGCCAACTTCCAGCCCGTGCCGGCCAGCGGCATCGAGATCCCCGGCTACTACAACCTCGCCGACCGCGGCCAGCAACTCAACCAGCAGCTGAGCGACAAGCAGGCGAAATGGGACATCCCAACCACCCAGAAGCTGCAACTGGGCACCACCACCGCCTACGGCCCTCGCGTGCTCGCGCCGTTGTTGCCGGTGCTGCGTGAAGTGATCAGCGACCCGCAGGAACGCAAATGGGTGGAACAACTGGCCCAATGGCCGGGCGATTACCCGCTGGACTCCATCAGCGCCACGCTGTTCAACCAGTTCCTGTTCAACCTGGCCGACGCCGCCCTGCACGATGAACTGGGCGATGGATTCTTCGAGACCGCGCTGTCGACCCGGGTGATCGACGCGGCCCTGCCACGCCTGGCGGCATCGAAGGATTCTCCGTGGTGGGATGACCGCACGACGCTGGGCACCGAAACCCGTGCCGACACGGTGAGCGTCGCCTGGAAGAAAAGCCTGGCGCACCTGCGGGCCACCCTAGGCGACGATGCCACGCAATGGCAATGGGGCAAGGCTCATACCCTGACCCATGGTCATCCGCTGGGCCAGCAAAAACCGCTGGACCGTGTCTTCAACGTGGGGCCGTTTGCGGCCCCTGGTACCCATGAAGTGCCCAACAACCTCTCCGCCAGGATCGGCCCGGCGCCGTGGCCGGTGACCTACGGGCCCTCGACCCGGCGCATCATCGACTTCGCCGACCCAAGCCATAGCGTCACCATCAACCCCGTCGGCCAGAGCGGCGTGCCGTTCGACAAGCACTACGAGGACCAGGCCGAGGCGTATATCGAAGGGATCTATTACCAGGCGCACCTGGCCGAGGAAGAAGTGGTCGCCAATACCCGCACAACCCTGAAACTGCTGCCGGCCCGGGCGCCCTGAACCGGGCCTGCGGATCTTTCATCACTGAACCGGGCTTGATCGTCACGGATGGTCAAGACTACAGGGGCTCACTTCCCCGCCTCTTTCACAGGAGTCAACGCTATGTTCAATAACTGGTCCGAACTGCTGCCCACCATCAAGAGCGCCTTTGGCGCCCTGGGCAAGAGCAATCCGAAGATGGTCAAGGCCTACATGGCCCTGGACGAAGCCGCGGCTGAAAACAACGTGCTCGATGCCAAGACCCGCGAACTGATCTCCATCGCCGTGGCCATCACCACCCGCTGTGACGGCTGCATTGGCGTTCACACCGACGCCGCCATCAAGGCCGGCGCCACCCGCGAAGAAATCGCCGCCACCCTGGCCACCGCCGTGTCATTGAATGCCGGCGCGGCGTACATCTACTCCCTGCGAGCCCTGGAGGCCCACGACACGCTGAAGAAGTGAGCGGCTGACACCTACGCCAGCGCAGCGAAATTCAGCCTGAATTGCTGCGGCGTCACGCCCAGCCTGCGATTGAATACGCTGCGCATGTGCTGGGCATCGCGAAAGCCACATTGCCAAGCCACGGTCTTGAGCGGGGCGCGGGTGCTTTCCAGTATCACCCGCGCCGCGTCCACCCGGGCCTGCTCGACGAACTCCGCTGGCGTGACCTTCGCTTCCCGGGTGAACACCCGCGAGAAGTTACGCGGGCTCATGTTCGCGGCATTGGCCAGGTCGGCGATGGTCAGGTCACCGTTCAGGTGCGCCAGGACATACGCCTGGACCTGGGCCACGGTGGACGTCGGCTCAGCGTGGGGTGCGAGAAAAGGGCTGAATTGCGACTGCCCGCCCGAGCGCTGGGTAAATACCACCAGGCGCTTGGCAACACTCAGGGCAACGTCCGGGCCATGGTCCTGGGCCAGCAGGAACAAGGAAAGGTCGATCCCCGCGCTCACCCCGGCCGAGGTATAGAGCTGGCGATCCTGCACGTACAAACGATCCGCTTCGACCCGGGTCGAGGGACACAGCTGCGCCAGCGCCGCGGCGTCACCCCAATGGGTAGTGACAGTCCGCCCCTCCAGCAATCCAGCCCGGGCCAGCATGAAAGCGCCATTGCAGATCGAGCCAAAGCGCCGCGCTCGTGCGCACGCATCCCGCAGCCAGGCATCGAATACCGCGCCAAAGTGCATGAACGGCAACTGCGGTCCGCCCGCCACCAATAGCAGGTCGTACGCTTGCGAAGCGGCGCTGAAGTATCGATGGGGATTGAGGGACAAGCCATTGGAACAAGGCATCGCGCCCTGTTCGACGCCGATCACTTCAAGCCGATAGTGATCCTCGGCGACCAGGAACCGATTGGCTTCGCTGAACACGTCCATGGGCCCGGTAACGTCCAGCGCCTGGACGCCAGGGAATACCACGACGGCGACGACTTTCTGCATGGTGCTCGCTTGCCTTCGAGTGGAACGACTCCAGCACCCTAGCCAATTCGCGTCTCGCAAACCACCCTGGCACGAAACCCAGGCTTATTGGCACGGATCGCAGCCATGGGAACATTGTTCGACTACCTCCCGGCGAACAGACTGAAACCCTCGGCGCCGCACTGGCCCATCGTCAAGAGGAGAACAGCATGAACAGCATCGCCGGCATCAAGATCCCCGACAGCACCCTCGCCCGCGCCACCACCGAATACATCCGCGATATCGAGTCCGACTTGCTGTACCACCACTCTCGCCGGGTATTTCTGTTCGGCGCCTTGAGTGGCCAGCGCCGGCAATTGGCCTACAACCCGGAGTTGCTGTATGTCGGGGCGATGTTCCACGACCTGGGCCTGGTGGAAGGTCACCGCAGCGATGATGAGCGTTTCGAAGTGGACGGTGCGAACGCGGCCGCAGCGTTTCTCAAGCCCTACGGGTTGAGTGATGACGATATCGAACAGGTCTGGCTGTCCATCGCCCTGCACACCACGCCAGGCGTGCCCAAACACCTGCGCCCCACCGTCGCCCTGGTGACCGCCGGAGTGGAGATGGACGTGCTGGGCATGGACTACGCCGCGTTCCCGGCAGCGCAGCGAGACGCCGTGGTGCATGCTCATCCGCGCGGGGAAGGGTTCAAGGAATGCATCATCTGCGCCTTCGCCGACGGTTTGCGGCATCGTCCGCAGACCACCTTTGGCAACGTGAAGACCGACGTGCTGGTGGATCAGGAACCGGGGTTCAAGCCGATGAACTTTGTCGAAGTCATCCGTACATCGCCTTGGAATTCGTAATCCGCTCACTTCTGCATTGACTGCCACGCCGCTTTCGCGGGCAAGCCCGCTCCCACAATGGGATCTGCATTCGGCTGCGGACTTGTAGGCGACCCAAAAAACTGTGGGAGCGAGCTTGCTCGCGATGGCGGCCTGACAGTCAATCTCTTCATTGACTGTCTCACCGCTATCGCGAGCAAGCTCGCTCCCACAGATAGAGCTGTGTCGGGTCAGACCGGTGCGGTCTCGGCCCGGCGGACTTCCGGTTGCTTCCAGGAGTCGGCGGCGCTTTCTTCGATGGCTTGCTGGATCGCGCGCTTGCGATTCTCCTCGGCCCGGCGGCTGAAGTACCAGACCAGGAAGGTCACCAGTGACACCGCCAGCAGGATCAGGCTCGCCACGGCATTGATTTCCGGCTTTACTCCCAGGCGCACGGCCGAGAAGACTTCCATCGGCAAGGTCGTCGAGCCAGGGCCGGAGACGAAGCTCGCCAGCACCAGGTCATCCAGGGACAGCGCGAACGACATCATGCCCCCCGCCGCCAGCGACGGCGCGATCATCGGGATGGTGATCAAAAAGAACACCTTCCACGGCCGGGCACCGAGGTCCATGGCCGCCTCTTCGATGGACAGGTCCAGCTCACGCAAGCGTGCCGAGACCACCACCGCCACATAGGCCGCGCAGAACGTGGTGTGGGCGATCCAGATCGTGACGATGCCACGCTCCTGGGGCCAGCCAATCATCTGCGCCATGGCCACGAACAGCAGCAACAGCGACAGACCGGTGATGACTTCCGGCATCACCAGCGGCGCGGTGACCAAGCCGCCGAACAGCGTGCGGCCTTTGAAGTGGGTGATGCGGGTCAACACGAAGGCCGCCAGCGTCCCCAGGGCCACCGCGGCAATCGCCGTGTAGCAGGCGATCTCCAGCGAGCGCACCACCGAGCCCATCAGCTGACTGTTGTCCAGCAGGCCGACGTACCACTTGACCGACCAACCGCCCCACACCGTCACCAGTTTCGAGGCGTTGAACGAATAGATCACCAGGATCAGCATCGGTGCGTAGATGAACAACAAACCCAGCACCAGCATCAGGCTTGAAAAACTGAAGCGCTTCATTCCTTGCCCTCCATTTCTTTGGCCTGACTGCGGTTGAACAGAATGATGGGCACGATCAGGATCGCCAGCATCACCACCGCCAGGGCGGATGCCACCGGCCAGTCTCGGTTATTGAAGAATTCCTGCCACAGCACTTTGCCGATCATCAGGGTTTCCGGGCCGCCCAGCAGTTCCGGGATCACGAACTCGCCCACCACGGGGATGAACACCAGCATGCAGCCGGCGACGATGCCGTTCTTGGACAGCGGCACGGTGATTTTCCAGAAGCTGTTGAAGGTGCTCGACCCCAGGTCCGACGCGGCTTCCAACAGGCTGGCGTCATGTTTCACCAGATTGGCGTACAACGGCAGGATCATGAACGGCAGGTAGGAGTAGACGACCCCGATATACACCGCCAGGTTGGTGTTGAGGATCTGCAGCGGTTCGCTGATCCAACCCATGCTCAGCAAAAAGCCGTTGAGCAAACCGTTGTTGCTGAGGATGCCCATCCACGCGTAGACGCGGATCAGGATTGCGGTCCAGGTCGGCATCATGATCAGCAGCACCAGCACCGTCTGCATCTCTTTGCGGGCATTGGCGATGCCATAGGCCATCGGGTAGCCGATCAGCAGGCACAAGACCGTGCTGATCAGGGCCATTTTCAGCGAGCCGAGGTAGGCGGCGATGTACAGCTCGTCCTCGCTCAGCATCGCGTAGTTGGCAAGGTTGAGCAGCACCTGCAGCTTCTGGTCGACGTAGCTGTAGATCTCGGTGTACGGCGGGATGGCCACGTCGGCTTCGGCAAAGCTGATCTTCAGGACGATGAAGAACGGCAGCATGAAGAACAGGAACAGCCAGATGAAGGGCACCCCGATGACCAGTTGGCGGCCACCGGGCGTTATTCGATCGAGTCGGCGTTTGAGTTTGCGCATGTTCATGAGCGAAGCACCACGCCGCTGTCGTCTTCCCACCAGACGAACACCTGGTCGCCCCAGGTCGGGCGCTGGCCACGGCGTTCGGCGTTGGCGACGAAGGACTGCACCAGCTTGCCACTTGGCAGCTCGACGTAGAACACCGAGTGGCCGCCCAGGTAGGCGATGTCATGGACCTTGCCGCTGGACCAGTTGTGCTCGCAAGTCGGCGGCTCGGAAGTGACCAGCAGTTTTTCCGGGCGAATGGCGTAGGTCACGGACTTGTCCTGCACCGAGGTGCTGATGCCGTGGCCGACATAGATGTTACGGTCCAGGTCCTTGCAGGTCAGCACCGCATGGCCTTCGGCGTCGTCCACCACTTCGGTCTCGAAGATGTTGACGTTGCCGATGAACTCGCAGACCAGCCGGCTGGTTGGGGTCTCGTAGATGTCGATCGGGCTGCCGATCTGGGCGATCCAGCCCAGGTGCATGATCGCGATACGTTCGGCCATGGTCATGGCCTCTTCCTGGTCGTGGGTCACCATGACGCAAGTCACGCCAACCCGCTCGATGATCTCCACCAGTTCCAGTTGCATCTGTGAGCGCAGTTTTTTATCCAGCGCGCCCATCGGCTCGTCGAGCAGCAACAGCTTCGGCCGTTTGGCCAGGGAACGGGCCAAGGCCACACGCTGGCGCTGGCCGCCGGAGAGCTGATGCGGCTTGCGCTTGGCGTACTGGCTCATCTGCACCAGCTTGAGCATCTCCGCCACGCGAGCATCGATCTCGGCCTTCGGGATCTTGTCCTGTTGCAGGCCGAAGGCGATGTTCTGCGCCACGGTCATATGCGGGAACAGGGCGTAGGACTGGAACATCATGTTGATCGGCCGCTCATAGGGCGGCATGTCGGTGATGTCCACACCGTCGAGGAAAATCCGTCCCTCGGTGGGCCGCTCGAAACCGGCCAGCATGCGCAGCAAGGTGGATTTGCCCGATCCCGAACCGCCGAGCAAGGCGAAGATCTCGCCTTTCTTGATTTCCAGGGACACATCGTCCACGGCAATCGTCTCGTCGAACTTCTTCGTGACCCGGTCGATTTTGACCAGCACCTGTTTGGGTGTCTGGTCGCCCTCGAGGGCTTTCTTATAGGCGCCGGAGGCAACTGCCATTTACGAAACTCCCACAGAATTTGCAGTTCGCCCTACACGGACGAACAAGAGTGTTGAGGTTATTTACCCGACTTGACCTTGGTCCAGCTGCGGGTCATGAGGCGTTGGATCTTGGGCGGCAACTCGGAGTTGACGTAGAGCTTGTCGACGACCGCTTGCGGTGGGTAAACCGCTTCATCGGTGCGTACTTTCTGGTCCATCAGTTCGCCAGCCTTCGGGTTCGGGTTGGCATAACCGACCACGTCGCTGACCTGGGCGATGACCTCAGGCTTGAGCACATAGTTGATGAAGGCATGCGCTTGCTTGACGTTGGTGGCGTCACGTGGGATCGCCAGCATGTCGAACCAGAGATTGCCGCCTTCCTTGGGAATCACGTAGGCGATGTTGACGCCCTTGCCGGCCTCGCTGGCACGAGCGCGGGCCTGGAAGATATCGCCGGAGAAACCGGCCGCCACGCAGATCTCGCCATTGGCCAAGTCGGAGATGTACTTGGAGGAATTGAAATAGGTCACGTAAGGCCGGATCTTGAGAAGCTGCGCCTCGGCCTTCTTGTAATCTTCGGGGTCTTCGCTGTTGGGGTTCAGGCCCAGGTAGTTGAGCATCGCCGGGATCATTTCGTCGCCCGAGTCGAGGAACGAAACACCGCAGCTGGACAGCTTCTTGATGTTTTCCGGTTCGAACAGCATGGCCCACGAATCGATCTTCTCGACGCCCAGGACCGCCTTGATCTTCTCGACGTTATAGCCGATGCCATTGGTGCCCCAAAGGTAAGGCACGGCGTACTGGTTGCCCGGGTCGTTCTTTTCCAGACGCTTGAGCAGCGCAGGGTCGAGGTTGGCGTAGTTGGGCAACTGCGCCTTGTCGAGTTTCTGGAACGCCCCGGCCTTGATCTGCTTGCCCAGGAAGTGGTTGGACGGCACGACCACGTCGTAGCCGGTACGCCCGGCCAGCAACTTGCCTTCCAGGGTTTCATTGGAGTCGAACACGTCATACACCGGCTTGATGCCAGTGGCTTTTTCGAAATCCGCCAGGGTGGTCTCGCCGATGTAGTCCGACCAATTATAAATATGCACGGTGGAGGCGGCCTGGACACTGACGGCGAGCGTCAGGCCGGCGCCGACCAGCAAGGCGTTGCGTAACAAAGAAAAGACTGGCACGTGGAGGTCCTCTTAAATAGTTGGGCCCAAGTTGCCCCCGTTACTTGGCCACGATGGACCCTGCAACAAAACCGGCGCGCAACTTACCCTCGATAAACCGATCCAGCAAAACTTTTAGTTATTGAGTTGCTCCTGTTGCCGCCGCCGCGATGCCAGCGACAACAGGAGAATGCTTCAGACCGGCTTATTTACCGGATTTGATCTTGGTCCAACTGCGGGTCAGGATCCGTTGGGTCGCGGACGGCAGATCGCTGATGGCGTACAGCTTGGCCTTCACTTCGTCCGATGGGTAAATGCTCGGGTCACCGGAGATTTCCTTGTCCACCAACGCGGTGGCGGCCTTGTTGCCGTTAGGGAAACGCACGTTGTCGGTGATCTCCGCCATGATTTCCGGCTGCATGATGAAGTTCATCCATTTGTAAGCGGCCTCGACATTTTCGGCATCCTTGGGAATGGCGACCATGTCGTAGAACGAACCGGCACCTTCCTTGGGAATGGTGTAGGCCACTTTCACTTTGCCGCCAGCCTCGGCAGCACGGCTCTTGGATTGCTCGATATCACCCGAGTAGCCCACCGCGACGCAGATGTTGCCGTTGGCCAGGTCGGAAATGTATTTGGAAGAGTGGAAGTAACCGATCGATGGACGCAACTTGAGGAACAGCGCTTCGGCCTCGGCCAGTTGCTTCTTGTCCTGGCTGTCGGTCGGGTAGCCAAGGTAATGCAGGGCCACCGGAATCATTTCGGTTGGCGAATCGAGGAAGCTCACGCCGCAGCTCTTGAGCTTGGCGATGTTCTCAGGCTTGAGCAGGGTGTCCCAGGAGTCGATCTTGTCGACGCCCAATGCGGCCTTGACCTTCTCGGGGTTGTAGCCGATGCCGATGGTGCCCCACATGTAAGGGAAGGCGTGTTTGTTGCCCTGGTCGCTGGCATCGCCGACAGCCTTGAGCAGGTCGGTGTCCAGGTTCTTCCAGTTAGGCAGCTTGGACTTATCCAGCTCCTGGTAGACCCCGGCCTTGATCTGCTTGGCCAGGAAGTTGTTCGACGGCACCACGATGTCATAACCGGACTTGCCGGCCAGCAACTTGGCTTCCAGGGTTTCGTTGCTGTCGAACACGTCGTAGACGACTTTGATCCCCGTTTCTTTCTCGAACTTGGCGACGGTGTCCGGCGCAATGTAATCGGACCAGTTGTAGACATGCAGCACTTTGTCGTCCGCCTGGACGGCGCCCGCCATCACGCCCATCAGGGACATGGCGAGGAGGGTCTTGCCAGCTATCTTCATACCTAATGCCTTCATGGATTGATGCTCCAGTTATTCTTTTTAGCCACGTTCAGTAGCCGGCTCGCGGGCAACTTGAACAGGCGGTAGTCTGGCAAGTTACAGGGCAGGCTTTCAACACAAGCCCAGCCTTTTGTTCACGCTGGGCGAGGCCCTTGCAGGCACCTCGCTCAGAGCCTAGCACTTAGCCCTGCAACGCACTGAGCGTCAGGTCCAGGCACTGCCGCGCCTTGGTCACCAACTCATCGATCTCGGCCTTGCTGATCACCAGCGGCGGCGCAATGATCATGGTGTCGCCCACCGCGCGCATGATCAGCCCGTTCTCGAAGCAGAACTGCCGGCAGATCATGCCCACACCCTTGCCTTCGTAGCGTTTGCGCGTGGCCTTGTCCTGGACCAGTTCGATCGCCCCCAGCAAACCGACCCCGCGAACTTCACCCACCAGCGGATGATCGTTCAGTTCCCGCAGACGCTGTTGCAAATAGGGTGCCGTTTCGCCGTGGACACGCTCGATGATCTTCTCGTCGCGCAGGATGCGGATGTTTTCCAGGGCCACCGCCGCGGCCACCGGGTGACCGGAGTAGGTAAAGCCGTGGTTGAAGTCACCGCCCTCATTGAGCACCGCGACCACGTCGTCGCGCACAATCAGGCCACCCATGGGGATGTAGCCGGAAGTCAGGCCCTTGGCGATGGTCATCATGTGCGGTTTCAACCCGTAATGGTCGGTACCGAACCACTCACCGGTGCGGCCGAAGCCACAGATCACTTCGTCGGCCACGAACAGGATGTCGTACTTGGCGAGGATTTCCTTCATGCGCGGCCAGTAGCTGTCTGGCGGCACGATCACGCCACCAGCGCCCTGGATCGGCTCGGCGATGAAGGCACCGACGTTGTCCACGCCGATCTCCAGGATTTTCTCTTCCAACTGATTGGCCGCCCAAACGCCGAACTCTTCGGGGCTCATGTCGCCGCCTTCGCCGAACCAGTAAGGCTGGGCGATGTGGACAATGCCCGGGATCGGCAGGTCGCCCTGCTCGTGCATGTAAGTCATGCCGCCCAGGCTCGCGCCGGCGACGGTCGAACCGTGATAACCGTTCTTGCGGCTGATGATGACTTTCTTGTTCGGCTGGCCCTTGATCGCCCAATAGTGGCGGACCATGCGCAGCATGGTGTCGTTGCCCTCGGAGCCGGAGCCGGTGAAGAACACGTGGTTCATGCCTTCAGGGGCGATGTCGGCGATGGCCTTGGACAATTCCAGCACCGGCGGGTGGGCCGTCTGGAAGAACAGGTTGTAGTACGGCAGTTCGCGCATCTGCTGGCTGGCGGCGTCGGCCAGTTCCTCGCGGCCATAACCGACGGCCACGCACCAGAGGCCGGCCATGCCGTCGAGGATCTTGTTGCCTTCACTGTCCCAGAGGTAGACGCCCTTGGCGTGGGTGATGATGCGCGGGCCTTTCTCTTTGAGCTGCTTGAAATCGCTGAACGGCGCCAAGTGATGATCGTTGCTCAGGGCCTGCCATTCACGGGTTTGCGGGTTATTGCGGGTCATGCGAATTCTCCTGTTATCGGTGAGGGCGAAGCTGCCTGAAGCAGCCTCGCCCGGCGCTTCAGACGGCAAAGAGCAGGAATTCCCGCTCCCACGAACTGATGACGCGCTTGAAGTTTTCATGCTCGGCCCGCTTGACCGCGACGTAGCCTGTGATGAATTTCTTGCCCAGGTATTTCTCGATGGTGGTGCTGTTTTCCATGCGTTCCAGGGCGTCTTCGATGGTCAGCGGCAAACGCAGGTTGCGGCGTTCGTAACCACGGCCCACCACCGGCGCGCTCGGGTCGATGCCTTCGACCATGCCGATGAAGCCACACAGCAGGCTGGCGGCAATCGCCAGGTACGGGTTGGCGTCGGCACCCGGCAAGCGGTTTTCCACCCGACGGTTCTGCGGCCCGGCATCCGGCACGCGCAGGCCCACGGTACGGTTCTCTTCGCCCCACTCCACGTTCACCGGTGCCGAGGTGTCCGGCAGGAAGCGGCGGAACGAGTTGACGTTGGGGGCGAACAGCGGCAACAGCTCGGGGATGAACTTCTGCAAGCCACCGATGTGGTGCAGGAACAGATCGCTCATGGTCCCGTCTTCATTGGAGAAGACGTTCTTGCCGGTTTCCTTGTCGATGATGCTCTGGTGCAGGTGCATCGCACTGCCCGGCTCGCCGGTCATGGGCTTGGCCATGAAGGTGGCGGCCACGTCGTGCTTGAGTGCCGCCTCGCGCATGGTGCGCTTGAACACCAGGATCTGGTCGGCCAGGGACAGGGCATCGCCGTGACGGAAATTGATTTCCATCTGCGCCGTGCCGTCCTCGTGGATCAGGGTATCGAGGTCCAGCTCCTGCAGTTCGCACCAGTCGTAGACGTCTTCAAACAGCGGATCGAATTCGTTGGCCGCTTCGATCGAGAAAGACTGGCGACCGGTTTCCGGGCGGCCGGAGCGGCCAATGGGCGGTTGCAGCGGAAAGTCCGGGTCGTCGCTGCGCTTGGTCAGGTAGAACTCCATTTCCGGCGCGACGATGGGCTGCCAACCTTTGTCGGCATAGAGCTTGAGCACCTTCTTGAGTACGTTGCGCGGCGACAGCTCGATGGGGTTGCCCTGCTTGTCGTAGGCGTCGTGGATGACCTGGGCGGTGGGCTCGATGGCCCAGGGCACAAGGAACACGGCGTTCTCGTCCGGGCGGCAGATCATGTCGATGTCAGCCGGGTCGAGCAGTTCGTAATAGATGTCGTCTTCGACATAGTCGCCTGTAACGGTCTGGAGCAGAACGCTCTCGGGCAGGCGCATGCCTTTTTCGGCGATGAACTTGTTGGTCGGCGAGATCTTGCCCCGGGTGATACCGGTCAGGTCGCCAATCATGCATTCGACTTCTGTGATCTTGTGGTCTTTCAACCAATCGGTGAGCTGGTCGAGGTTGTTACTCATAAATGCCTCTAGGCGTGAGTTTCCTGACGGCTATTAGTCGTCAGGCGTTGTTTGACGCATCCGCGTCGCGTTGTGTTGCCCTTGCTCGGCAGGCATCGCCAAATGCCTGGAAAATCGCAAGGTAGTGCGGGTTAGAGCTTACCTCCCATTCAGGGTGCCATTGCACACCTAAAGCAAAAGCCTTGCCTTCTGGCACCGAAACAGCCTCGATAAGGCCGTCCGGCGCCACGGCTTCGGCCCGCAGCCCAGGCGCCAGGCGCTCGATGCCCTGGCTGTGGATCGAGTTGACCTCAATCAACCGGGGCAGCCCCAGGCCTGCCAGTATGCCGCCAGGCTGGATGTGCACGGCGTGGGCAGGGCCGTATTGGACCTCCACCGCTTGCGTCTCGTCTTCACGATGATCGATGAACGTTCCGACTTCATGAACTTTCTGATGCAGGCTGCCGCCAAAGGCTACGTTCATCTCCTGGAAACCACGACAAATGCCCAGCACCGGGACGCCCGCCTCGACAGCGGCGCGGATCAGCGGCAGGGTGGTGGCGTCCCGTGCAGGATCATGGGCAGTGCCCGGCGCGCTGGCTGGGCCCTGATAGTGAAAAGGTTCTACATTGGAAGGAGAGCCGGTCAGAAGAATGCCATCCAGGGCGTCCAGAATATCGGACGGCGGGAACAGATCCGCCAGGGATGGAATCAGCACCGGCAAGCCCTTGGCGGCTGTCGCGACAGCCCGGGCATATTTATCGCCACTGGTGTGATAAGCATGCAGACCCATCTGCCTGGAGCAGGTGGTGACGCCGATTAACGGCAGGCGAGACATGAAGCACCCCGGTATTATTGCTGTTATGGGTTTGAATCGAGCTTAGCCTTGTTCATTTTTTTACACAACACCCCCGTAAAAAATACAACACGGCCCGCTCAAGCCTGCGGGCGCCAAGGCCCCTAAAGGGAAAAAAACGCCCTAAATTGCCTCAAAAAAGCCCTGCAGGTGCTTTTTTAGGGCAAAAAAGGCCCTGCTTGACTTCGGCATGCCGTTCGGGTTGACTGGCTTTCGAAGAGATCAATGATTGATATTTTTAACAACAAAGGTGTTGCATCATGTCGGTACCCCCGCGTGCCGTTCAGCTTAACGAAGCGAACGCGTTCCTTAAGGAACATCCTGAGGTTCTGTACGTTGACCTTCTGATTGCGGATATGAATGGTGTGGTGCGCGGCAAGCGCATAGAACGCACCAGCCTCCACAAGGTTTACGAGAAAGGCATCAACCTGCCGGCCTCTTTATTTGCTCTGGATATCAATGGCTCGACGGTGGAAAGCACCGGACTGGGCCTGGACATCGGTGATGCTGACCGGATCTGTTATCCAATTCCTGACACCCTGTGCAACGAGCCTTGGCAGAAACGCCCGACTGCGCAACTGTTGATGACCATGCACGAACTCGAAGGCGAACCTTTCTTCGCCGACCCGCGTGAAGTCCTGCGCCAAGTCGTGACCAAGTTCGATGAACTGGGCCTGACCATCTGCGCAGCATTCGAGCTGGAGTTCTACCTGATCGACCAGGAGAACGTGAATGGACGCCCTCAACCGCCTCGCTCGCCGATTTCCGGCAAGCGCCCGCATTCGACACAGGTCTACCTGATCGATGACCTCGACGAATACGTCGATTGCCTCCAGGACATTCTGGAAGGGGCCAAGGAGCAAGGCATTCCCGCCGACGCCATCGTCAAGGAAAGTGCCCCGGCGCAGTTCGAAGTGAACCTGCACCATGTGGCCGATCCGATCAAGGCTTGCGACTATGCGGTCCTGCTCAAGCGCCTGATCAAGAACATCGCCTACGACCATGAAATGGACACCACCTTCATGGCCAAGCCGTATCCGGGCCAGGCGGGCAATGGGTTGCACGTCCACATTTCGATTCTGGATAAAGACGGCAAGAATATCTTTGCCAGCGAGGATCCCGAGCAGAACGCCGCACTGCGTCACGCGATCGGCGGTGTGCTCGAGACCCTGCCCGCGCAGATGGCTTTCCTCTGCCCGAACGTCAACTCCTACCGTCGTTTCGGCGCACAGTTCTACGTGCCGAACTCGCCGACCTGGGGCCTGGACAACCGCACGGTGGCCTTGCGCGTGCCGACCGGCTCGGCCGATGCCGTGCGTCTGGAACACCGCGTCGCCGGCGCCGATGCCAACCCCTACCTGCTGATGGCTGCAGTGTTGGCGGGCGTGCACCATGGCCTGGTCAACAAGATCGAACCCGGTGCGCCGGTGGAAGGCAACAGCTACGAGCAAAACGAGCAAAGCCTGCCAAACAACTTGCGCGATGCCCTGCGCGAGCTCGACGACAGTGAAGTCATGGCCAAGTACATCGATCCGAAATACATCGATATCTTCGTGGCCTGCAAGGAGAGCGAGCTGGAGGAGTTCGAACACTCCATCTCCGACCTCGAGTACAACTGGTACCTGCATACCGTGTAAGCGGTTGCGGCAAAAAAGAAACGCCGCAGGCCTTCGGGGCTGCGGCGTTTTTTGTATTTGGAGGGATGGCCGCCTTCGGCGGATCGCGAGCAAGCCCGCTCCCACACTGTGTTCGGCGATGCCTTCAGCATCCCGGCCACCGCCATCCCCTGTGGGAGCAATGGCAGCCGGGAAGACAACACCGGACCCGACTCGTACAATGCCCGGCAGCCCCGCAGGAGAGCTTCATGACACGCATCGCCACACCCCGCAAACCCCGCGCACGCAGCCAGGCCCGGATCGACACCATTCTCGATGCCGCCCGTACGCTGCTTGCCGCCGAAGGCGTGGCCAGCCTGTCGATCTACAGCGTCGCCGAGCGCGCCGGGATCCCACCCTCTTCCGTGTACCACTTCTTCGCCAGCGTCCCGGCCCTGCTCGAAGCCCTGACCGCCGACGTTCACGCCGCTTTTCGCGCGGGCCTGCAAGCACCGATCGATCATGCCGCGCTGAACCATTGGCACGACCTGTCACGGCTGGTGGAACAGCGCATGC
The DNA here is from genome assembly GCF_900119265.1 of Pseudomonas sp. NFACC04-2. Classification (NCBI taxonomy): domain Bacteria; kingdom Pseudomonadati; phylum Pseudomonadota; class Gammaproteobacteria; order Pseudomonadales; family Pseudomonadaceae; genus Pseudomonas; species Pseudomonas sp. NFACC04-2. Next base: position 309,824 of record NZ_FPJC01000004.1, read on the forward strand.
TCGCCATCTACAACCAGGACGCCGCCGCTCGCCAGCTGATCCTGGCCCAGCACGGCCTGACCGAAGTCACCCAGGCCGACCGCCAACACGACCTCGAGCTGAGTGACTTGATGCACAAGGTGTTCGACCACCATTTCGCCCTGCCGCCCCTGCCCGGCGACGTCGATGTGTTCGCCCTGGCCATGGAACTGGGCGACCGTGTCTACGCCCGCTCGATACAGCAGCACGGCCAGATCACCCCACGCATGGCCGAAGAAGGCATGCGGGTGTTCGATGCCTACCTGGGGCTGTACCTGCCGCCCTATTTGCCCAAGCGTGAAGCACCCTGAATCGTGGCGAGGGAGCTTGCTCCCGCTGGGCTGCTCAGCAGCCGCCTTCCAACCTCACCAAAGCGTATTCACAGGCCAGCAGAAAACCAAAAAGCCCCGAAAGGCTCACGCCGTCCGGGGCTACGGGTCACACATCGTTCACAACTTGGCGATAGACACCTCGGTGGATTTGACGAAAGCGATCACTTCGCTGCCGATCGCCAGCTCCAGCTCCTTGACCGAGCGGGTGGTGATGACCGACGTGACGATGCCGGAAGCGGTCTGCACGTCGATTTCCGACAGTACGTCGCCTTCGACGATTTCCTTGATGGTGCCTTTGAACTGGTTGCGTACGTTGATGGCTTTGATAGTCATGGTGTCGATTCCTGTCTGGATGAAGTTATTGCGCCCAACGCAACTGCGTGGGCAAGGGTGAAACGGGTTCGGGGTCCGGCGGTTGGCCGGGCAAGGACAGCACACGGTTGAGGACTTCGGTTTCCAGGCTCGCCAGGCGATGAGAGCCGCGAGCCCGCGGGCGCGGCAGGTCGATGGCCAGGTCGAGGCCGATCTGGCCGTCCTCGATCAGAATCACCCGATCGGCAATCGCCACCGCTTCGCTGACGTCGTGGGTCACCAGCAACACCGTGAAACCGTGCTGCTGCCAGAGGTTTTCGATCAGTTGCTGCATCTCGATACGGGTCAGGGCGTCCAGCGCTCCCAAGGGTTCGTCGAGCAGCAACAGCCGGGGCTGATGAATCAACGCGCGAGCCAGGGCCACCCGTTGCTTCTGGCCGCCGGACAGCGCCGCCGGCCACTCATGGGCGCGGTCGGCCAGGCCCACCGCTTCCAATGCCTGCAACGCTTGCGGGCGCCAATTGCCCTTGAGGCCGAGCCCGACGTTATCGATGATTTTTTTCCAGGGCAGCAAACGCGCCTCCTGGAACATCAGCCGCGTGTCTTCCCGTGCATCGCTCAACGACGCCGAACCGGCCAACAGCTGTCCACCGGTGGGCTGATCGAGGCCAGCCAGCAAACGCAGCAAGGTACTTTTGCCACAGCCACTGCGACCGACCACGGCCACGAACTGACCGGCTGGAATATGCAGGTCGATATCGCGCAATACCTGGCGCGTGCCGAAGGTTTTTTGCAGCTTGCGCACCGCCAGCGGGATGCCACGCAGCAGACGCGGAGGTTGTTGGGCAGTCATGCCACACCTCCCTTGTTCACTTGGTACGCCGGGTGCCAGCGCAGCCAGACCCGCTCAAGCCCGCGAGCGGCCAGGTCGGCCAATTTGCCCAACACGGCGTAGAGGAGAATCGCCAGCACCACCACATCGGTCTGTAGGAATTCCCGGGCATTCATCGCCAGGTAACCGATGCCGGAGCTGGCGGAGATGGTTTCCGCCACGATCAGCGTCAGCCACATGAAACCCAGGGCAAAGCGCACGCCCACCAGGATCGAAGGCAAGGCACCCGGCAGGATCACCTGGCGAAACAGGCTGAAGCCGGACAAGCCGTAGCTGCGGGACATCTCCACCAGCGCCGGGTCGACGTTGCGAATCCCGTGATAGGTGTTGAGATAGATGGGAAATAACGTGCCCAGGGCCACCAGGAAAATCTTCGCCGACTCGTCGATGCCGAACCACAGGATCACCAACGGAATCAGCGCCAGGTGCGGGACGTTCCTGACCATTTGCACGGAGCTGTCCAGCAGGCGTTCGCCCCATTTCGACAAACCGGTGATGAAGCCCAGGGCCAGGCCGATGCCGCCGCCGATCAGGAAACCGACCGCTGCGCGCCATCCGCTGATCGCCAGGTGTGTCCAGATCTCGCCGCTGCGCACCAGGCTGACCCCGGCTTCGATCACCGCCACCGGTGCCGGGAGGATCCGCGTGGACAACCAGCCGGCCGATACCGACAGTTGCCAGACCGCCAGCAACAGCAACGGCACCGCCCAGGGCGCGAGGTTGTGGATGATTTTCTTCATGGCCGCCTCAGCTCTGGGACGCGGCTTTGGGCAGGATGTCGTTGGCGACCATTTCACCGAACGGGCTCACATAACCCTGGCTTTTCGGCAGCTCAGGGCGCTCCACGTCCAAGTGCGGGAACAACAGTTCCGCCACGCGATAGGACTCTTCCAGGTGTGGATAACCGGAGAAGATAAAGGTGTCGATGCCCAGGTCGGCGTATTCCTTGACCCGTGCCGCCACGGTCGGGCCATCGCCCACCAGCGCCGTACCGGCACCGCCGCGCACCAGGCCGACACCGGCCCAGAGGTTGGGGCTGACTTCCAGCTTGTCGCGACGGCCACCGTGCAGGGCGGCCATACGTTGCTGGCCCACCGAATCGAAGCGCGCCAGGGAGGCCTGGGCACGAGCGATGGTGTCGTCGTCCAGGTGGGAGATCAGCCGGTCGGCCGCCTGCCAGGCTTCGGCGTTGGTTTCCCGCACGATCACATGCAGGCGAATACCGAAGCGCACAGTACGGCCCAGCTTCGCCGCCTTGGCCCGCACCTGGGCGATTTTTTCCGCCACGGCCGCTGGCGGCTCGCCCCAGGTCAGTACCATTTCCACTTGCTCGGCCGCCAGGTCCTGGGCGGCTTCCGACGAGCCACCGAAATACAGCGGCGGACGCGGTTGCTGGATCGGCGGATAAAGCAGCTTGGCGCCCTTCACACTGATGTGCTCGCCGTCGTAATCCACGGTCTCGCCTTCCAGCACCCGGCGCCAGATGCGGGTGAACTCCACTGAGGCCTGGTAGCGTTGTTCGTGGTCGAGGAACAGGCCATCGCCGGCCAGTTCGTCCGGGTCACCGCCGGTCACCAGGTTGAACAACGCCCGCCCGCCGGACAACCGGTCGAGAGTCGCGGCCTGACGCGCCGCCACCGTCGGGGAAATGATCCCGGGGCGCAGGGCCACGAGGAATTTCAGACGCTGGGTCACGGGAATCAACGAAGCGGCCACCAGCCAGGAGTCCTCGCAGGAACGCCCGGTGGGGATCAGCACGCCGCCGAAACCCAGTCGATCCGCCGCTTGGGCGACCTGCTGCAGGTAACCGTGATCGACGGCGCGGGCGCCTTCGGCAGTGCCAAGGTAATGGCCGTCGCCGTGGGTAGGCAGGAACCAGAAGATATTGAGGCTCATGGAGTGGTCTCCTAAAGGAATCGAATTACTGCGCGTTCGCAACGGCCGCCGGCGGCGTCCAGATCACGTCCTTGATGCTCAAGGGCTTGGGAATCAATTTGAGCTGGTAGAAGCTGTCGGCGATTTTCTGTTGTGCCGCCACCACTTCCGGTGTGAGGAACAGCGCCCCGTAGCCTTGGCGTTTCACCGACGTCAGGGTGATGTCCGCCGGCAGGCCCAGCAGTGGCGAAACCTGCTTGGTCACGTCTTCAGGATTGGCCTTGGACCACTCGCCCACCGCGCGCACTTCCTCAACCAGCGTCGTGATGACCTGCGGGTGCTTCTGCGCATAAGGTTTGGTGGCGAGGTAGAACTGGTGGTTGTCGACAATGCCCTTGCCGTCACGCAGGGTGCGCGCCTGCAACTGTTGTTCGGCGGCAGCCTGGTACGGGTCCCAGATCACCCAGGCGTCCACGCTGCCCCGTTCGAACGCGGCACGGGCGTCGGCCGGCGGCAGGAACACGGTCTGGATATCGGAATACTTGAGGCCGGCGTCTTCCAGCGCCCGCACCAGCAGGTAGTGGACGTTGGAACCTTTGTTCAGCGCGACTTTCTTGCCCTTCAGGTCTTGCACCGACTGGATGGCCGAGCCCTTGGGCACGAGGATGGCTTCGCTGGTGGGTGCCGGTGGTTCGTAGGCGACATAGAGCAGATCGGCGCCCGCAGCCTGGGCAAACACCGGCGGGGTTTCACCGGTCACGCCAAAGTCGATGGAGCCGACGTTCAAGCCTTCCAGCAGCTGCGGGCCACCGGGGAACTCGGTCCATTGCACGTCCACGCCTTGGGCGGCGAGGCGTTTCTCCAACGAGCCCTTGGCCTTGAGCAGCACTAGGGTGCCGTATTTCTGATAACCGATCCGCAAGGTCTCGGCTTGAGCTTGAGCGATGACGCCGAGGGACACAGCCGCAGCAAACAGAGCGACCAGCCCGCGACGCAAAATGACAGTGCGCATGGCGCCTCTCCTTTTTGCTGTGGGGTTTTGGCTGCACCTGCTAGGCCGTTGGCGGCTGAGTAAGGTGAGTTGAATCAGGGGTGTTCGGGGTTCAAATGCTCCAGCGAGCACTCAGCAAACGTTCGTTCAATACATTGGGGTCAAGCGGCCTGGGCCGACGGGCCATGGCACTGAAAAACTGTTCCAGCGCCTCGTCCAGGCGCTGTTGCAGGGGTGGCGCCAATTGCGCCTGGGCGCTGCCTTCGCCGTAAGCGATCTGGCTGTCTTCGGCAAAGATCCCGTGGAGCATTTCCTGGGCCTTGAGCGCTGACAACACCGGCTTGAGGGCGTAGTCCACCGCCAGCATGTGGGCGATGCTGCCACCGGTTGCCATCGGCAACACCACTTTATGGGCCAGGGCGCGCTCAGGCAGCAGGTCCAGCACGGTCTTCAGCGCGCCGGAAAAAGACGCCTTGTAAACCGGCGTGGCGATCAGCAGGCCGTCGGCATTTTCGATCTGTTGGAGCAGGTCGATCACCTTCGGGCTGTCGAAACGGGCATGGAGCAGATCTTCGGCCGGGAAGTCGCGCACCTGATAGCTCACCACTTCCACACCTTGCTGCTGCAACCAGCGTTGCGAACGTTCCAGCAGCACCCCTGAGCGGGAGCGTTGGCTGGGACTGCCACCGAGTGAGACGACCAACATGCCTACCCTTCCTTAACTGTCACGTGCGATTCGCGGCGGGCGATCTCGCTGCATGGGTCAAACCATAACAGGGGACTCATATATCTTTAAATCATATTTATTCATTTGATTATTCGATTTCTATATATATAATTTCCTTTCCTTGCTGCAATAAAAAAGGCCGTCGAAACGGCCAAAACCCTTGGTGCACAGAAAGCCCAACCTGTGGGAGCGAGCTTGCTCGCGATGGCGCCCATCGCGAGCAAGCTCGCTCTCACAGGTTCAGGTGGTGCGTCAGCGATTGGGTTGCGGGGTCAGGCGCAGGTAAGGCCTCACGGCACGATAGCCCTTGGGAAAGCGCTGCTTGAGTTCCTCTTCATCCTTGAGCGACGGCACGATCACCACTTCATCACCGTCCTGCCAGTTGGCCGGGGTGGCGACTTTGTAGTTGTCGGTCAGTTGCAGGGAATCGATCACCCGCAGGATCTCGTTGAAATTGCGCCCGGTGCTGGCCGGGTAGGTGATGGTCAGGCGAATCTTTTTGTTCGGGTCGATCACGAACAGTGAGCGCACGGTCAAGGTGTCGCTGGCATTGGGGTGGATCAGGTCGTATAGGTCCGACACCTTGCGGTCGGCATCGGCCAGGATCGGAAAATTGACCACGGCGTTCTGGGTCTCGTTGATGTCCTCGATCCACTTGTGGTGCGAGTCCACCGGGTCCACCGAGAGGGCAATGGCCTTGACCCCGCGCTGGGCGAACTCGTCCTTGAGCTTGGCGGTGAGGCCCAATTCGGTGGTGCATACCGGTGTGAAGTCCGCCGGGTGAGAAAACAGCACACCCCAGCTGTCGCCTAGCCATTCGTGGAAGCGAATCTTGCCGGCGCTGGAATCCTGTTCGAAGTCGGGGGCGATGTCGCCGAGTCTGAGGCTCATGGTGCGGCTCCTGGATGGGGTTGTTGTGAGCCCAACTTTGCACCGGTTTCGATTTCTTTAAAAAGAATAAATATCCATTTATCTAGATCATTAGAGTATATAAAAAACTGTTCACTGGCGCCATTTTGCATACCGGCCCAAGATCGTCACCGAGGTTCGAGAAGGCCTCGAGTTGCTGAAAGAGGAGAAGTTTCGAGGAAGGCTACAGGGGTGGGCCTGACTCGAAAACGTAAAAGCCCCGCCCGGCGCGTTGCCGGGCGGGGCTTTTTTTGTTTTGTATCCACACTAAGGAAATTATTGACGCGATTTCAGGACGAGCGGCTAGGATAGGCAACATGAACACTCAAGCCTTGTTGACTCATCTGCAAAACCAACTCCCTGGTCTGCTGGCGGTTTACCTGTTTGGTAGCCATGCACAGGGCACCGCCGGGCCTGACAGTGATGTCGATTTGGCTGTGCTCTTGTCCGGCGAGGTTGACCCTGTGTCGTTATGGCAGCTTTCAGGGGATTTGGCGGATATCGCTGGCAGTCCGGTGGATCTGGTTGACCTACGTGCGGCAACCACCGTCATGCAATATCAGATCGTGACCCGAGGCCAGAGACTCTGGGCCAGAGACGTACAGGCCGGGTTATTCGAAAGTTTTGTTCTCAGCGAGAAAACAGCCTTCGACGAAGCTCGAGCAGGCTTGCTCAAGGATATTCAGGAAGAAGGCATCGTGTATGGCCGATGATGTACTGATCAATAAAGCAGCGAGTATCGAGCGTTGCGTCGCCAGGGTGCGGGAGGAATATGAGAAGAATCCCGCTACGTTTGCCACCGACTTCACTCGCCAGGATTCGGTCGTTCTGAACATCCAGCGTGCATGTGAAGCGGCACTGGATATGGGCCAGCATTTGATTCGCCGTGAGCGACTGGGCGTCCCACAAAGTGCGCGGGACGTGTTCGAGTTGCTTTTTCAAGGGGGCTGGGCCGAGGAAGGCCTGGTTAAAAACCTGAAGAACATGGTTGGCTTCAGAAACATCGCCGTGCATGACTACCAAGCCCTGCAATTGCCGATCATGGTCGCAATCATTACCGGCCATCTGGACGATTTCCTGGCATTCAGTGCGTTCGTCCTGCGTAAGGACGCGAGGGAGTCGGCGTCATAGCGCTGGGTCGTAGCGGCAGAAGGAGCAAGGGATAGAGCTTGCTACCTGCCGCCGAAAACGCAAAAGCCCCGCCCGGCGTGTTGCCGGGCGGGGCTTTTTCGTCACGCGAACGCGTTACTTACAGCAGCGGGATCGAGTAGCTGACGATCAGGCGGTTTTCATCCTGGTCGCGCTGACCTGGGATGTCGTTGCGCCAGGTGGCGTTTTTCCACATCACGCCAACGTTCTTCAGCGCACCTTCCGGTACGACGTAGCCAACAGTGATGTCACGTTCCCACTCGGTCTTGTCACCGGTGGCGTGGTCGATGTTGTCGCCGCGCAGGTAGATGACGCCAGCGGTCAAGCCAGGAACACCGAGCTTGGCGAAGTCGTACGAGTAGCGACCCTGCCAGGTACGTTCACCGGCACGGGCGAACTTGGCGATTTGCATGTCGGTGGTCAGGTAAGCCGACGAACCGTCGCCCTGGTTCAGCCAAGGGAAATCGCTGTCGCCGTTGCTCGCCTGGTAACCACCACCAAAGGTGTGACCGGCAACGGTGTACAGGAACAGCCCGCTGTACAGGTTGTTGTCGACTTTGCCCTTGGTGACGCTGCCGCCATAGTAGCCAGTGGTGTAGTAGGTGGAGTCATGACCATTGGCGCCGTCGCTGCGGCTGTTGAAATAACGCAGGTCGGACTTCAGTACACCCGGGCCGATGGCCCAGTTGTGGATCAGGCCCAGGAAGTGTTGCTTGTAGAAATCTTCCAGGTTGCCGTAGTAGTACTGGGCAGTCAGGTCCTTGGTGATTTTGTAGTCACCGCCACCGTAGATGAACTTGTTGCTGTCGCGACCGCTGGCGGTACGACCGTTCGCACCGGCAATGGACAACTCCTCATTGTTGCTGGAGTTACGACCCTTGGCGTGCTCGATCTGGCCGCCGACGAGCGTCAGGTCCTTGATCTCGTTTGAGGTGATCTGGCCACCCTGGAAGGTTTGCGGCAGCAGACGACCATCGTTGGTCACGATGACCGGCAGTTTTGGCTGCAGGGTGCCCAGCTTCAGCTCGGTCTGGGAGATCTTCGCCTTGGCGGTCAGGCCCAGGCTGGAGAAGTTATCCACCGCTTCACCGTTGGACTTGCTCGGGAAGACCGTGCCGCCGTAGCTGTTATTGGAGGCACCGTTGGTACCGCCGCCCGAATCCAGCCTGATACCCAGCAGGCCGATGGCATCGATACCGAAGCCGACGGTGCCTTGGGTGTAGCCGGAAATGAAGCGCAGGTCGAAACCTTGGCCCCATTCTTCAGACTTGTTCGTTGTAGCAGCCGAATCACGGTTATCCGTGTTGATGTAGAAGTTACGCAGACCCAAGGTAGCCTTGCTGTCTTCGATAAAACCGGCGGCGCCTGCCTGCTGCGCCAAAACCCCAACGGCCACAGCCAGGGCCAAGGTAGACTTGTTCATGCTTCGCTCCTCTCGTTTTCTAATTCTTGTGTGTCTTTGGTTCCGGATCGAACGCCCGGAATCCGCGGATGCGCGATTAGCGCCAAACCGTGACTAACAAGTCAATCGTAACCATTTGTGACTACGACCATGGTCTAACCCTGCGACACCGGCCCGCAGGATAATGGATTCTCTATAAATCCAAAAAGAATTGTTTCATTAGTTTTCAGCTCGTTTTGACATATAGGTGCCATTAAAGCGTCATCAAGCCGTGACAAGGCTTATCGGCGTTATCGAGGATTACTGAATGGTGTTTTGTCGGGCTTTTGCGAGGGCCGCTCATCCTGCGGCGAAATAGGCTCCGTCGCCTCCAATGGCTTCGATCAGGATCACGACGGCTCGCGCACGGTGCGATCTTGAGCGTTCCAGACTAGCTGCTCATTGTCTGAAATCAAGAAGATCGCGAGCCGCGCAAGGGTTCAGGTCGGGCTCTACAGCGCTTTTTCGAAGATCTTCGAATTACGCTGGTAGTTGTAGAGCGACGCCCGCGCTGCCGGCAGGCGGTCGACGCTGCTGGGCTCGAAACCGCGTTCGCGGAACCAGTGGGCGGTCCGGGTCGTCAGTACGAACAGCGTCTTGAGCCCTTGGGCGCGGGCCCGGGTTTCGATTCGCTCCAGCAGTTCATCGCCCCGGCCACCATGACGGTATTCCGGGTTCACCGCCAGGCAGGCCAGTTCCCCGGCATCCGAATCGGCGATCTGGTACAGCGCCGCGCAGGCGATGATCATGCCTTCGCGCTCGACCACGCTGAACTGTTCGATCTCGCGTTCCAGCACTTCGCGGGAGCGACGCACCAGAATCCCCTGCTCTTCCAGCGGGCTGATCAGGTCCAGCAGGCCGCCGACGTCTTCGATGGCCGCTTCGCGCACCACCTCGAATTGCTCCTGGGCCACCAGCGTACCGCTGCCATCGCGGGTGAACAATTCAGCCAGCAGCGCGCCATCCTCGGCATAGCTGACGATATGGCTGCGTGCGACGCCGCCACGACAGGCCTGGGCCGCCGCATCCAGCAGTTCGGCCTGATAGTCGCTGCCCAGGCGTTGCATGTGGCCCGGGACCTGTTGCGGGCGCAATTCCCGAACCAGCCGTCCGTCCTCGCCGATAAGCCCTTGCTCGGCGCCGAACAGCAACAGCTTGTCGGCCGCCAGATCGATGGCCGCACGGGTGGCGACGTCTTCACAGGCCAGGTTGAAGATCTCCCCAGTGGGCGAATAACCCAACGGCGACAGCAACACGATGGAGCGCTCGTCCAGCAGGCGGTTGATGCCTTTGCGATCGACCCGGCGCACTTCACCGGTGTGGTGATAATCCACGCCTTCGAGCACGCCGATGGGACGCGCGGTGACCAGGTTGCCGCTGGCGACCCGCAGCCGCGAGCCCTGCATGGGCGAGGAGGCCATGTCCATGGACAGGCGTGCCTCGATGGCGATGCGCAACTGGCCGACCGCGTCGATCACGCACTCCAGGGTCGCCGCATCGGTGATGCGCATGCCGTGGTGGTAATGGGGCGTCAGGCCCCGTGCCGCGAGGCGGGTCTCGATCTGCGGACGCGAACCATGAACCAGTACCAGGCGCACGCCGAGGCTGTGCAGCAGTACCAAGTCATGGACGATGTTGCCGAAATTGGGGTGTTCCACCCCGTCGCCGGGCAGCATGACGATGAAGGTGCAATCACGGTGGGCGTTGATGTAGGGCGAAGCGTGACGAAGCCAATTGACGTATTCGGGCATGAACCTGGACCTGTAATAAATAACAGCCAAAAAAAGACGAAACAGAACGCACAACGGGCTGGTGGTTATCGTCGGAACAGGCTTGGCGACACGCGCGCTCTCCTCATGTGATGAATACGGGCCCGCAAGGGCACAATTTAACCGGCCGTGGCCGGCGTCAGGCAGTAATGGCCGATCAACTGCCGCAACAGTTGTACGGTAGGTTGCAAACGTGACATTTCAAGGTACTCGCCCGGTTGGTGGGCACAGGCGATATCGCCGGGACCGAGCACCAGGGTTTCGCAGCCAAGGCGCTGAAGATAAGGCGCTTCGGTGCCGAACGCCACTGCTTCGGCGCGATGGCCGGTCAGTCGTTCGGCCACACGGACCAACTCGGCGTCCTCGGCTTGCTCGAACGGCGGCACTTCGGGAAACAGCGGCGCATAGTCGATCTTGACCTGGTGCCGCTCGGCAATCGGCTCCAGCTTCTGCCGGATCGCCGCCCGCAGCACTTGCGGGTCCATGCCCGGTAACGGGCGCAGGTCGAATTCCATGGAGCACTGGCCGCAGATCCGGTTGGGATTGTCGCCACCGTGGATGCAACCGAAGTTCAGGGTCGGTTGTGGCACGCTGAACTGCGGATTACGGAATTCACGCTGCCATTGCAGGCGCAGGCCACGCAGTTCGCCCATGGCATCGTGCATGGCTTCCAAGGCGCTGTGGCCCAGGCGGGGATCGGACGAATGGCCGCTGCGCCCGAGAATGTCGATGCGCTCCATCATCACGCCTTTGTGCAAGCGAATCGGTCGCAGGCCGGTCGGCTCGCCGATCACCGCCGCGCGCCCCAACGGTCGGCCGGCATCGGCCAGAGCCCGGGCGCCGGACATGGAGCTTTCTTCGTCACAAGTCGCGAGGATCAGCAGCGGTTGCTTGAACGGTTGGTCCAGCAGCGGCTTGACCGCTTCGATGGCCAGGGCGAAAAAACCCTTCATGTCGCAACTGCCCAGGCCCACCCAACGGCCATCGACCTCGGTGAGCTTCAAGGGATCGGTCTGCCATAACGCACCGTCGAACGGCACCGTGTCGCTGTGGCCAGCCAACACCAGGCCGCCGGGACCACTGCCGAAACTGGCCAGCAAATTGAATTTGCCGGGGCTGACCTGCTGGACATCGCAGGAGAACCCCAGCTCGGTTAGCCAGCCTGCCAGCAGCTCGATCACGGCACTGTTGGACTGGTCGAGCCCAGGTTGGGTACAGCTGACCGAAGGCGTGGCGATCAGGGCAGCGAATTGATCTTTCATGGACGGCAAAGGCATCGCTGACTCCAGGCTTACAGATTGATGTCCATCATAGAACCATCCGGCGCAAGGAAGAAACCGCCGCGGGGCGCAGGATGGACGAGTCCTGTACACTGCACGGCCTTGGCAGCCACACCTTCCCCCGGCTGCGCACCCGATCCCTGGATTTTCCGGCCATGCAGAAAGAAACCGAAATCAAACTCCGCGTCAGCCGCGAGACCCTGGCAGCCTTGCGCGAGCACCCGCTGCTGAAAAAACGCAACAAGAGTGGCTGGGAACGCCACGAATTGATGAACCAGTATTTCGACACGCCAGAGCGCGACCTGGCCCGGGCCAAGGTCGCCCTGCGCCTGCGTCGCGACGGTGAAGAGGTGATCCAGACCCTCAAGACCCGCGGCCAGAGCGTCGCCGGCCTGTCCGAACGCAACGAATACGACTGGCACCTGCCCAAGGCCAAGCTCGACCTGAAAAAGCTCGACGGCGAATGCTGGCCCGAGGCCCTGGCCGAACTGGACAAGAAAACCCTCAAGGCCATCTTCACCACCGATTTCGTCCGCGAACGCGCTGAAATCGCCTGGGGCCGTGGCAAAAGCAAGGTGGTCATCGAAGCCGCCCTGGACCTGGGCCACGTCGTGGTCGGCAAGCAGAAGGAAGAAATCTGCGAGCTGGAGCTGGAGCTGCGTGAAGGCGAGCCCGCCGCCCTGCTGGAACTGGCCGCCGAGCTGGCCGTAACCCTGCCATTGATGCCCTGCGACATCAGCAAGGCCGAGCGTGGCTATCGCTTGCATGACGCGGGCAGCTACGCCTTGAGCCTGCCGGCCCCGCAGTTGACCGCCGAAACGCCGCTGGATGACGCCTTCGCCGCGCTGAGCTGGCATTTGCTCGGCAGCAGCCAACGCCTGGCCGAACAGTACCGTTTCAACGGCCACTGGCGCCTGCTGCAGGACTGGGTGGAAAACCTCGCCGAACTGCGTGCCCTGCTCAGCAGTCTCGGCCAGGCCGCGCCGCGCCAATCGACCCACGACCTGCGCCTGGCCCTGGATGCGTTGCTGGAAGACTGGCGTCCGCTGGTCCAGGCGGGCCTGGACGACGAAGACGTGCGCAAGGCCGCGCCAGAACAATTCCTTGAAGAGCTGCAAGACCCGCGCTGGGGCTTGTTCTCCCTCAACACTTCACGCTGGCTGCTGGCCCGCAGCTGGGCCGCCGAGCGCAACACCCGTGGCAATCGCCAGGGCGCGGCGCAACTGGGCAGCTGGCTGCCGCGTCTGCTGAGCGAAGAATCCTCGTCCCTGCAATTGCAACGCTATCAGCAGCAGCCGGAAGACCTCGCCGAGCAACTGCCGCGTATCGAACGCATCCAGGCCTGGCTGCACCACGCCCGTCATGTGCTGGAGATCCCGGAAATGGATCGCCTTTACGGTGAACTGAACAAGCTGGCGCAACTGGCCAACCAACCCATCACCGACGAAACCCTGGATGCACGCAAGCAGCAGGCGATAGCGGTGTACCAGAATCGGGCCTGGAAGACTTTGCTGCGGCTGTAACTCAACATTTGCGGCGCCCGGAATGTCGCCTTCGCGAGCAAGCCCGTTCCACAATGGTCTCCTTTGGTTCATACATTGTGTGTTCATTGAAGATCAGGGTGGGAGCGGGCTTGCTCGCGAAGGGGCCGGCACATTCAACTTAGGTTGACCTAGCGCAGCACCGGCAAACTCGTGGTCGACTTGATCTCCGACAGCGCCACGATCGAATTCACTTCCTGGATCCCCGGCACCATCGACAGCTTTTCGAAAAAGAATCGCTCATACGCCTCGATGTCCGCCGTGACGATGCGCAGCAGAAAATCCACCGATCCCATCAACACGTAACACTCCAGCACTTCGGGGAAGCCGCGAATCGCCTCGGTGAACTCGGTGAAGTTCGAACGGCCATGGGCGTTGAGTTTCACTTCGGCGAAGATCTGCGTGTTGAGGCCGATTTTCTTGCGATCCAGCAACGTCACCTGACCGCGGATGATCCCCTCCTCCTTCATCCGCTGGATCCGGCGCCAGCACGGCGATTGAGACAAGCCGACCTGCTCGGCGATTTGCGCACTGGACAGCGACGCATCCTCTTGCAGCAACGCCAGTATCCGGCGGTCGTAGCCATCCAGCTCGCTTTGCATAAACAAACCCAGAATTAATTATTTTGAGAATCAAGCGATTCGAAAAAACGCCGCAGCCACTCATTTTAGATAAGAAATACCCCGCGACACATGTAAATATTTCTCCCGCACTCCAGGAGACCACCCATGCTCGAAGCCGTTGCCACAACCACGACCCGCGCCGACGTCTGGCACGCCGCCAATGCCCATTGCCGAGTGCAGTATCAGATGCTGGCCGAGGCCGAACCGGACCTGCTGTGCCGGGCGTTGAACCTGTTTGCCTTGCAGGGCCTTACCCCACGGCACGTGCGCGTCGAGCGCCTCGACGATCTGCTCTCCCTGGACATCGGCCTGGATGGGCTGAGCTGGCACCGAGCCCAGGTGATCGCTGAAAAATTACGTAACCTGATCGGCATGTGCTCGGTGGACCTGCAAAGCGCTGAATTTACGAGGGTTGAGCCGACCCAGGCGACCGGTTGAGCACCCCATGGGCAAGACCTGGTAACGCATTGGTCGGGTAGTGGCCCAACGGACCACGGGGTCGGGACTATTCTTTTGCAGACCGAGCGAGGACGCCGAAGCGTCTGTATCGCGGCTTTGCTGCAATTGTCCAATAGGAACCCGCATGTCCACCAAACACGCCACTCAGGACCGCTGGCTGGACCTCAATGATCTGCTGCGCCAACTGGTCACCCAGGGCTTCATCAGCCAGGATTCGGCCGAAACCGCGCTCAACGCCCGCCGGCGCCACAGCGCCAATAGCCAGCTGCATCCGCTGGAGTTCATTGCCAACCAGCACCTGGACGATCTCAGTCGACCCGGCAAGCGCCTGGACCTGGAGAACCTGACCCTGTGGTTGTCCCAGCAGGCCGGCCAACCCTACATGCGCATCGACCCGCTGAAAATCAACGTCGCGGCCGTCACGCCCTTGATGTCCTATGCCTTTGCCCAGCGCCACAAGATCCTCGCGGTAGCGGTCGATCGTGATGCCGTCACCGTTGCCAGTGCACAGCCCTACGTCAGCAGTTGGGAAGCCGACCTGACCCACGTGCTCAAGCTGCCGATCAAGCGGGTGGTCGCCAACCCGGTGGATATCCAGCGCTTGAGCGTGGAGTTCTATCGCCTGGCCAAATCGGTCAGCGGCGCCACCACGGTCGATCAGCAACCGAGCAACCTGAGCAATTTCGAACAGTTGCTCAACCTGGGGGCCAGCGACCAGGAACCGGACGCCAACGACGCTCACATCGTCAATATCGTCGACTGGCTGTTCCAGTACGCCTTCCAACAGCGGGCCAGCGATATCCACATCGAACCGCGCCGCGAGCAAGGCACCGTACGGTTTCGCATCGACGGGGTGCTGCACACGGTCTATCAGTTCCCGCCGCAGGTCACGATGGCGATCGTCAGCCGCCTCAAGAGCCTGGGGCGGATGAACGTCGCGGAAAAACGCAAACCCCAGGACGGCCGGGTCAAGACCAAGACCCCGGACGGCGGCGAAGTGGAGTTGCGCCTGTCGACCTTGCCCACGGCGTTCGGCGAGAAAATGGTCATGCGGATCTTCGACCCGGAAGTGCTGCTCAAGGATTTCGACCAGCTCGGCTTCTCCGCCGACGACCTGCGCCGCTGGCAGGACATGACCCGCCAGCCCAATGGCATCATCCTGGTGACCGGGCCTACCGGTTCCGGCAAGACCACCACCCTCTACACCACCCTCAAGAAACTGGCGACGCCGGAAGTGAACCTCTGCACCATCGAGGACCCGATTGAAATGGTCGAGGCCTCCTTCAACCAGATGCAGGTCCAGCACAACATCGACCTGACCTTCGCCGCCGGGGTACGGGCACTGATGCGGCAAGACCCGGACATCATCATGATCGGCGAGATCCGTGACCTGGAAACCGCTGAAATGGCGATCCAGGCGGCGCTGACCGGGCACCTGGTGCTGTCGACGCTGCACACCAACGACGCGCCGAGCGCCATCAGCCGCCTGCTGGAGCTGGGTGTGCCCCATTACCTGATCAAGGCCACCGTGCTCGGGGTCATGGCACAGCGGCTGGTGCGCACCCTGTGCCCGCAATGCAAGGCCCCGCTGGCCCTGGACGAAGACGACTGGCAGACCCTGACACGGCCCTGGCAGGCACCGCTGCCGAGCAATGCCCAACAGGCCGTCGGCTGCCTGGAATGCCGCGACACCGGTTACCGCGGCCGCGCCGGTGTCTACGAAATCATGCAACTGACCGACAGCGTCAAGGCCTTGATCCACCCCGACACCGACCTGCTGGCTGTGCGCCGCCAGGCCTTCAAGGAAGGCATGCGCAGCCTGCGGCTGTCGGGGGCGCAAAAGGTGGCGGCGGGCTTGACCACTGTCGAGGAAGTCCTGCGCGTGACACCGCAGAGTGAACAGAAGTAGCGATGGCGAGAGGCTGTGGGAGCAAGGCGCCTGCATCGCGAGCAAGCTTTGCTCCCACAGAGTGAGGATAATGGCCGCTTGCCCTACACTCAGGGCTCGCAGGTCCATCTCAATTCGCACAGGGAACCGTCATGCAGATCGGTAGCGTACTTTTACTTTTCATCGGCCTGGTGGTCGCCATTCTCTTCATGGGCTTCAAGGTCGTGCCCCAGGGCTACCAATGGACTGTCGAGCGATTCGGTCGCTACACCAACACCCTCAAGCCCGGCCTGAACATCATCATCCCGGTGATGGATCGCATCGGGCGCAAGATCAATGTCATGGAAAGCGTACTGGACATCCCGCCCCAGGAAGTGATTACCGCCGACAACGCCACGGTACAGATCGACGCCGTGTGTTTCTTCCAGGTGGTCAATACGGCCCAGGCGGCCTACGAGGTCAACAACCTCGAACACGCCATCCGCAACCTGCTGCAAACCAATATCCGCACCGTGCTGGGGTCCATGGAGCTGGACGCGATGCTGAGCCAGCGCGACGGCATCAACGAAAAATTGCTGCGCACTGTCGATGAAGCCACGGCGCCGTGGGGCATCAAGATCACCCGGATCGAGATCAAGGACATCAGCCCCCCGGCCGACCTGATGGCCGCCATGTCGGGGCAAATGAAAGCCGAACGGATCAAGCGTGCCCAGATCCTCGAAGCCGAGGGCCTGCGAGCGTCGGCGATTCTCACCGCCGAAGGCAAGAAGCAGGCGCAGATCCTCGAGGCCGAGGGCAGCCGCCAGGCGGCGTTCCTGGAGTCCGAGGCCCGCGAGCGCCAGGCGCAAGCCGAAGCGTTGGCCACCCAGGTGGTATCCCAGGCCATTGCCGATGGTAACGTCCAGGCCGTGAACTACTTCGTCGCGCAGAAATACATCGATGCATTGGGCAAACTGGCATCAGCCAACAACAGCAAGGTGATCCTGATGCCACTGGAAGCCAGCCAGGTCATCGGAGCGGTCGGCGGCATCGGCGAGATCGTCAGGGCCACCTTCGACAGCAAGAAAGCCTGAGGCGCGCGTATGTGGGGATTCCTGCAACACATGTCGTACTGGGACTGGCTGGCGCTGGGCGTCATCCTGCTGATCCTTGAAGTGTTCGGCGCCGGTGGTTACCTGCTGTGGATCGGCATAGCCGCCGCGGCAGTCGGCGTGCTCACGTTCATCCTGCCGCAGATGCCATGGGAAATGCAGTTCCTGTTGTTCGGCCTGTTCGCCATCGCCACGGCGCTGTACTGGTGGCGGCGCCAGCGCAGCGCCGTGCGCCAAAGCGATCAGCCGCTCCTGAACCTGCGCGGGCAGGAACTGATCGGCAAGGTCTTCCTGGTGCATGAAGCGATTGTCGATGGCCGTGGCAAGATCAAGGTGGCCGACAGTGTCTGGCTGGCCAAGGGGCCCGAGTCGTCCGTTGGCACGCGGGTCAGGGTGGTGGCGCAGGAGGGCGCGGTGCTGCGGGTGGAACAGGCTGACTGACAAGTCATGGAACTGAATCGAGACGCAGGTAATCCAACGTCATAGTTAACCCAGTGGAGTCACCTATCATGCGTCTCAAACTTGCTGTCGCTACCGTAGCCTTGCTGTCTCTTCCTGTTGGCTCGGCAATGGCCGACACGTTTTGGCGTAACGTCATCTCGTCCGGTGCGACCACCGGTTCCACCTACCTGACCTTCAAGGATCACAAACTGATCGTCGCCGCCCAGGACGATGCCGGCAGCTTCGTCGCCAGTGATGGCGGTATCCGTGGCCCTTACCTGGAAGCGGCGATGCAGAAAGTGCGTGCCGACAACCCAGGCCTGCAAGCCACCGACATGGAACTGGCCAACGCGATCCTGGCGAAAAACGCCGTCGCCCAGGACTGATGCCCGGCCAATAAAAAATGCCGCTCGATGAGCGGCATTTTTTTGCCTGGTGATAATCCCAAGGCTATCCCCCCCTGTGGGAGCGAGCTTGCTCGCGATAGCGGAGTGTCAGCCTACATCAATGCTGCTGATCTAACGCTATCGCGAGCAAGCTCGCTCCCACAGGTGCAGTCGTCCTTATTCGCCGATGGCAGCCTTGTAACCCGCCGCGTCCAGCAACTTGTCCAGTTCAGACTTGTCGCTTGGCTTGAGCTTGAAGATCCAGGCACCGTACGGATCGGAGTTCAGCAGCTCAGGCGAACCGCTCAGCTCTTCATTGACCGCAATCACTTCGCCTGCGATCGGGGAATAGATATCGGAAGCGGCTTTGACCGACTCAACCACACCGGCCTGGTCATTTGCGGAAAAAACCTTACCGACTTCAGTCAGCTCGACAAACACCACATCGCCCAAGGCTTCCTGCGCATGATCGCTGATGCCCACAGTGACGGTACCGTCAGCTTCCAGGCGTGCCCACTCATGGCTTTCGGCAAAACGCAGTTCGGCAGGGATATCACTCATATTCTGTGTCCTCAATAGAAAGTGTCAGCGGCCAGCGGCCCGCCGCAAAAGGTTAGATCAGGGTTTTGCCATGGCGGACGAAGGTCGGTTTGACCACCCGTACCGGGTACCACTTACCACGAATTTCTACCTCGGCACGGTCAGCGGTTGCCATCGGAACACGTGCCAGGGCGATCGACTTGCTAAGCGTAGGAGAAAAACTACCACTGGTGATCTCCCCTTCGCCAACATTGGCGATGCGAACTACCTGATGGGCGCGCAAAACACCCCGCTCTTCCAGCACCAGCCCGACCAGTTTGTGCTGCACACCACTGGCAAGCTCGGCTTCCAGCGCACTGCGCCCGATGAACTGACGGCTCGCCGGTTCCCAGGCGATACTCCAGGCCATGTTCGAGGCCAGCGGTGAAACATCCTGGTGGATATCCTGGCCGTACAGGTTCATGCCGGCCTCCAGACGCAAGGTATCGCGGGCGCCGAGGCCGATGGGCGAAATGCCAGCGCCGACCAGGTCGTTGAAGAAACTCGGGGCCTCCTGGGCGGGCAGGACGATCTCCAGGCCATCTTCGCCGGTATAGCCGGTCCGGGCGATGAACCATTCGCCGTCGACGCGCCCTTCGAAAGGCTTGAGTTGCTGGATGATTTGCCCACGGGATTGTGTGACCAGCTCGGCAATCTTCTGCCGGGCGTGGGGGCCCTGGATCGCCAGCATCGCCAGCTCGGGGCGCTCATGCAGTTGCGCGTCGTAGTCACCGAGCTGTGCCTGCATCCAGGCCAGGTCCTGATCGCGGGTCGAGGCGTTGAAGACCAGGCGATAACCGTCCTCGACACGGTAGATGATCATGTCGTCGACGATGCCGCCGCGTTCATTGAGCATCGCGCTGTACAAGGCACTGCCTGTGTCTTGCAAGCGGTCGACGTCATTGGCCAGCAAGCGCTGCAGCCAGACCTTGGCCTGGGAGCCGGCGACGTCGATTACGGTCATGTGGGATACATCGAACACACCACAGTCGCGACGCACCTGATGGTGTTCTTCGACCTGCGAGCCGTAATGCAAAGGCATATCCCAACCGCCAAAATCGACCATCTTCGCGCCAAGGGCGAGATGAAGGTCATACAGAGGCGTACGCTGTCCCATGGGTTTCTCCTTCCGGGCTTGGCGAAGGTGCGGACGGGCACTGCGTAGCGCGAACGTCTGGAAAAAGGAGTTTTCTGACGTTCTCAGTTGCCCGGTCCGACAGACGGACCGCACCGAATGCCGCGCATTGTAGCCGCATGAGGTAGGACTGGCACCTAGCTGTTTCGATGGGCCGAACGTCGTATCAATCCGATGACCGGCAACAGCCCCACCAATACCAACGTCAGCGCCGGTAGCGCGGCCCGGGCCCACTCCCCTTCGCTGGTCATCTCGAAGATCCGCACCGCCAGCGTGTCCCAGCCGAACGGGCGCATCAGCAACGTCGCGGGCATTTCCTTGAGCACATCGACGAACACCAGCAACGCCGCGCTCAAGGTGCCGGGCAACAGCAATGGTAGATACACTTTGAAAAACAGTCGCGGCCCACTGACCCCAAGGCTACGTGCCGCTTCGGGCAAGGACGGGCGAATGCGCGCCAGGCTGCTCTCCAACGGGCCGTAGGCCACGGCCAGGAAACGCACCAGATACGCCAGCAACAGCGCCGACAGGCTGCCCAGCAACAATGGCTTGCCTGCACCGCCGAGCCAGGTCGACAGTGGAATGACCAGCTCACGGTCCAGGTAGCTGAACGCAAGCATGATCGACACCGCCAGCACCGAGCCGGGCAAGGCATACCCCAGGTTCGCCAGGCCGACGCCGGCACGAATCGGACGGGTCGGCGCCAGCCGCCGGGCGAACGCCAGCAGCAAGGCCACACAGACGGTGACCAGCGCCGCCAGGCCGCCCAGGTAGAGGGTGTGGACGATCAGCCCGGCATAACGTTCATCCAGGTCGAAACGACCGCGTTGCCAGAACCACACCACCAACTGCAACACCGGGATGACAAACGCGCAGGCAAATACCAGGAAGCACCAGCCGCTGGCCGCCACAGCCTTGAGGCCGCGCAACGTGTACAACGCCTTGACCCGCGGCCGCTCGTTACTGGCCCGGTGAGCGCCGCGGGCCCGGCGTTCGCCGTAGAGCACCAGCATCACCGCCAGCAACAGCAGGCTGGCCAGTTGGGCAGCGCTGGAGAGGCTGAAGAAGCCGTACCAGGTCTTGTAGATGGCGGTGGTGAAGGTGTCGAAGTTGAACACCGACACCGCGCCGAAATCCGCCAGGGTTTCCATCAGCGCCAGCGCCACGCCCGCACCGATGGCTGGCCGGGCCATCGGCAGCGCCACGCGCCAGAACGCCTGCCATGGCGACTGCCCCAGCACCCGGGCAGCCTCCATCAAGCCCTTGCCCTGGGCCAGGAAGGCACTGCGCGCCAGCAGGTAGACGTAAGGGTAAAAGACCAGCACCAGCACCAGGATCACCCCGCCGGTGGAACGAACCCGGGGCAGGCGCAGGCCGCTGCCGAACCATTCACGCATCAGCGTCTGCACGGGACCGGCGAAATCCAGCAGGCCAACGAAGACAAACGCCAACACATAGGCCGGAATCGCGAACGGCAGCATCAATGCCCAATCGAGCCAGCGACGTCCCGGGAATTCACACAGGCTGGTGAGCCAGGCGAGGCTGACACCCAGCAAGGTCACTCCGACACCCACGCCAAGGATCAACGTGAGGGTGTTGCCCAACAAACGCGGCATCTGCGTATCCCACAAGTGGGACCAGATTTGCTGGTCGATGCTCTGCCAGGACAGCAGCAAGACACTCAAGGGCAACAGGACCAGCGCAGCGATGGCGAAGACCAGGGGATACCAGCGGCGTTGGGCGGGGTGGGCCAAGGGGAGCTCTCGTTCAAATGATGATGCCCGCGCATTGGCGCGGGCATCTATTTTATAACCACCACAGGGAGTCGTGTCTGGCTGGGGTTAATTCCAGCCAGCGCGATCCATCATGCGAATGGCTTCGGCCTGGCGTTTACCCGCCACTTCCACCGGCAAGGTGTCGGCCTTGAAAGCGCCCCAGGCCGCCACTTCCTTGGACGGCTCGACCTTCGGGTTGGCCGGGAATTCCTGGTTCACGTCGGCGAAGATGCTTTGCGCTTCCGGCGTGGTCATCCACTCCACCAGTTTCTTGGCGGCGTCCGGATGCGGTGCATGCTTGGTCAGGCCAATGCCCGAGAGGTTGATGTGCACGCCGCGATCAGCCTGGTTCGGCCAGAACAGTTTAACCTTCAAGTCCGGCTTCTGCTGGTGCAGGCGGCCATAGTAGTAGGTGTTGACGATACCGACATCGCACTGGCCAGCATTGATTGCTTCAAGCAATGCGGTGTCATCGGAGAACACGTCGGTGGACAGGTTCCTGACCCAGCCCTTGAGGATTTCCTCGGTTTTTTCCGCGCCGTGGGTTTCGATCAGCGTGGCGGTCAGGGACTGGTTATAGACCTTTTTCGAGGTCCTCAGGCACAGACGACCTTCCCACTCTTTGCCGGCCAGCGCTTCATAGGTGGTCAATTCGCCCGGTTTAACCCGGTCGGTGGAATAGACAATGGTCCGCGCCCGCAAGCTCAAGCCGGTCCAGGCGTGGGACGAGGCGCGGTATTGGGACGGGATGTTGGCGTCGATCACCGGGGAGGTGAACGGCTGGAGAATGCCCATCTGCTCGGCCTGCCAGAGGTTGCCGGCATCGACGGTGAGCAGCAGGTCGGCGGTGGCGTTCTCGCCTTCGGCCTTGATCCGCTGCATCAACGGCGCTTCCTTGTCGGTGATGAACTTCACCGAGACGCCGGTTTTCTTGGTGTAGGCATCGAAGACCGGCTTGATCAGTTCATCGATACGTGAGGAGTAGACCACCACCTCATCGGCGGCCTGGGCGGCAGTGGTGCCGATCAGGGTCAAGGCGAGGGCGGACAGCAGGCGCTTGGTTGCCAACATGGTAGCGGTCTCTGGATGGCGAAAGAGACGCAAATGATAAGGACTCACATTTGGCATCTCAATCGAACAGTGGGTGGACACATTTCCAAATGTTGCACAGATGGATTGAGGTGGCTGTGCCGGCCTCATCGCGAGCGAGCTCGCTCCCACATTTGATCCGGTGAAACCTGTGGGAGCGAGCTTGCTCGCGATGAGGCCATGAGCCCAACGGACCTCTCAGGCCTTGGCCAGATCCGGCAAATCCCCACTCAACCCCAACGCTTCGCGCACGAACAAGGCCTTGGCCTCAGGCAGGCGGTCCACCAGTTTCAGCCCGGTGTTGCGCAACCAGCGCACCGGCAGCGGATCGGCCTGGAACAACCGCTCGAAGCCCTCCATCGCCGCCATCAGCGCCAGATTGTGGGGCATGCGCCGGCGCTCGTAGCGGCTTAACACCTTCACGTCCGCCAACCGCTCGCCACGGCCGGCCGCATGCAACAACACTTCGGCCAGCACGGCGGCGTCGAGGAAGCCCAGGTTCACCCCCTGCCCGGCCAACGGATGGATGGTATGGGCCGCGTCACCGATCAACGCCAGCCCTTCGGCCACGTAGCGCTTGGCATGTCGCTGGCGCAGCGGCACGCACAGGCGCGGGTCGGCACTCAGTACCGGGCCAAGCTGGCCTTCGAAGGCGCGTTCCAGTTCGTTGCAGAATTCGCTGTCATCGAGCGCCATCAAGCGCTGCGCTTCTTCGGGAGTGGTGGACCAGACAATCGAGCACCAGTCGTGCTGGCCGTCACGCTCAAGGGGCAGGAACGCCAGCGGACCGTTGTCGGTGAAACGCTGCCATGCCGTCATCCGATGCGGCCGGGCGCTGCGCACGCTGGTGACGATGGCATGGTGCAGGTAATCCCATTCGCGCGTCGCCACGCCGGTCAGGCGGCGCACAGCGGAGTTCGCGCCATCGGCGGCAATGACCAGGGGCGCCCGCAACGTGCGGCCATCGGCCAGGGTCAGTAGCCAGTCGTCGCCGGAACGACGCATCTGCTCTAGCCGGGCGTTGGCCAACAAGCCCAGGTCGCAGTCATGCAGTCGGTCCAGCAGGGCATCCTGCACCACGCGATTTTCAACGATGTGCCCAAGCGTCTCGGCATGCAGGCTGGCGGCGGAAAAATGAATCTGCCCGGTGCCACTGCCGTCCCAGACGTGCATGTCGGTGTAAGGGCTGGCACGCCGGGTGGTGACGCCCTGCCAGACGCCCAGGCGATCGAGGATCCGCTGGCTGGCCGTCGACAAGGCACTGACCCGGGGCTCGAACGCGGCCTGGGGATCGAAGGGCTTGACGCTCATTGGGCTGCCGTCGAGCAACAACACCTGCAGGCCACTGCCTTGCAACGCCAGCGCCAGGGCGCTGCCAACCATACCAGCGCCGACAATCAGCAGATCTGCACGCAATTCCATGCTCTAAGCCTGTTTTGCGGGCGACATCAGCCGCCCATGAAAAGAAATGACCACCCCAGCCTCACGCATCGGGACGCGTCCCCAACCCCATGGCCTGGCGGGCGAACCAGCGCTTGGCCGGAGGCAGCAGGTCGAGGCCCAGCAAGCCGAGGTTCCGGCCCAGGGACACCAACGGCAGGCTGCTGCCGAACAGCCGCGTAACCTGATCGGAGAAGCCCACGGTCAGGGCCTGGTCCATGCGCTGGCTCTCGCGATAGGCTTGCAACACGGCAAAATCCCCCGGCTCGCGGTCGCTGTCGAGCAAGGCATCGGCCAGGGCCTGGGCATCGCGCAGGGATAGGTTGAACCCCTGCCCGGCAATCGGATGCAGGCTGTGGGCGGCATTGCCCAGGATCGCCAGGTGCGGACGGACCTGCTCTTCGGCTTCCACCAGCGCCAGCGGGTACAGGTGCCGTACACCCACCTGCTTCAGCGTACCCAGGCGATAACCGAACACCCCCTGCAATTCGGCGAGGAAGCTGCGCTCGTCGAGGGCCGCCAACCGTTGCGCGTCCATGCCCTGGCGGGTCCAGACCAGCGCGCAACGATTCTCCGGCAGCGGCAACAAGGCCATCGGGCCGTCATCGGTGAAGCGCTCGAAGGCCATGCCATTATGGGCTTCGCTGGGAGTGATGTTGGCGATCAAGGCGCTCTGGTCATAGGGACGACTGCGCACGCCGACGCCCAACTGCTCGCGCAGGCTGGAGCGACCGCCATCGGCCAGAACGGCAAGGTCGCACTCCAGGGTGGTTTCGTCGTCGAGGGTCAGGCGATAACCGCCGACCAGTGGCTCCATACGCGTAACCTGCGCCGGGCAGCGCCAACTGACCACCTCCGGGTCCAGGCCTTGCCACAGGCACTGGCCGAGCCAGGCGTTTTCCACCACGTAGCCCAGCGCCGGCACGCCCTCTTCCATGGCCGACAGCCGCGCCGTGGAAAACCGCCCGCGATCGGACACATGGATCTGCTTGATCGGTTCGGCGCGACGGGAAATCTCTTGCCAGACACCCAAGCGTTGATAAATCTGCCGGGCACCGTAGGACAATGCCGAAGACCGGGCATCGTAGCTTGGCTGCCAGGCGTCGCCGGGGGCGAAGGGCTCGATCAGGATGATCCTCCAGCCCCGGGCCTTGGCACCGACCTGCAGGGCCAGCGCCAGGCTCGCACCGACCAGGCCACCGCCGATGATCGCCAGATTGACCCGGCTCATGCCGCTTGCGTCCGGGCGGCGGCCATCAGGGCCTCGATGTCGGCGACCGTTTTCGGCACGCCTCGGCTCAGGATTTCACAACCGGTTTTGGTCACTACCACGTCATCCTCGATGCGCACGCCAATGCCGCGCCATTTTTTCGCGACGCTGCGGTTGTCCGGGCTGATATAGATGCCCGGCTCCACCGTCAGCGTCATGCCGATTTCCAGGACCCGCCACTCGCCGCCAACCCGGTATTCGCCCACATCATGCACGTCCATGCCCAGCCAATGGCCGGCCCGGTGCATGTAGAACGCCCGGTAGGCCTCGCTGGCAATCAACGCGTCCACCTCGCCCTCCAGCAGCCCCAGGTGCACCAACCCTTCGGTAATGACCCGGACCGTCGCTTCGTGGGCCTGGTTCCAGTGTTTGTCCGGTGCGATCTGGGCAAACGCGGCTTCCTGGGCGGCCAGCACCACTTCGTAGATCGCCTTCTGCTCGGGTGAAAACTTGCCGCTGACCGGCCAGGTACGGGTGATATCGCTGGCGTAGCAGTCGATTTCACAGCCGGCATCGATCAACACCAGATCGCCGTCCTTGAGCAGCGCATCGTTCTGCTGGTAGTGCAGGATGCAGCTGTTGCGCCCCGCCGCGACGATCGAGCCATAGGCCGGCATCTTCGCCCCACCCTTGCGGAATTCATAATCGAGCTCGGCCTCCAGGCTGAACTCATGCAACCCCGGGCGCGCCGCCTGCATCGCCCGAATGTGCGCCTGGGCGGAGATCCGCGCCGCTTCGCGCATGACCTTCAGTTCCGCCGCCGATTTATACAGGCGCATATCATGCAGCAAGTGATCCAGGGCAACGAATTCGTTCGGCGGCTGGGCGCCGAGGTGGGCCTTGGAGCGAATCACATTGATCCACTCCATCAGGTGCCGGTCGAATTCTGGGTTGCTGCCCATCGCCGAATACACCCGATCGCGCCCTTCGATCAGGCCCGGCAGGATGTCGTCGATGTCGGTGATGGGAAACGCGTCGTCGGCACCGTAGTCACGGATCGCCCCTTCCTGGCCAGCGCGCAGGCCGTCCCAAAGCTCACGTTCGGCGTTGCGCTCGCGACAAAAGAGGATGTACTCGCCATGGACGCGGCCGGGCATCAGCACCAGCACCGCTTGCGGCTCGGGGAAGCCGCTGAGGTACTGGAAGTCACTGTCCTGGCGGTAGACATGCTCGACGTCGCGGTTGCGGATCGCAACGGCGGCGGCGGGCAGGATTGCGATGCTGTTGGGTTCCATCTGCGCCATCAGGGCCTTGCGGCGACGGCTGTATTCCGATTTCGGGATATGAATCATGGGCAGACGGGGTTCCCTCTGAAATTTAATGCAAGGACGGCTTGGGGGCCGCTGCATCGGTTTTCTTGGTCTCGGTGAACAGCAGCAATGGTGCGACCCGCAGGTACTCCATCACTTCCATGTAGTCGCTTTCGCCGTCGTCGGACTCTTCCAGGGCATCCTGGACCTGGGAGATCGCGGCCAAGTCCTGCAACACTTCCTTGGCCTCTTCGCTCAGCGCATATTCGCGGCGGGTCAGGCCGAAGCCGGCGAGGAAGCCTTGACACCACTGGCCCAGCGCCGCGGCGCGTTCAGCCAAGGGGGCGTCGTCAGTAGGCAGCAGCAGTACGACGGTCATGTCATCGCTGGTCAACTCGCCCTTGACCATTTCCTGCAGGCCGATCAGCGCGTTACGGACGTTGTCCGCCGGCTCGCCTTCCAGTAGTTCGGCGGCGTCGGCCAACCAGCCGTCGGCATCGAAACCGGCGCCGGCGCAACTGCGGCCGAGCAACAGGCCATGCAGTTCGGCAGGCGAGACAGGATGACCGCTGGTGCTCAGCAGGGTGGCGAATGCTTGATACGGGGAATTCTGAATGGGCATGGGCAGCTAGGCGCCAGACGGCGCTATGTCTAGAATGGAGGCCTTGTATCCTACATCGACAGACTCGCCAAGACTATCAGAGGCTGTGCGACACACATCCCTCCATCAGACACATTCTTCAGTGGACACAATGGAAGACACCGACCTGCAAGCGCTGATGGCCAGACTCGAACTGCTAATTGACCGGGTCGAGCAACTTAAGAGCCAAAACGGACTCCTATTAGCTCAGGAAAAGACCTGGCGCGAGGAACGCGCGCACCTCATTGAAAAAAACGAAATCGCCCGGCGTAAGGTCGAATCGATGATTTCGCGCCTCAAGGCCCTGGAGCAAGACTCATGAGTTCAAGCAATAGCGTTACCGTGCAGATCCTCGACAAAGAATATTCGATCATCTGCCCCCAGGAAGAGCGCAGCAACCTGGTGAGCGCCGCCCGTTACCTGGACGGCAAGATGCGCGAGATCCGCAGCAGCGGCAAAGTCATCGGCGCCGACCGCATCGCCGTGATGGCCGCCTTGAACATCACCCACGACCTGCTGCATCGCCAGGATACGCCGGACATACAGGTCAGTGGCTCGACCCGTGAGCAGGTACGCGACCTGCTCGATCGGGTGGATCTGGTGCTCGCCACCGATCCAGACGTCAGCAAGGGCTGATTCGCGAGGCTGCCTGGGGTATACTCGCCTCACTCCCTGGGGTGCTTGCCAGTTGGTGATGTCCCTGAGCCGATACGCACAACCACGGGGGTTGCACGTTGGGGCCGGTGTGCATGTCCGCTTGACGGAAAGCCTTAACGCCCCCTGCAACTTCCACCTTGAACTTTCGGGTTCAAGGGCTAAGCCGACAGCGGTTCATCCGGGGAGCCTGACTCCAGACAATGCCAGTCCATGTGGACTGGCATTGTCGTTTCCGGGCGCAGGCATTTCTGAGCGTCCTGTTTTGCGGTTACGCTGTGCGCCATCGCCACTGCGTGAAACCTCGTCATGACTGAACCCGCGCTGCTGCCCCGCCCACAACTTCGCCGCCTGCTACGTCAGGCCCGACGCGCCCTGACGCCCGCCCAGCAACGGCAAGCCGCCCGCGGGCTATACAAACAACTGGCCCAGCATCCGTTGTTCCGCCGTGCGAAGCACATCGCCCTGTACCTGCCCAACGATGGCGAGATCGACCCGCGCCTGCTGCTGCGCGCGGCCCAGCGCCGGGGCAAGGCCACTTACCTGCCGGTGCTCAGCCCGTGGCCGCAGACCAAGATGGTGTTCCAACGCATCCACCCCGGCGAAAAAATGCAACCCAACCGGTTTCGCATCCCCGAGCCACGCAAGAACATCGCCCGACAACGCAAGGTCTGGACGTTGGACCTGGTGTTGTTGCCATTGGTAGGGTTTGACGATGCGGGAGGTCGGCTGGGCATGGGCGGCGGCTTTTACGACCGCAGCCTGGCGTACCTGGCGCGACGCAAGCAGTGGCGCAAGCCAACGCTGTTGGGGCTGGCCCATGAATGCCAGAAGGTGGAACGATTGGCGCAGGCAAGCTGGGACGTGCCGTTGCAGGGAACGGTCAGCGACAGGCAATGGTATATCGCGGGGTCGACGCCGCGGTAATCAGCGGCGCCTGGAAAGCAGGTTCAGCGTTTGAGCGATGGCGCGGGTTGGGTGATGTCCATCGGCGTCTCGGTCTTGTTGGTCCACAGACTTTGGGCGTAACCCGTGGTCACGACACCCAGACCGAACAGAATGACCAAGATCCACAACAAATCCGGTTTGCGTTTCATCGATTGCCCCCCTCAAGGCATATCACACACGATGACAGCAGCGGTTTTCTTATTGGCCGTGCAGCAGCGTCAAGCTTGGAAGGCCGGCATTTTGCGGCAACCGGCCCCGACACGCAAATGCTGGCGTCAACCGACTGTCGGTTTGTCATAAAATCGCCGAACTATTTTGATACCCACCGCCCAGGAGAAAAAATCATGGCCTATTGGCTGATGAAGTCCGAGCCCGACGAATTGTCCATCCAGGGTCTGGAAAAACTCGGCCAGGCCCGCTGGGACGGCGTTCGCAACTACCAGGCGCGCAATTTCCTGCGAGCCATGGCGGTGGGTGACACGTTCTTTTTCTACCACTCCAGCTGCCCCGAGCCAGGCATCGCCGGGATTGGCAGAATCATCCAGGCGGCCTATCCCGACCCTACGGCCCTGGACCCGGACAGCCATTATTTCGACCCCAAGGCCAGCCCGGACAAAAACCCCTGGACCGCGATCGACGTGGCCCACGTCGAGACGTTCCGCCACGTGCTGAAACTCGACTACCTCAAGCAACAGACCGCCCTGGCGCAAATGCCGCTGGTGCAGAAAGGCTCGCGGCTTTCGGTGATGCCGGTGACGGCTGAGCAGTGGGCGGCAGTGGTTGCGCTGAAACCTTGAGCGATTCGCTGCCCGATAGGCCGCTATCGCGAGCAAGCTCGCTCCCACAGGGATTCGCGCCGATCTCAAAACTCCTGTGGGAGCGAGCTTGCTCGCGATAGGGTCGCCCCAACAACGCCGAACTTATTGAACGATCAGGTTGTTGAACAACAGATCATCCACCATCGGCTTGCCGGTCTCGTCGTTCATGACCTGCTGGGTCTGCTTCAAGGCTTCCTGACGCAGTTTTTCCTTGGCTTCGAGGTTGTTCATCGCCTCGGTGGTCTGTTGGGCGAACAACGCCACCAGTTGGTTGCGGATCAATGGCTCGTTGGCCTTGACCGCCGCAGCGGCGGCATCACCGGTCACGCGCAGGGCCACATCGGCCTTGTAGACCTTCAGCTTCGCCGTACCGTCCAGGCCATAGTTGCCCACGAATGGCGGGCTGAGGGTGATGTAACTGACTTTCGGTGCCTCGCCCTCTTTCGCTTCCTTGGCCTCTTCGGCCATCGCCGCCACAGGCAACGACAGGGCCAGCATCAACATGATCCACGCTTTCACAATTGACTCCTCATCCGGTTTGCGGCCCAGCATACCGACCCGCCGTTCAAGCACAAGCTTATGGCCGGCTATCAGGGCGGGGCATGCTCGTTGACCCGTTGTCTCTCACACCTACACTTATCGGCCATCACTCCCAAAGGAATAGCCCTGATGAAAGCCGTGCTGTGCAAAGAATTCGGCCCCGCCGAATCGCTGGTGCTGGAAGACGTCGCCAGCCCCGTCGCCAAGAAGAACGAGGTGCTGCTGGACGTGCACGCCGCCGGGGTGAATTTCCCTGACACACTGATCATCGAGGGCAAATATCAATTCAAGCCCCCCTTTCCGTTTTCCCCCGGTGGCGAAGCGGCGGGCGTGGTCAGTGAGGTGGGTGAGAAAGTCAGCCACTTGAAGGTCGGCGACCGGGTGATGGCGCTGACCGGTTGGGGCAGCTTTGCCGAACAAGTGGCGGTGCCGGGCTACAACGTGTTGCCGATTCCCGCGTCCATGGACTTCAACACCGCCGCCGCTTTCAGCATGACGTATGGCACCTCGATGCACGCCCTCAAGCAACGGGCCAACCTCCAACCCGGAGAAACCTTGCTGGTGCTCGGTGCCTCCGGTGGAGTGGGCCTGGCGGCCGTGGAAATCGGCAAGGCCATGGGCGCCCGGGTCATCGCCGCCGCCAGCAGCTCGGAAAAACTTGCCGTGGCCAAGGCAGCCGGCGCCGACGAACTGATCAACTACAGCGAAACCAGCCTGAAGGATGAAATCAAGCGCCTCACCGACGGCCAGGGCGCCGATGTGATCTACGACCCGGTGGGTGGCGACCTGTTCGACCAGGCCATCCGCGCCATCGCCTGGAACGGCCGGCTGCTGGTGGTGGGCTTCGCCAGCGGACGCATTCCCGAACTGCCGGTGAACCTGGCGCTGCTCAAGGGCGCCGCCGTGGTGGGCGTATTCTGGGGCTCCTTCGCCCAACGCCAACCCCAGGACAACGCCGCCAACTTCCAGCAATTGTTCGGCTGGTTCGCCGAGGGCAAGCTCAAGCCGCTGGTGTCGCAGGTGTACCCGCTGAGCAACGCGGCACAAGCCATCAATGATCTTGGCCAACGCAAGGCGGTCGGGAAAGTGGTGGTTCAGGTTCGCTGATTGCTTACCCAAACTGTTTATACTGGGTCGTCACGCTGCGACCCGGTTTCGCCATTCCCATACCGCCCTTCATTTATACCTGAGCGACATGTTCATAAAAGAACACGATATCGCCAACATTCCGGCTTTTTTGTTGATGCGAACCGATGCTATTTTCGGTAACGAAACTGTAACATTCGCATCCGCAGTCAAAACAAGAAATCTGGAGCTCTTGAATGTTTGCTTTCTTTCGCCCCGCCGCTCATCAGGCTCCATTGCCTGAAGAAAAAATAGACAGCACCTATCGACGCCTTCGCTGGCAGATCTTCGCCGGGATATTCATTGGCTACGCCGGGTATTACCTGCTGCGCAAGAACTTCTCCCTGGCCATGCCGTACCTGATCGACGAGGGCTATACCCGTGGCCAGTTGGGCCTGGCCATGTCGGCCATCGCCATCGCCTACGGGCTGTCGAAGTTCCTGATGGGCCTGGTGTCCGACCGTTCCAACCCGCGCTACTTCCTGCCCTTCGGCTTGTTGGTATCGGCGGGGGTGATGTTCGTATTCGGTTTCGCGCCCTGGGCAACCTCCAGCGTGACCATGATGTTCATCCTGCTGTTCATCAACGGCTGGGCCCAAGGCATGGGTTGGCCGCCAAGCGGACGGACCATGGTGCACTGGTGGTCGCAGAAGGAGCGTGGCGGCGTGGTGTCGGTGTGGAACGTGGCGCACAACGTCGGCGGCGGCCTGATCGGCCCACTGTTCCTGCTGGGTATGGGCTGGTTCAACGACTGGCACGCGGCATTCTATGTGCCCGCAGCCGTAGCGCTCGCCGTTGCGGTGTTTGCCTTCGTGACCATGCGTGACACGCCGCAATCCGTGGGCCTGCCGCCCATCGAGAAATACAAGAACGACTACCCCGAAGGCTACGACGCGAGCCACGAGAACGAATTCAGCGCCAAGGAAATCTTCGTCAAATACGTGCTGCGCAACAAAATGCTCTGGTACATCGCCATGGCCAACGTCTTCGTCTACCTGCTGCGCTACGGCGTGCTGGACTGGGCGCCGACCTACCTCAAGGAAGCCAAGGGCTTCACGGTGGACAAGAGTTCCTGGGCCTATTTCTTCTACGAGTGGGCGGGCATTCCCGGCACGCTGCTGTGTGGCTGGATGTCGGACAAGATCTTCCGTGGCAACCGTGGCCTGACCGGCATGGTGTTCATGGCCCTGGTGACCGTGGCCACGCTGGTGTATTGGCTGAACCCGGCCGGCAACCCGACCGTCGACATGATCGCCCTGGTTTCCATCGGCTTCCTGATCTACGGCCCGGTGATGTTGATCGGTTTGCAAGCATTGGAACTGGCACCGAAGAAAGCCGCCGGTACAGCTGCCGGCTTCACCGGTCTGTTTGGTTACCTGGGTGGCTCGGTCGCGGCCAGCGCCGCCATGGGCTACACCGTGGACCATTTCGGCTGGGACGGTGGCTTTGTGCTGCTCATCGGCGCCTGCCTGCTGGCAATGGCGTTCCTCGCGCCCACGCTGTGGCACAAGCAAATAGCCAGTCAGAGCCGCGAAGCGGTCGCCTGATCCAGCGCTGATTTGCAGCGCTTGAGCCGCGCCTCCAGATTCCGGTCTGGCATGGCGTGGCTGCGCAGGGCGTGAACGGTCTGCTCGACGTAATCGCGAGTGGTGCCGTAACGCCCACAGGCGCTTTCGAACACCTGGCTCAGCACATGATCCGGTACGTTGCCGGCATAGCTGGGCAGGTGCCGCTCCAGCACAAAACCCAAGGCTTGCACCCGGCTGCCATCCTCGAGACGGCAACTGAGCCAGTGCGGACGATAGGACGGGACCGGCATCTCGCGCTGCCACAGGGCAAACAGCGAATCCTCGAGATTCTCCTCCGGCAATCGGTAGGCGAACCCGCTGCACGAACCGCCGCGATCCAGCCCGAACACCAGCCCAGGCAACTCCGGGGTGCCGCGGTGCTCATGGGACCACAGGTACAACCCGCGATGATAACCATGGACCCGGCCGCGCATGCGCTCCACCGCCGTGCATTCCGGTCGCCAGATCAATGAACCGTACGCGAACAGCCAGACCGGACCACCCTGGTGAAGACTCATCGTCGATTGCATCGAGGCGAGCAATTGCTCACGGGTCAGCTGTGGCCCCAGCTCAAGTCGTGGCGGATACAAGGCACAGGTAATGGCGGATTCGATAGCGGTCATGGCCGGTAGCGGTTGGCTCCTCGCGGGTCGGAAAAATGAATGGGGGCTCGTCATGGGGTTGACGTTCACGGGGATCAAGGCAAGTTAAATGCCATCCACTCGCTATATACGTTATCGGTATCTAGCCTTGAGACTAAATATCGAAACGAAATATATGCAGTTATATCGATAGGTGGACATGGGCTGTTGTGTGGCAAAGGGAGCTTGCTCCCGCTGGGCTGCATAGCAGTCCCAAAAGAGGCGGTTGCTGCGTAACCGGGCGGGGGCAAGCTCCCTCGCCACAACAGCGCACGCTCCAGATCACAAAAGCGCATGAATCCAGATTTCAGGTCAGCCGCTAAGCCCGCGGCGCATAGGCAAACACATCGGCGCGCATTTGATGGGCATCCATGCCGGCTTCCACCAGCGCATCGAGCGTGGCATAGATCATGGCCGGCGAGCCGCTGGCGTAGACGTGCACGCCGGATAGATCGCTGAGGTCCTCGCATACGGCTTCATGGAGCATCCCGCAGCGCCCTTCCCAACCGCACAAGTCGCTGACGACTTTGTGCAGGAACAGGTTCGGCAGTTTTTTCCATTCGTCCCAATGCTCGATTTCATAGAAATCGTCCGGCCGCCGCACGCCCCAATACAGATGCACCGGGTGCTTGAAGCCCGCGGCACGGCAATGCTCGATCAGGCTGTGCATCTGCGCCATGCCGGTTCCGGCGGCGATCAGCACCAATGGCCCGTCCGGCAGCTCGGACAAATGCGTGTCGCCAAAAGGCATTTCGACGCGCACGCTGGGGTTGCGTTGCAGTTGTTCCAGCAGCGCCTGCGCACTATTTTCGCGCACCAACACATGCAACTCCAGCTCGCGCCCGGAATGCGGCGCCGAGGCCAGGGAGAACGCCGACTTTTCGCCGTTTTCCCGTTCGATCATCAAGTATTGCCCGGCGTGATAGCGCGGTGGCTTGCCCGCTGGCGCCCGCAGGCGCACTCGCCAGACATCGCCGCCTACCTCGGCGCACTCGATCACTTGGCACGCCAGGTTGCGTACCGGTAGCTCACCCGGCGACAGCACGCCATCCCACAACACCACGCAGTCCTCCAACGGCTCGGCGATGCACGTGAAGATCTCACCGTGGTCGCGCACCTCGCCCGCCTGTTCCACACGGCCTTCCACCAACAACGCACCACAAACGTGGCAGTTGCCGTTGCGGCAGCTTTGCGGGCATTCATAGCCCAGGCGCCGCGCGCCATCGAGAATCCGCTCGGCGGGCCGTATCTCCAGCACCGCCCCGGAAGGCTGCAAGGTTACACGCATCAATCTATTCCTAACTGATTCCAGATGGCATCGATCCGTTGGGTAACGGCTTCATCCTTGACGATAACCCGGCCCCACTCGCGAGTGGTTTCACCGGGCCATTTATGCGTGGCATCGAGTCCCATCTTCGACCCCAGGCCAGACACCGGCGAGGCGAAGTCGAGGTAGTCGATCGGCGTATTCTCGATCATCACCGTGTCGCGCTTGGGGTCCATGCGCGTGGTGATGGCCCAGATCACGTCGTTCCAGTCTCGTGCGTTGATATCGTCGTCAGTGACGATAACGAACTTGGTGTACATGAACTGTCGCAAAAACGACCAGACCCCGAGCATCACCCGCTTGGCATGCCCCGGATACGACTTCTTCATGGTCACCACGGCCATGCGATACGAACAACCTTCCGGTGGCAAATAGAAGTCAGTGATTTCCGGAAACTGCTTCTGCAGGATCGGCACGAACACTTCGTTCAGCGCCACGCCGAGAATGGCCGGCTCATCGGGTGGACGGCCGGTGTAGGTGCTGTGGTAGATCGGCTTGATCCGATGGGTAATGCGCTCGACGGTGAACACGGGGAAGCTGTCCACTTCGTTGTAGTAACCGGTGTGGTCGCCGTACGGACCTTCATCGGCCATTTCGCCGGGATGGATCACACCTTCAAGAATGATCTCGGCGGTGGCCGGCACTTGCAGGTCATTGCCACGGCATTTCACCAGCTCGGTACGGTTGCCCCGCAACAGGCCGGCGAACGCGTATTCGGAAAGGCTGTCGGGCACGGGCGTGACGGCGCCGAGGATGGTCGCCGGGTCCGCGCCCAGGGCCACCGACACCGGGAAGGGCTGGCCGGGGTGTTTTTCACACCACTCACGGTAGTCCAATGCACCGCCGCGATGACTCAGCCAGCGCATGATGACCTTGTTGCGGCCAATCACCTGCTGACGGTAGATACCCAGGTTCTGACGGTCCTTGTTCGGGCCTTTGGTGACGGTCAGGCCCCAGGTGATCAGCGGCCCCACGTCGCCCGGCCAGCAGGTCTGCACCGGGAGCATGGCCAGGTCGACATCGTCGCCCTCGATGACCACTTCCTGGCAGATCGCGTCCTTGACGACTTTCGGCGCCATGGCAATGATCTTGCGGAAAATCGGCAGCTTGGACCAAGCGTCCTTCAGGCCTTTCGGCGGCTCGGGCTCCTTGAGGAACGCCAGCAGCTTGCCGATTTCGCGCAGTTCGCTGACAGCTTCGGCCCCCATGCCCAAGGCCACGCGCTCCGGCGTGCCGAACAGGTTGCCCAGCACCGGAATGTCATAACCCGTCGGGTTTTCGAACAACAGCGCCGGGCCTTTTGCGCGCAGGGTGCGGTCGCAGACCTCGGTCATTTCCAGGACAGGAGACACCGGTACCTGGATGCGCTTGAGTTCGCCGCGCTGTTCCAGCCCGCTGATAAAGTCGCGCAAGTCGCGATACTGCATGCAAAAGCCTCATGGTGGCCGTGGCGTTCGGGGGCCCGAGTTTAACGCCGCCCGTCCAGAATAGTGAATGCACAGATAGCAAAAAGCCGGGTTTCCCCGGCTCTTGCTGGCCTGTCTTGGCGATTTACTTGCGTTTCATCGACAGGAAGAACTCATCGTTGGTCTTGGTCGTCTTCAGCTTGTCGACCAGGAATTCGATGGCGGCGACTTCATCCATCGGATGCAGCAGCTTGCGCAGGATCCACATGCGCTGCAACTCGTCGTCGGCGGTCAGCAACTCTTCGCGGCGTGTGCCGGAACGGTTGATGTTGATGGCCGGGAAGACACGCTTCTCGGCGATACGACGATCCAGAGGCAGCTCCATGTTGCCGGTGCCCTTGAATTCCTCGTAGATCACTTCGTCCATCTTCGAACCGGTTTCAACCAGTGCGGTGGCGATGATGGTCAGCGAACCGCCTTCCTCGATGTTCCGCGCGGCGCCGAAGAAACGCTTCGGTTTTTCCAGCGCATGGGCATCGACACCACCGGTCAGCACCTTGCCGGAGCTCGGGATCACGGTGTTGTAGGCACGGGCCAGACGGGTGATGGAGTCCAGCAGGATCACCACGTCTTTCTTGTGTTCAACCAGGCGCTTGGCCTTCTCGATCACCATTTCGGCAACCTGCACGTGGCGGGTTGGCGGCTCGTCGAACGTCGAGGCGACCACTTCGCCGCGCACGGTGCGCTGCATCTCGGTCACTTCTTCCGGACGTTCGTCGATCAGCAACACGATCAGGTGAACTTCAGGGTTGTTACGGGCGATGTTGGCCGCGATGTTCTGCAGCATGATCGTCTTGCCCGCTTTCGGCGGCGCCACGATCAGGCCACGCTGGCCCTTGCCGATGGGTGCGCACAGGTCGATGACACGACCGGTGAGGTCTTCGGTGGAACCGTTGCCGGCTTCCATCTTCATGCGCACGGTCGGGAACAGCGGGGTCAGGTTCTCGAAGAGAATCTTGTTCTTCGCGTTTTCCGGACGGTCGAAGTTGATCGTGTCGACCTTGAGTAGGGCGAAATAACGTTCGCCTTCCTTCGGAGGGCGGATCTTGCCAACGATGGTGTCACCGGTGCGCAAGTTGAAGCGACGGATCTGGCTCGGCGAGACGTAGATATCGTCTGGACCGGCGAGATAGGAAGCGTCTGCGGAGCGAAGGAAGCCGAAGCCGTCCTGGAGAATCTCCAGCACGCCATCACCAGAGATTTCCTCGCCGCTTTTCGCGTGCTTCTTGAGCAGGGAGAAAATCACGTCCTGCTTGCGCGAACGGGCCATATTTTCTATGCCCATCTGTTCGGCCAATTCGAGCAGTTCGGTAATCGGCTTTTGCTTGAGTTCAGTCAGATTCATATAGGAATGACGTAATCATTTATGGAGGGGGGAAATTAAGCTTTTGGCTTAATGAGGCCGCGCCGCGGAGAAGGCGACAGGATCGCGTACTTATTCGAAAGGAGAGCGTCGGCGACGGCTTGCAGGGGGCAATGGAGAAACCAGTGCGGGGCCGAATGTAACACCTGGGTTTGCAAGCGTCTAGCCCCGGATAACGAAAAAGCCCCGCGATTTGCGGGGCTTTTTCAGTGGCATTCGGCGCTTAGATGTTGGCGTCGAGGAAAGCAGCCAGTTGCGACTTCGACAACGCACCGACCTTGGTGGCTTCGACGTTGCCGTTCTTGAACAGCATCAGGGTCGGGATACCACGCACGCCGTGCTTGGCCGGAGTCTCCTGGTTCTCGTCGATGTTCAGCTTGGCAACGGTCAGCTTGCCCTTGTAGGTCTCGGCAATCTCGTCCAGGACGGGGGCGATCATTTTGCAGGGACCGCACCACTCAGCCCAATAGTCGACCAGTACCGCGCCTTCGGCCTTGAGTACGTCAGCTTCGAAGCTAGCGTCGCTAACGTGTTTGATCAGATCGCTGCTCATGGAAATCTCCGGGGTCATCAGCAAAAAAACGTGGCCCATCATAGCGGCCCTTCCCAGGTTCAGGAAGCCGCAGTTGATTGAGTCTCGCTATGGCGCAAGATGTATTTGAATATGGCCCGGCTCATGAAGCCGTAGGGGCGACGAACGAAATCCCGGTACGCAGCGCAGCGTTACGTACATGTTCCTGCATGGCTTTTTGCGCGGCGGCAGAAGCCCGACGGGCCAGGGCGCGAAGGATCTTGCGGTGTTCTTGCCAGGTTTCCATCGCCCGCTCCGCCCGGATGAACGGTAGTTTCTGGCTTTCCAGGAAGATGTCGGCGCTGGCGGTAAGGATGCTCAGCATCGCCTGGTTGCCGCTGGCCAGCAGGATTCGCCGGTGGAATTCGAAATCCAGCCGCGCGGCGGCGTCGAAATCCCCGACTTTCAATTCCCGGCGCATGGCTTCGACATTGTCTTGCAACCGGTCGAGTTCATCGGCGCTGAGCGTCACCGCCGCCAGCCCTGCCGCGAAGCCCTCCAGGGCGTAGCGCAACTGGAAGATGTCCACCGGCGATGCCTGGGCCGCGAACGGCCAGCCCGTCGCCGACTCGGTGCGCGGGGCCTCTACCGGCGCCTGCACGAACACCCCCTTGCCCGGCTGCACGCTGATCATGCCCAAGGCACTCAAGGAGGACAGCGCTTCGCGCAACGACGCCCGGCTCACGCCCAGTTGCAGCGCCAGGTCCCGTTGCGACGGCAACGCATCGCCTGGGCCGAAGCCTTCATCGACGATCAGTTTGCGGATGGCTTGCAGGGCCACTTCAGGAACGGCACGAGCGATAGAATTCATGTTTTTTTCAGACGAACCGGGCCAGTGAGCGGCTAGTTGTAAAGCTATTCGCCGCGCCCGGCAAGTCGTGCCCCAGCAGGGTTCGGTGACAAATACCGACGCCCGATAACGGTGCGAAACACGACGCAACTGTTCAGACCAGTAAGACCGCTGCCCACCAGCAAAACCGAGGCTTTGGCCGATTAAAAGTGGCCTTGGCATGGCCTGTGCTCTGTCCGAACGCAGAAATCACATCACCGATTGCGGAGATTCGCCATGATTCAGCGTTGCAGCGTCCTGCTCACAGCCCTGTTTGCCAGCCTGATGCTTTGTCAGTTGCCCGCCCACGCCGATGGCCTGGAAGACGTGGTCAAGCGCGGCACCCTCAAGGTCGCCGTACCCCAGGACTTCCCCCCGTTCGGTTCGGTGGGCCCGGACATGAAACCCCGCGGCCTGGACATCGACACCGCGAAACTGTTGGCGGACCAGCTCAAGGTCAAGCTTGAACTGACGCCGGTCAACAGCACCAACCGCATCCCCTTTCTGACCACTGGCAAGGTCGACTTGGTTATTTCCAGCCTGGGCAAGAACCCGGAACGGGAAAAAGTCATCGACTTTTCCAGTGCCTATGCGCCGTTCTACCTGGCCGTCTTTGGTCCACCCGACGCCGCGATCAACGGCCTGGACGACCTCAAGGGCAAGACCATCAGCGTCACCCGTGGCGCCATCGAAGACATCGAGTTGACCAAGGTCGCCCCCGAAGGCACCACCATCAAACGCTTCGAAGACAACAACTCGACCATCGCCGCCTACCTGGCCGGCCAGGTGGACCTGATCGCCAGCGGCAACGTGGTGATGGTCGCCATCAGCGAACGCAACCCCAAGCGTGTTCCGGCGCTGAAGGTGAAACTCAAGGACTCGCCGGTGTACGTGGGCGTAAACAAGAACGAGCCGGCGCTGCTGAACAAGGTCAACCAGATCCTGGCCACCGCCAAGACCGATGGCAGCCTGGAGAAGAATTCCCAGACCTGGCTCAAGCAGCCGCTGCCGGCCGATCTCTGACCGTCGCTTGAGAGGCTGAGCATGGCTTATCAGTTCGATTTTCTGCCGGTGGTGCAAAACACCGAGTTGCTGCTGCGCGGTGCGCTGTTCACCCTGGAACTGACGGCCATCGGCACGTTGCTCGGGGTCGGCCTGGGCATCGTCGGCGGCGTGGTGCGGGCGTGGAACATTCGCCCGTTCGCGGCGATCTTCGGCGTCTACGTGGAATTGATCCGCAACACACCGTTCCTGGTGCAGTTGTTTTTCATCTTCTTCGGCTTGCCGTCCCTGGGCCTGCAGATTTCCGAATGGCAGGCGGCGGTGCTGGCGATGGTGATCAACCTCGGCGCCTACTCCACCGAAATCATCCGCGCCGGTATCCAGGCCATCCCACGGGGGCAATTGGAAGCGGCCGCGGCCCTGGCGATGAGCCGCTTCGAGGCCTTCCGCCACGTAGTGCTGCTGCCGGCATTGGGCAAGGTCTGGCCGGCCCTGAGCAGCCAGATCATCATCGTGATGCTCGGCTCGGCGGTCTGTTCGCAGATCGCCACCGAAGAGTTGAGCTTCGCCGCCAACTTCATCCAGTCGCGCAACTTCCGCGCCTTTGAAACCTACGCACTGACCACGCTGATCTATTTGTGCATGGCGCTGCTGATCCGCCAGTTCCTGAACTGGGTGGGGCGCCGCTACATTGCCAGGAGCGGCCAATGAGCGATTTCACTTTCTGGGACGTGGTGCGCAACCTGCTCACCGGCCTGCAATGGACCCTGGCACTGTCGCTGGTGGCGTTTATCGGCGGCGGTGTGATCGGCTTGCTGGTGATGGTGCTGCGCCTCTCCAAAAACGCCCTGCCCCGCAACATCGCCCGCATCTACATCGAGTTGTTCCAGGGCACACCGCTGTTGATGCAACTGTTCCTGGTGTTCTTTGGCGTGGCGCTGGCCGGGGTGGAGATATCGCCGTGGATGGCGGCAGCCATTGCCCTGACGCTGTTCACCAGTGCCTACCTGGCGGAGATCTGGCGCGGTTGTGTCGACTCGATTTCCAACGGCCAGTGGGAAGCCTCGGCGAGCCTGGCCCTCAACCCGCTGGAGCAGTTGCGCTACGTGATCCTGCCCCAGGCCCTGCGCATCGCCGTGGCGCCGACCGTGGGCTTTTCCGTGCAGGTGGTCAAAGGCACAGCCGTGACTTCGATCATTGGCTTTACCGAACTGACCAAGACCGGCGGCATGCTCGCCAACGCCACGTTCGAGCCGTTCATGGTCTATGGCCTGGTGGCCCTCGGTTATTTCCTGCTCTGCTACCCCTTGTCCCTCAGTGCGCGCTACCTGGAAAGGAGACTGCATGCCTCTGCTTAGAATTACCGCCCTGCATAAATACTACGGCGATCATCACGTGCTCAAAGGCATCGACCTGACCGTCGAGGAAGGCCAGGTGGTAGCGATCATCGGCCGCAGCGGCTCTGGCAAATCCACCTTGCTGCGCACCCTCAATGGCCTGGAGTCGATCAACGACGGCGTGATCGAAGTCGACGGCGAATACCTTGATGCCGCCCGCGCCGACCTGCGCAGCCTGCGGCAAAAAGTCGGAATGGTGTTCCAGCAATTCAACCTGTTCCCGCATCTGACGGTAGGCGAGAACGTGATGCTCGCGCCGCAAGTTGTTCAAAAAGTGCCCAAGGCCAAGGCGGCCGTGCTGGCGCGGCAAATGCTGGAGCGGGTCGGGCTTGGCGAGAAATTCGATGCCTTCCCCGACCGGCTGTCCGGCGGCCAGCAGCAACGGGTGGCGATTGCCCGCGCGCTGGCGATGTCGCCGAAAGTGCTGCTGTGCGACGAAATCACCTCGGCCCTGGACCCGGAACTGGTCAATGAAGTGCTCAGCGTGGTGCGGCAACTGGCCAAGGAGGGCATGACCCTGATCATGGTCACCCACGAAATGCGTTTCGCCCGGGAAGTGGGCGACAAACTGGTGTTCATGCACCAGGGCAAGGTGCATGAGGTGGGTGATCCCAAGGTGCTGTTCGCCGATCCGCAGACTGCGGAGCTGGCGAACTTCATCGGGACCGTCGAGCCGGCCTGATTTTCTCAGCCAAGGAACACTCTGTGGCGAGGGGATAAATCCCCTCGCCACAAGGACACCCTGCAAGCTGCTCTGGCTCAAGGGTTTGGTTCAGGTGCGTTGGCGTAAGCGGTCGATCGTGGCAGGATGGCGAGGTTATCGACCGAGACTTTTTGACCATGCCGCAATCCCAAGCCAAGAATCTGTCCCTGATCGCTGCCATCGACCTGGGCTCCAACAGCTTCCACATGGTCGTCGCCAAGGCCCAGAACGGGGAAATCCGCATTCTTGAGCGGCTCGGCGAAAAGGTCCAATTGGCCGCCGGGATCGACGAAGAGCGCAAGCTCAGCGAAGAATCCATCCAACGCGGGCTCGATTGCCTCAAGCGGTTTGCCCAACTGATCAACGGTATGCCCCTGGGCGCGGTGCGGATCGTCGGCACCAACGCCCTGCGCGAGGCGCGCAACCGTGGCGAATTCATCCGTCGCGCCGAAGAGATCCTCGGCCATCCGGTGGAAGTCATCTCCGGCCGTGAAGAAGCCCGTCTGATCTACCTGGGCGTCTCCCATACCCTGGCCGACACTCCGGGCAAGCGCCTGGTGGCGGACATCGGTGGTGGCAGTACCGAATTCATCATCGGCCAGCGCTTCGAACCGCTGCTGCGCGAAAGCCTGCAGATGGGCTGCGTCAGCTACACCCAGCGTTATTTCCGGGACGGCAAGATCACCCCGGCCCGCTACGCCCAGGCCTACACGGCGGCGCGCCTGGAAATCATGAGCATCGAACATGCCCTGCACCGCCTGACCTGGGACGAAGCCATCGGCTCCTCCGGGACCATTCGCGCCATCGGCCTGGCGCTCAAGGCTGGCGGCCACGGTACCGGGGAGGTCAACGCCGAGGGCCTGGCCTGGCTCAAACGCAGGGTGTTCAAGCTCGGTGAAGCGGACAAGATCGATTTCGAAGGCATCAAGCCTGATCGCCGGGCGATTTTCCCGGCGGGCCTGGCGATCCTCGAAGCGATTTTCGACGCCCTCGAACTGCAACGCATGGACCACTGCGAGGGCGCTCTGCGCGAAGGCGTGCTCTACGACCTGCTGGGGCGTCATCATCACGAAGACGTGCGTGAACGCACCCTGGGCTCGCTCATGGAGCGTTATCACGTCGATCTGGAGCAGGCCGCACGGGTCGAACGCAAGGCACTGCATGCCTTCGACCAGGTGGCCGATGACTGGGACTTAAACGACGGGGTCTGGCGCGAATTGCTGGGCTGGGCCGCCAAGGTCCATGAAGTGGGCCTGGACATCGCCCACTATCACTACCACAAGCATGGCGCCTACCTGATCGAGCACTCGGACCTGGCGGGCTTCTCCCGGGAAGACCAGCAGATGCTCGC
Organism: Pseudomonas sp. NFACC04-2; assembly: GCF_900119265.1. Taxonomy (NCBI): domain Bacteria; kingdom Pseudomonadati; phylum Pseudomonadota; class Gammaproteobacteria; order Pseudomonadales; family Pseudomonadaceae; genus Pseudomonas; species Pseudomonas sp. NFACC04-2. Next base: position 353,429 of record NZ_FPJC01000004.1, read on the forward strand.
GTTATTGGTACGCGGCCATCGGCGCAACATTCCCAAGGATAAATTTGCCGAGTTCGGCGATGACGGCATCAAGCTGATTCGCCTGTGCGTACTGCTGCGTTTTGCGATCCTGTTCCATCACATCCGTGGCACCCAGGAAATGCCCCAGGTCGCCCTGCATGCCGACGGCGATCAACTGGACGTGATGTTCCCCGACGGATGGCTGGAAGAAAACCAGCTGACCCAGGCCGACTTCGCCCAGGAAGCCGACTGGCTGACCCGGGTTGGGATTGTGTTGAACATTCACTGAGCCCCGCTACAACACAGATCTCTGTGGCGAGGGAGCTTGCTCCCGCTGGAGGGCGAAGCCCTCCCAAGACTTGGGGCTGCTTCGCAGCCCAGCGGGAGCAAGCTCCCTCGCCACACAAGCGAAGCCTGCCTCCCCTCTCCCCCGTTTTTTTAACGAACTGCCAACACCGGGCTGCTCAAGCGCTCGAGCAACGTCGCCTGGGCGCTGCGCGGGTTCTGGTTGCCGGTCGGCGTGTTGCGGATGTAGCGGCCATCCGACTGCAGGCTCCAGCTGTGGGTGTTGTCGGTGAGGTAGCTTTCCAACTCCTTCTTGACCCGCAGGATCAGCTTCTTGCCTTCCACCGGGAAGCAGGTCTCGACCCGTTTGTCGAGGTTACGCTCCATCCAGTCGGCGCTGGACAGGAACATCTGCTCCTCCCCGCCGTTGAGGAAGTAGAACACCCGGGTATGCTCCAGGAACCGCCCGATGATCGAGCGTACATGAATGTTGTGGGACACCCCTGGGATGCCCGGCCGCAGGCAGCACATGCCTCGCACCACCAGGTCGATGCGCACACCTGACTGGCTGGCCTTGTACAACGCGCGGATGATCTTCGGATCGGTCAGCGAGTTGAACTTGGCAATGATGTGGGCCGGCTTGCCGTCCAGGGCGAACTGCGTCTCCCGGGCGATCATGTCGAGCATGCCCTTTTTCAAGGTGAACGGCGCATGCAGCAGTTTCTTCATGCGCAGGGTCTTGCCCATGCCGATCAACTGGCTGAACAGCTTGCCGACGTCTTCGCACAAGGCATCGTCGGAGGTCAGCAGGCTGTAGTCGGTGTACAGGCGGGCGTTGGCGGCGTGGTAGTTGCCGGTGCCCAAGTGGGCGTAACGCACGATCTCACCGGCCTCACGGCGCAGGATGAGCATCATCTTGGCGTGGGTCTTGAAGCCGACCACGCCATAGATCACCACCGCGCCGGCCGCTTGCAGGCGGCTGGCCAGTTGCAGGTTGGACTCTTCGTCGAAGCGGGCGCGCAATTCGATCACCGCCGTGACTTCCTTGCCGTTTCGCGCCGCGTCCACCAGTGCATCGACGATTTCCGAGTTGGCGCCGCTGCGGTACAGGGTCTGGCGCACCGCCAGGACGTGAGGATCCTTGGCGGCCTGGCGCAGCAGGTCGACCACCGGCGTGAACGACTCGAACGGGTGCAACAGCAGGATGTCCTGCTTGCTGATCACGCTGAAAATGTTCTCGCTGTTTTGCAGCAGTTTCGGGATCTGCGGCGTGAACGGCAGGTATTGCAGTTCCGGGTGGCTGTCCAGGCCGGTGATGCTGAACAGTCGGGTCAGGTTGACCGGACCGTTGACCTGATACAGCTCGGTCTCGTGCAGGTTGAACTGCTTGAGCAGGTAGTCGGACAGGTGTTTCGGGCAAGTGTCGGCCACCTCCAGGCGCACCGCATCGCCGTAGCGACGGGAGAACAACTCGCCGCGCAGGGCGCGGGCCAGGTCTTCGACGTCCTCGGTGTCCACCGACAGGTCGGCGTTACGCGTCAGGCGGAACTGGTAGCAACCCTTCACCTTCATGCCTTGGAACAGGTCATCGGCGTGGGCGTGGATCATCGACGACAGGAACACATAGTTGTCGCCCGGGCCGCCGACATCTTCCGGCACACGGATGATGCGCGGCAACAGGCGCGGCGCCGGAATGATCGCCAGGCCGGAGTCGCGACCGAAGGCGTCGATGCCCTCCAGTTCGACGATGAAGTTCAGGCTCTTGTTGACCAGCAGCGGGAACGGGTGCGTCGGATCGAGACCGATCGGCGTGATGATCGGCGCGATCTCGTCGCGGAAATAGCGGCGCACCCAGGTCTTGATCTTGGTGTTCCAGTAGCGCCGGCGGATGAAGCGCACCTGGTGCTTTTCCAGCTCCGGCAACAGGATGTCGTTGAGGATCGCGTATTGCCGGTCCACATGGCCGTGGACCAGCTCGCTGATGCGGGCCAGGGCCTGGTGTGGTTGCAGGCCGTCGGCACCCGCCTGTTCGCGGGCGAAGGTGATCTGCTTCTTCAGGCCGGCGACGCGGATTTCGAAGAACTCATCCAGGTTGCTGGAAAAGATCAACAGGAATTTCAGCCGTTCCAACAGCGGATAGGACTCGTCCAGCGCCTGCTCCAGCACGCGGATGTTGAACTGCAGTTGCGACAGCTCGCGATGGATGTACAGGCTGCTGTCATCCAGGTTCGGAATGGCAATCGCCGGCACCGGGGCGGGCTCGATGACGGCCGGGGGAACAGGCTCCAGCTCCGGCGGTGTTTCGGCAACTTGCTCGACCACGGGTTGAGCGTCTTTTACGGCAACTTCGGAGAGTCCTTCGGTATTCATCGCAAGTTCCTGGGAGGCTATTTCTGCTCTCGTAACAATTGGGCGGCGCGCACGGCAAAGTAAGTCAGGATGCCATCAGCGCCTGCGCGCTTGAAAGCGGTCAAGGACTCCAGGATCACCCCTTCGCCCAACCAACCGTTCTGGATCGCGGCCATGTGCATGGCGTACTCGCCGCTGACCTGATAAACAAAGGTCGGCACTTTGAATTCGTCTTTGACCCGGCAAAGAATGTCGAGGTAGGGCATGCCAGGCTTGACCATGACCATATCTGCCCCCTCTGACAAGTCAGCCGCCACTTCGTGCAAGGCTTCCTGACTGTTGGCCGGGTCCATCTGATAAGAGGCCTTGTTGGCCTTGCCCAGGTTCAGGGCCGAGCCGACCGCATCGCGGAACGGGCCGTAATAGGCGCTGGCATACTTGGCCGAATAGGCCATGATCCGCACGTTGACGTGACCGGCCACCTCGAGGGCTTCGCGGATCGCCTGGATGCGCCCGTCCATCATGTCCGAGGGGGCCACCACCTGGGCACCAGCCTCGGCGTGGGACAGCGCCTGCCTGACCAGTGCATCGACGGTAATGTCGTTCTGCACATAGCCCTCTTCATCGAGGATACCGTCCTGCCCGTGAGTGGTGAACGGGTCCAGCGCCACGTCGGTGATCACCCCCAGCTCCGGAAAACGCGCCCGCAGGGCACGCGTCGCACGTTGGGCGATGCCCTCCGGGTTCCAGGCTTCGGCGGCGTCCAGGGACTTGAGCGCCGGAGGCGTGACCGGGAAAAGGGCCAGCGCCGGAATGCCCAGCTCGACCCAGTGGGCGGCTTCTTCGAGCAGCAGGTCGATGGTCAGGCGTTCCACCCCGGGCATCGACGCCACCGCTTCGCGACGGTTCTCACCGTCCAGCACGAATACCGGCAGGATCAGGTCATCGGTGGTCAGCACGTTTTCACGCACCAGCCGACGAGAGAACTCATCACGGCGGTTGCGACGCAGGCGGGTAGCAGGGAACAGACGATTGGCGGGGGTAAAGCTCACGGCAGACTCCTGAGCCCGCAGACGGGCGAGCGTGACAGTTATAAGCGGACATTATGACGGACGTGTGACAGTTGTGCTAAGACGCGACCGGTAGTCGCAGTCATTGTCTTCTGTAGGAATTGTTCACGTCGAGACACATTTCGATACTTTCCTGAATGTGCCTGAAGGGTTAGGCTGCGCGTTCATTTCGCCAGCACCCAGACAATGCTCCAACAATTTCTGCATGACTTCGGCTACTTGGCCTTGTTTATCGGCACGTTCTTCGAAGGCGAAACCATCCTCGTGCTCGCAGGTTTCCTGGCGTTCCGTGGCTATATGGACATCAACCTGGTAGTGGTCGTGGCTTTCTGCGGCAGCTACGCGGGCGATCAGCTGTGGTATTTCCTGGGACGCAAGCACGGCCGTAAGCTCCTGGCGCGCAAGCCGCGTTGGCAGTTGATGGGAGATCGCGCGCTGGAGCACATCCGCCGGCATCCAGACATCTGGGTGCTGAGCTTCCGCTTCGTCTATGGCCTGCGCACGGTGATGCCGGTGGCGATCGGCCTGTCAGGCTACCCGCCGGGCCGCTACCTGTTGCTCAACGGCATTGGCGCGGCGATCTGGGCCACGGCCCTGGCCGCCGCCGCGTACCACTTCGGCGCCGTGCTGGAAGGCATGTTGGGCAGCATCAAGAAATACGAGCTGTGGGTACTCGGCGCGCTGCTGGTGCTGGGCCTGGTCCTGTGGTTGCGCCGACGCATCAAGAATGCGCGGCTGGCCAGGAAAGTCCTCGAAGCCGAACGCCTGGAACAAGCCAGGTCCGACGCACCTACGACGCCAACCGAGTAAACCGGCTGCGGCAGCAATACAGCCCGATGCCACTGAGCAGGCTGTAGCTGAGCAGCCCGACCCAGGCCACAGGACTCGCCGGCCACAACCCGGTCAGTGGCGCCAACCACACCAGCGGCAGGTTCGAGGCCAGCCGCAACAGCTCCAGTTTCAGCGCCCACGGGCGATTCTCCAGGGCCACGCCCAACACGAACAGACCGAACGCCACCGCGCCCCACCCCAGCACCAGCGCGGCGACCGGCAGGCTGCTTTCAAGGTTCATCAAATAACTGCCCAAAGCAATGTAGACGCAGAACTGCAGCCCCACGTACCACTGCTGGCGCGGGTCCAGCGGCACGGTGAATTTGCGAAACTGGCTCAGGTCCGGCTTGTTCAGCGGGTACTGGGCCGCGACGTCCGCCGGACGCCAGCCGGTGGGCATGAACCAGATCCGCAGCTTGTCCCACCAGCGCCCGGCCCGCCGCGCATCGGCCCATAGCTGTGCATAGAACTGCAGGTTGGCCCACAACGGATTCCAACTCGCCAGAGGCGTGGTCACGCCAAAAATCACCGGCTCGTTATCGTCTTCTTCTTGGAAGGTGCCAAATAGACGGTCCCAAATAATGAACACCCCGCCGTAGTTGCGATCCATGTAGAGAGGGTTTTGTGCATGGTGGGCACGATGATTGGACGGCGTCACGAAACACCACTCCAGCCAGCCGAGCTTGGGAATATGCTGGGTGTGGACCCAGAACTGATACAGCAGATTCAACGCCGCGACGCTGACGAAGACCACCAGCGGCACGCCCAGTACGGCGAGCGGGACGTAGAAGATCCAGCTCAGCAGGAACCCGGTGCTGGTCTGGCGCAACGCGGTGGACAGGTTGTAGTCCTCGCTCTGGTGGTGCACCGAATGGGCGGCCCAGAGGATGTTGCGCTCATGGCCCATGCGGTGCAGCCAGTAATAACAGAAGTCGTAGAGCACGAAGGCAAATACCCAGGTCCAGGCCCGGTCGGCAGGCAGTTCGATGACGGCCAGGTGTTTCAGCGCAAAGGCGTAGGTCACCAGCCCCACGCCCTTGGTCAACAGGCCCGTGGTGGTCGACAGCACGCCGGTGCTCAAGCTGTTGATCGCGTCCGCCAAACGGTAGTGGCTCACGCCCCGCCAGCGATCGGCCAGCAACTCGACAGCGATCAGCACGAAGAAGAACGGCACGGCATACAGGATGAAGTTCATGACACAACCCGGGCATGCGAGGCAGGGAGATAGTCGGCAGATTAGGTGTAGCTGCCCGATCCCCCTATGGCAACGAGTGACAAATTAGTAGACATTTAACGCCATGAATCTGGAGAAAAGCCCATGAGCAAAAAAATTGCAGTGATCCTTTCCGGCTGTGGCGTCTATGACGGCGCCGAGATCCACGAAAGCGTGATCACCTTGCTCCGTCTCGATCAGCGCGGCGCGCAGGTCCAGTGCTTCGCCCCCAACATTGCCCAACTGCACGTGATCAATCACCTGACCGGCGAGGAAATGCCCGAGAGCCGCAACGTGTTGGTGGAGTCGGCGCGAATCGCCCGGGGCAACGTGAAGGATTTACGTGAGGCCAGGGTCGAGGATTTCGACGCCTTGATCGTACCCGGTGGTTTTGGCTCGGCGAAAAATCTCTCCAACTTCGCCGTCGAAGGCGCCGGCTGCACCGTCCAGCCGGAAATCCTGGCCTTGACCGAGGCCTTTGCCGAGGCGGGTAAACCGGTCGGGCTGATCTGCATCTCCCCGGCCCTGGCGGCCAAGATCTATGGCCCGGGGGTGACGTGCACCATCGGCAACGACCCGGACACGGCGGCAGCCGTGGGCAAAATGGGCGGCACTCACGAAGACTGCGCGGTCACCGACATTGTCGAAGACCGCGCGCGCAAACTGGTCAGCACCCCGGCCTACATGCTGGCGCAGAACATCAGCGAAGCGGCCTCAGGCATCAACAAGCTGGTGGACCGGGTGTTGGAGCTGACGCACGAGAATGACGCCTGACACCAGCGCCATCCTTGTGGGAGCGGGCTTGCTCGCGAAGGCGTCGGTTCAGTTGGCATCTCTGTCGGCTGACACACCGCCTTCGCGAGCAAGCCCGCTCCCACAAGGGGCTCCAGGCAAGACTTAAGAGGCTCGGGCCAAACGCGTCAGTATCCGGTCCAAAGCATTGGCAAACCCCTGCTTGTCCCGCTCGCTGTACGCCGCCGGGCCGCCGCCCATATGGCCCTGTTCGCGCAGATCGGTGAACAGGTTACGCACCGCCAGCCGCTCGCCCATGTTTTGCGCATCAAACTCCTTGCCTCGCGGGTCCAGTGCCGCAACGCCCTTCTTCACCAACCGATCAGCCAGGGGCACATCGCTGCAGATCACCAGCTCACCCGGCACGGCATGCTCCACCAGGTAGTCGTCCGCCGCGTCAGGGCCGCTGGGCACCACGATCAGCTTCACACAGGCCAGGGCCGGCTTGATCTGCGGTTGACCGGCCACCAGCACCACCTCGAGCCGGCGCTTCAGGGCGAACTTGACCACCAGTTCCTTCGCCGCCTTGGGGCAGGCATCGGCGTCGATCCATACGCGCATTGGGGTTGTTCCTCTTTTTAAATGCATCGCGAGCGGCTCGCTCCCACACAGGACAGCCTACATCCTGTGGGAACGAGCTTGCTCGCAATCATGAGCACAGCGAATGCCGTTGTTCAGGAAACCTGGACCCGACGCTTCTCCGCTACCCAACTGCGCCCATACAGCACCACGATCGCCAGGATCGCCACCACTTGAGCGGCCAGCGAATAGGCATCGGCATGAATGCCCAGCCAGTCGAAGTCGAAGAAGGCCACCGGATGGGTGCCGAAAATCCCGGCTTCCTGCAACGCCTTCACGCCATGACCGGCAAACACCACCGACAGTGCGCATAGCAATGCGGCGTTGATGCTGAAGAACAGCGCCAGCGGCAGCTTCGCCGAGCCGCGCAGGATCACCCAGGCCAGCCCCACCAGCAACACCAGCGCCGTCGCACCGCCGGCCAGCACTGCGTCATGCCCGGCAGGACCCGCTTGCAACCACAGGGTTTCGTAGAACAGGATCACTTCGAACAGTTCGCGATAGACCGAGAAGAACGCCAGGATCGCAAACCCAAACCGACCACCGCCGCCCACCAGGCTGCTCTTGATGTAATCTTGCCAGGCCGCCGCGTGACGACGGTCGTGCATCCAGACACCCAGCCACAGCACCATCACACTGGCGAACAACGCCGTCGCGCCTTCGAGCAGCTCGCGCTGTGCGCCGCTGACGTCGATCACATACGCCGCCAGCCCCCAGGTCGCCAGGCCGGCCAGCAGCGCCAGGCCCCAACCGACGTTGACGCTGCGCACCGCCGACTGCTGGCCGGTGTTGCGCAGGAACGCCAGGATCGCCGCCAGCACCAGGATCGCTTCCAACCCTTCACGCAGCAGGATCAGCAACCCGGAGATGTAGCTCAGCGACCAGCTCAAGCCATCGCCACCCAGCAGGCCGGCGGACTCCTTCAACTTGGCCTTGGCCGCGCCCAGGCGCTCTACGGCCTGCTCCACCGGCAAACCGTCCTGCAACGACTGACGGTAGGCCATCAGGGCCTTTTCGGTGTCCTTGCGCACGTTGGCATCGACGTTGTCCAGTGAGCTTTCCACCAACTCGAAACCTTCCAGGTAAGCCGCTACCGACAAGTCATAGGCCTGGTCGTGGTCACCGGCGCGATACGCCGCGATGCTTTTATCCAAGGTGGCGGCCGTGTAATCGAGCAACTGCGCCGGGCCACGTTGCACCTGCGGCGGCTGGGCGCGCTGGGCACGGAATGTCGCCGCCGCTGCGGGGCCTTGCGCGGCGAGCACTTCGGCCGGGGTCTGGCGCGCCAGGTCAGCGAGATTGAAGACCTGTGCACTTTTGGCCGCGGCCGGGTCGGCGCTGAAGCTGGCGATGTAGGTTGCCAGGTCCCAGCGCTGACGGTCGTCGAGCTGATCGGCGAAAGCCGGCATGTCGGTGCCTTCGATACCCATGCCGAGGGTGTTGTAGATGGCGTAGAGACTCAGGCGATCCAGGCGCTGGGCGTCGCGCAAGTTGGCGGGCGGCGGTTCCAGACCAACACCGGCTGGTCCGTCGCCGGCACCGTTGGCTCCATGACACACCGAGCAATTCTGCGCATACAGCGGCGCACCGCGGGTGGGGTCGGGCGTGATGACCGGTGCCTGGCTGACTTCATACGCTACCGCCAGCTTGGCCCCCAGTTGCCGCGCCAGGCGGGCGACATCGCCGCCGTCCTGGCGCTGGGTGATCGCCGTGCGCAGGGTCCCGATACCTTGGACCAACTCAGTCTTTTCCGGCTTGGCCGGCAACCCAGCGACCAACCCGTCCAGCGCCTGGGTAAACTCCAGCTGCTCGTGGTATTCCGCCTCGTCGATGACCTTGCCCGCCGCGACCGTCGCCGGGTAATCCGCCCCGATGTAATCCAACAAATGCAGCGCCTGTGGGGCACTCTCGAGGGTGTCGGCCTGCAGCGCAGAGCTGCACAAAGCAAGCAATGGCAGTACAAGCCAGGCCAGGAAACGGAACGGCGCAGTCATGAATGACTCTCAGTTGGTAATAAGAAGTAACACATTGTTCACTTCCAATGGCTTCGGCTCAAGGGCGGATGTGGCTTGGGAGCCGATTTTCATCGGATTTTCATGCTTTGGAGGTGATGTCACAAAAACAGCATTTCGGAATTGAAAAGCCATTACATAGCCAAGCGCCATGTTTATAATCCCGCCGCCTTCTTATCATTCGATGGCATAAAAGCTCCTCTTTTTATGAGGAACCGACAGCGTACCGACGCTTGTCCGTGGGATCGCTCCAGCCCGACCCGCACACCCCGGCTGCTATCAGGGAAGAAAATGTTCATGGCATCCCGTGCCGTTCTTTCGGTCGCCCTCGGCGCGATCACCTTGTTGTCCGGCTGCTCGGCCTTTCGCAACTATGACAGCGAATTGGCCCAGACCAACCAGCAGTTGGCGTCCGGCAATGTCGACGGCGCGTTGACCCTGCTGGAAAAGAACAACTCCAGCCAAGACAAGGACCTGCTGTACTACTTCGAGAAAGGTGAGCTGTTGCGCGCCAAGGGTGACTTGTCCGGCAGCCAGACCGCCTGGAACAGTGCCGACCAACAAGTTGCCCAGTGGGAAGATGCGGTCAAGCTCGACACGGCCAAGTACCTGGCCCAGTTCGGCAGTTTCCTGGTCAACGATAAAGTCCGCCGCTACGAAGGTTACGATTACGAAAAGGTCATGCTGACCACGCAGATGGCCCTGAACCTGCTGGCGGTGAATGACTTCGACGGCGCGCGGACCCAGATCAAGAAGACCCACGAACGCGAAGCGGTGATCGCCGACCTGCGGGACAAGGAATACCTCAAGCGCGAGGAAGAAGCCGAGAAACAAGGGGTCAAGACCGAATACAAGGACCTTCAGGGTTACCCGGTGGCCAGCCTCGACGCCCCGGAAGTGGTCAGCCTCAAGAACAGTTACCAGAGCGCGTTCAGCCATTACCTGGCCGGTTTCGTCTACGAAGCCCTGGGTGAAAAGGACCTGGCCGCACCGGGTTATCGCAAGGCCGCCGAACTGCGCCCCAACACACCGCTGCTGGAGCAGGCCCTGCGTGACCTCGACAAGCCCGCCGCCAAGAGCGACGACAGCGACATCCTGATCGTGGTGCAGAGTGGCCTGGCACCGTCCCGGGACTCGATCCGAATTCCCTTGCCTTTGCCAATCAGCGGCAACCTGGTGATCACGCCGTTGTCGTTCCCACTGATCAAGCCCGACACTTCCACGGCCACCTTCGGCCAGATCGGTGTCGACGGCCGCCAGCTGGACCTGACCCAACTCAACAGCACCACCGCCATGTCCCGTCGGGCCCTGCGCGACGACATGCCGGGCATCATCCTGCGCACCACCGTGCGCGCCGTCACCCGTGGCGTGGCGCAAAAGCAGATCAACGAGACCAATCCCCTGGCCGGCCTGGCCGTCGGCCTCACTTCGGCGGTATTCGAAGGGGCCGACACCCGGACCTGGCGCACCCTGCCCGACTACACCCAGGTGGTGCGCCTGCGCCTGAAGAAAGGCGAGCACCAGGTCACCTTGCCAAGCGCAGTGGGCGGCTCGGTGGTCAAGGTCACCGTGGACCAGCGCTACCAAGTCATCAGCCTTCGCGCCGTGGGTAACCAAGTGTTCGCCGGCGGCCTCGCGGCCCAGGTGATGCCAAGCGTCAACCCGACCGCCATTGCCCTCAAGCAACCTTAAGAACGGAGTCTTGTTCACATGCGTTTAAAACTGATCGCCGTCGGCGCGCTGGGCTTGCTGGCCGGTTGCGCCACCCCGCCGCCACCGGAACCGGGCAGCGCCGCCAGCAAGGTCGTGGCGATGGGCAAGACCAAGAACATCGTGGTCGGCGCCATGCGCGTGGCCCGGGAAAACGGCTACATGACCGTCAATGTCCAGTTGAGTAACACCAGCTACAACAACAAGACGATGTACTACCGCTTTGCCTGGTTGGGGCCGGAAGGCTTTCCGATCGCCGAGGAAGAAACCTGGAAAAGCCTGACGCTGTATGGCGAACAGACCAGCTTCCTGCCGGCCATCGCACCGACCCCCAAGGCCGTGGATTTCCGTTTGGAAATCAATACCCCTTGAGCCGCACAACCTGTGGGAGCGAGCTTGCTCGCGATGGCATTGGATCCGCCAGCAATGAGGCTGACTGACACACCGCTATCGCGAGCAAGCTCGCTCCCACAGAAAGCGACTGAGTGACAGGTATTACGCGTTATCCCTTTTTCAGTTTTCGAGAGCCTCCACATGTTCGTACGCATTTCATCCCTCGCCCTCGCCGCCCTGCTGGTCAGCGGCTGTGCCAACAACTCGCCGGTCCTGGGCAACAAGAACATCAGCTATGGCGATACCAAGGCCGTGGAAACCGTGACCAACGAGTTCGGCTCCACCGACCTGCAAATGATCGCCGAATCCATGACCCGCTCCCTGGCCCAGTCCGGCATCCTGCAGGGCCGCCCGGTGGTCCAGGTCTATGACGTGAAGAACAAGACCAGCGAATACATCGACACCCGCGAAATCACCACCAGCATCAAGACCCAACTGATGAAGACCGGTGCCGCGCGTTTCGCCAGCGACAACACCGCCATGGACAGCCAGGTCGACCAGCTCAAGCTGCAGAACCAGAGCGGCCTGTACAAGAAAAGCACCGTGGCCAAGACCGGCAACATGATCGCTGCCAAGTACCGCCTCGAGGGCTCCATCAGCTCGATCGTCAAGCGCAGCAGCGACTACAAGGACGTCTTCTACAAATTCAGCCTGCAATTGATCGACGTCGAGAGCGGTCTGGCCGAGTGGATGGACGAAAAAGAAATCCGCAAGACCACGGAGCGCTAAACCATGCGCACATGGATAGGCATCATGGCCCTGGCCTGCGCATTCAGCGCGCAGGCGGCCCCAAAAGTCGCAGTGACCGACCTGGCGTACCAGGAGCGGGTGGAGGAATACATCCACACCGTTTCAGCGCAGAGCAACTTCCAGGCGAACCCCTACAGCGCCAGCGCTTCCTCGAGCTACGACGAGATGGAAGCCACCAGCAGCTACATCGAGCAGGGCGAACTGCGCAAGTTCACCGGCGACATCAAGGGTGAGATCCTGCGCAGCGGGATGTTCCAGCTGACCCAGGGCACGCCCCACACGGCGGCGTCCAATGGCGACGTCTATGACGTCATCAAGCGCATCAAGGCCGGGAACTTCAAGGGTGCCGACTACGTGCTGTTCGGCACGGTGTCGGACATCGACTTCACCCGCGACATCAACGAGCTGGCCAATACCGACAGCTACTCGGCCGTGCTGGCGCTGACCCTGGTGGCGGACTTCAGCCTGATCAACACCAAGACCTACGAAATCACCTCGGCCTTTACGGCCATGGGCGAAGGCCAGGACACCAAGTTGTTGAACCACCGGGACGTGCGTATCAGCCTCAACCGTCCACGGGTGGTGCGCGAAGTGTCCAAGGCCCTGGGTGAAGACGTGGCGCGGCAGCTGAGCGAACAACTCGGTGGCCCGAGCTACCAACAGCCCGGCGAGCCGATGCAGCGCAATAATCTGCCCCGGGATACCGCGCCGGTGATCTTGCGCTGAGCCACACCTCAGGATAGGTAGGTGCTTTTGTGGCGAGGGAGCTTGCTCCCGCTCGGTTGCGCAGCAACCGCCAAAAGCCAGGGCTGCTTCGCAGCCCAGCGGGAGCAAGCTCCCTCGCCACAGGTGTTGTGTATAGCCGGTTACACCGCAGCCTTGCGAATCGTCGCGAGCAAGCCCGCCGCCCCGATGAACAGGCCAGCAAAAGTGCGGTTCATCCGCCGTTGCTGCTTCGGTGTGCGCAACAAGCGCAGGACTTTGGACGCCAACCCGGTGTACCCGGCCATGACGATGAGATCGACGACGATCATTGTGACGCCCAGGATCAGGTATTGCTGGATCAACGGTGCATGGGGATTGATGAACTGCGGCAGCACAGCCAGCATGAACACCAACGCCTTGGGGTTGCTGACGTTGACCAGGAAACCGCGAAACACCAGAGCCAAAGGCTTGCCGATAGGCCGCACGACGGAATCATCACTGATATCGCCAGGGATGGCCCGCCACTGTTTGACACCCAGGTAGACCAGGTAGGCCACGCCGAACCACTTGATCGCATAGAACGCGGTGGCCGACGCCGTGAGAATCGCGCCAACACCGGCGGCGACGATCACGATTTGCAGCGCCAGGCCCAGTTGCAGGCCCAGGGCATTCCAGTAACCGCGCCAAAACCCGTAGCGCAAGCCACTGGACATCGATGCAATGGCACCGGCGCCCGGGGAAAGACTGATCACCCAACAGGCGGCGAAAAACGCCAGCCATGTTTCCAGCACCATTGCACACCTCGGCTCGGACTCGTCGAAAACGACTAAGCTAATGCGCCGCCGCAGGATTGACCACCGCTTTTTTGCAAAAAAAAGCCAATCGGCGAGACCAGGTTATTCGACGAACCCACCCACTGGAAACGCTTCGCTGCCACGCCAGCGCCGGACCGAACGCTGGAAGAACAGACTGTTGGGCACTTGCACCATGGCGCTGCCGGTGCCGAGTTCCTCGGGCTCGATCAGCGTGGTGTACAGCAGATTGATCGCCACCACGCGCCCTTTGATGCCGGGCTTGTCCGTGGTATCCACCAACTCGACCACATCGCCCAGGCGAAACGGTCCGACGGTGTAGATCAACACGGCGCAGAACAGGTTGGACAGCACGCTCCAGATGGCGAAGAACGCCACCGCTGCCACCGCCACGAAACCCGAGATCGCCGTCCAGAGTACCGTGGCCGAGACACCCAGGCGCTCCAGCGCCACCAGCACGGCACTGCCCATGATCAGCCAGCGCAGCACACCGCGCAGGATGATCACCAATTGCGTCGGCAGTGGGTAGCGCTCGCCGAGGCCCGTGAGCGCACGCGCAACGAACCGCTGGGCGACATACCCCACCAACAGGATCAGCAGGATTTGCACACCGAGCCAGATCGGCTCGATCCACATGACAGGGACAGGCAACGCCAACGCTTCCATCAGGACAACGCCTCCAGCTCCGCTTGCAGGTTTTCCAGCAGTTCCAAGGCTTGCATCCACGCCTCCTCGAGCTCCGCTTCCCGAACTTTCAGCCTGGCCTGTTCGGCCAGCAGGTCACGCAACTCGTCCTTGCGCGCCGCCTCGTAGAGACCACTGTCGCCCAGGCTGGTTTCGATTTTCTGCAGCTTTTCATGCAGCTTGCCCAGCTCGGCTTCGAGCTTGTCGGCCTCGCGCTTGTGCGGCGCCAGTTGCTGGCGCAATGCGGCGGCGGCCTGGCGCTGAGCCTTTTTGTCGGTCTTGTCCGGGTTGACCGGCGTGTTGCTGACCGGCGCGTTGCGCTGGCGGTATTCCACCAGCCAACGGGCATAGTCTTCCAGGTCACCGTCGAATTCCTCGACCTTGCCGTCGGCGACCAGGAAGAAATTATCCGTGGTGCTCTTGAGCAAATGCCGATCGTGGGACACCACCAGCACCGCGCCACTGAATTCCTGCAAGGCCATGGTCAGGGCCAGGCGCATTTCCAGGTCCAGGTGGTTGGTCGGTTCGTCGAGCAGCAACAGGTTCGGCCGGCCCCAGGCGATCAACGCCAGCGCCAGGCGCGCCTTTTCGCCACCGGAGAAATTCAACACCGGCTCGTCGATGCGTGCCCCGCGAAAATCGAACCCACCAAGGAAATCGCGCAGGGTTTGCTCGCGCTCGGTTGGCGCCAGGCGTTGCAGGTGCAGCAGCGGGCTGGCCTTGGAATCCAGGGAGTCGAGCTGGTGCTGGGCGAAATAGCCAACGACGGTGTTTTCGCCTCGGGTCAAGCGTCCAGCCAACGGCTGCAGTTCGCCCGAGAGGTTCTTGATCAGGGTCGACTTACCGGCCCCGTTGGGGCCCAGCAGACCGATCCGCGCACCCGGGGTCAGTTGCAGTTTGACCTTCTCCAGCACGGTCTTGTCGCCATATCCCAGACGCGCGTCGAACAGGTCGATCAACGGGCTGGAAATCTTGGTCGATTCGCGGAAGACAAAATCGAACGGTGAATCGACGTGGGCCGCCGACAGCTCTTCCATCCGCTCCAGTGCCTTGATCCGGCTCTGGGCCTGGCGGGCCTTGGTGGCCTGGGCCTTGAAGCGGGCGATGTAGCTTTCCATGTGCGCACGTTGCGCCTGTTGCTTCTCGTAGGCCTGCTGTTGCTGGGCCAGGCGTTCGGCACGGGCGCGCTCGAAGGCACTGTAGCCGCCGCGGTACAAGGTGAGTTTGCGCTGGTCGACATGGGCCACGTGATCCACCACCGCGTCGAGGAAATCGCGGTCGTGGGAAATCAGCAGCAGCGTGCCCGGGTAGCTCTTGAGCCAATCTTCGAGCCAGATGATGGCGTCGAGGTCCAAGTGGTTGGTCGGCTCATCGAGCAGCAGCAGATCCGAAGGGCACATCAGGGCCTGCGCCAGGTTCAGGCGCATCCGCCAGCCACCGGAGAAGTCTCCGACCTGGCGGTCCATCTGTTCATTGGTAAAGCCCAGGCCGGCGAGCAACTTGCGCGCGCGGGCATCGGCGGTATAGCCGTCGGCACTGTCAAGTTCCGCGTGCAGGCGGGCCTGTGCGGCACCGTCGTGGGCCGCTTCGGCCGCCGCCAGGTCGCGCTGCACCTGACGCAGGCGCAGGTCGCCATCGAGCACGTAGTCCACCGCCAGACGATCGAGCGTGTCGACCTCCTGGCGCATGTGAGCGATACGCCAGTCGGCCGGCAGCAGGCAATCGCCCGAGTCTGGGTGCAGCTCGCCTCGCAGCAAGGCGAACAGGCTCGATTTGCCGGCGCCGTTGGCACCGATGAGGCCGGCTTTGTGGCCGGCGTGCAGGGTCAGCTCGGCGTCTTCTAGCAGACGTTGCGGGCCACGCTGTAAAGTCAGGTTCTGAAGTCGGATCATAATGGCGGCGGAGTCTACCAGCTTCGCTCACAACTGGCGCGAGTAGCACGATGTCCCCTGACCTGTGGAGCTTTTCCCTCGACCTCTATGCCAAGCCTGGCGTAGAGCCTGCGTGCCTGGCGTCACAAGACGCCGGTGCCAACGTCTGCCTGCTGCTTTGCGGCCTGTGGCTGGCGCAGCGCGGCGTGGCCTGCAATGAGCACAGGTTGCGGCAGCTTCGACAATTGGCCGAGCCGTGGGATGCCGAGGTGGTGCGGCCATTGCGCACGCTTCGCAGCCAATGGAAAGCCGGCGCCCTTCGGGACACGGCACTTGATAGCCTGCGTGAACAGGTCAAGCAATTGGAGCTGGCAGCCGAACGGCGATTACTGGAACGCTTGGAAGCACTGACCAAGGATTGGCCGGGAGTACAACAGGACGATTCAGCCCAATGGCTGCAAGGGCTGGCGGCGAATGCCGAACCAGCGAGCCGCGACGCGCTGCATCAGCTGCGCGTCGCGGTCCGGCACTTAGGAAGCGCTGGTTGAGGTGCTGCTGGTGGTCGGCGCAACGGCGGCTGGGCTGGTCGCCGAGGCCGGAGTGCTGGCGGTAGGCGCAGGTGTAGCGGTCGGCGCCGGAGCCGGTGTCGCTGGCTTGGCGGCTGGCGCAGTCGCAGGTTTTGCAGCGGCTGGCTTCTTCACGGCCGGTTTAGCGGCGGGCTTGGCGGCAGCTGGCTTGGCCGTGGCGGGCTTGGCAGCCGTTGGCTTCGCGACAGCAGGCTTGGCGGCAGCGGCTGGTTTGGCAGCGGGTTTAGCCGCCGCTTTGGCAGGCGCTTTGGCAGCGACGGGCTTGGCAGCCGTTTTCGCAACAGGCTTGGCCGCAGCCGTTTTGGTTGCCGCAGGTTTGGCGGCAGCAGGTTTGGCAGTGGATTTTACCGCCGCTTTGGCAGCCGGTTTAGCGGCAGCGGTTTTCGTCGCGGCAGGTTTTGCGGCGGCGGCTTTAGCGGCAGGCTTGGCTACAACTTTTGCCGCAGGTTTAGCGACAGGTTTAGCAGCGGCTTTTACAGCGGGCTTGGCAGCGGCAGGTTTAGCGGCCGCCGTTTTTGCGGCAGGCTTGGCAGCAGCCTTCACGGCTGGTTTTTTTGCCGCAGGTTTTGCAGCGCTGGCAGCGACGGGTTTGGCAGCTGGTTTGCTAGCCGCCTTGGCCGGTGCCTTGGCGGCAGGTTTGGCTGCGACTTTGGCCGGTGCTTTTACCACGGCGGGTTTAGCCGCCGGCTTCTTGGCCGATACAGCGGCAGGCTTGGCAGCACGAAGCGACAGCGCCTTGCCCGCAGCTTCTTGCACACGACCGACACCCTGGGCCAGTTTCAGGCTTTCCTGGGCATCACGCTTGAGTTGCAAAATGTAGGCGCGGGTTTCGGACTGACGATCCTTCAAGGCATCGAGCAGGTCTTCGAGCTCTTTCACGACGTCCTTGGCCTTGGCTTGTGCCTTGGCCTTGCCAGCGGTGGCTGCGTCTTGCAATTTGGTGCGCGACTTGTGCAGTTTTTCCTGCGCTTTGCCGCGTTGTTTTTCCAGTTTGGCGAGCAGTTTTTCAGCATCAGCCAGGGCTTGGGAGCAGGCGTTTTCCAGATGTTCGAGCAAGCTGCCCGAGAGTTGTTGGAGCAAGTGCAACGGAGTGTTTACAGGCTTCTTGGTGGCCGACATGGTTTACCTCCTGACTGACGTGAGTGCGGCTCATACTAGACCTCTGCTGCAACCGCCGCTAGGGCATGTTGACAGTACACAAGACGTTGCGTTGCAAGGGACGAAAAATCTTCTGCGCCAGTGCCTTGGCAATCCACCTCTACAGATATGGACACTGGCATAATTCCTCGATTCGAGGCCGGAGAGCACACATGTCGCGTCACCTGTTTTTATTCCTGTGCATGGCGTGCGCCACGGTCCAGGCCGTTGAAAAAACCAGCGCAAACGATGCCCACGATCTGGCTTACAGCCTGGGCGCCAGCCTCGGAGAACGCCTGCGCCAGGACGTGCCGGACCTGCAGATCAAAGCCTTGGTCGAAGGTTTGCAACAGGCCTACCTGGGAAAACCGCTGGCCCTGAAAGATGAACGCATCGAACAGATCCTGGCCGAGCACCAGGCACAACTGAACGCGCCATCGACAACGCCGCAGGCCGAAGCCGCGTTGAAAACCGAGCAGAAATTTCTCACCGAAGAAAAAAGCCGGCCTGGGGTCCAACAACTTGCCGACGGCATCCTGCTGACCGAAATCAAGCCAGGCCACGGCGCGAAGGCTGGCCCTCACGGCAAGGTCCAGGTGCTGTATACCGGTCGATTGCCAGACGGCACCGTATTCGACTCAAACCGTCAGGCACAGTGGTTCAATCTTGACAGCGTGATCGACGGTTGGCGCAGTGCATTGCCGCAAATGCCGGTCGGCGCGAAATGGCGGCTGGTGATTCCGTCGTCCCTGGCCTATGGCGCTGAAGGGGCCGGGGATGTGATCCCACCGTACACACCGTTGGTATTTGAAATCGAGTTGCTGGGCGCGACGACCTGACGCTGACCCAACGAAAAACGGTGCGCAATGCGCACCGTTTTTTCATGACCGCGAACCCTCAGGCCTGGACCGCAGCTTCTTCCTTGTGGGCGTTGTGCAGCACTTCGATCAGGCAGTCTTCCAATTCGAAACGCTCATGCAGCAAGCCGCCCAGCTCCTTGAATTTTTCCGCTACGCACTTGCCTTCATCGCACAGGTCGTTGAACGCCAGCAGCTTCTCGGTGATGACATCGATGCGCGGGTAGATCGTCTCGGCCAGTTCAAGGCCGCGCTTGTCGTTGAAGGCCTTGGCCTCGCCCGTCAGTTGTTCGTATATCTCGAAATGACCGGCAGACACATAGTCGACCAGCACACCGCAGAAATCCTGCAAGGGTTTGCGGCTTTCGCTCAGGGCTTCAGGCTTGGCGCCGAGATCATCGTAGGCCCGAACCAGTTCATGACGCTCCTGCAGCCAGCGATCGATCAGCAGATGCACTCCACCCCAGCGTTCCTGAGCATTCTGACAACTTTCGAGCATGGTGATTTCTTCCCTTGTGAGTCATGCCCCCTCGCAGCCTGTGCACGCCTGATGACCAGGGACAAGCCAGACACAACATGATCGAGCGGCACAATTCCAATAACACGTGCGGGCCAGATTATGCCCGCACGACAACGGCTTCAAGGTACGCAGGAGATAAAGTTCATACAAGTGTTTAATCCAGGGCCCGGACCAACTGCGACGTCTCGCCGCTGAGCGGTCGTACCAGAGCATTCCAGGCAAGGCGCAGCAGAAGGTAAGTCATGGCGCTGGACACCGCGAGAAAAAACAACAGGCTCCACTCGGGGATGCTCAGGTCGAACAACGTCCACGTGATATTTGCACAATCGACGGCACCGTCGAGGACACGACGCAACGCACACCACCAAGAACCCGTCGGGTTGAGTGGTGCCGCACAATCGGATAACGATTCGAACGAGCGGCTTTGCATCAGGACCTGACGCCACGCCAGCGTCATGCCCCCGGTCGCAAAAACCAATCCCGCGGCGCCATACAAGAGACTGCCTCGCTGGCCTGGACCGTGTACGCACGCTACGAGGCTGTTCGCCAGGAACAGCATCAGGCACAACCGCTGCAAGACACACAGACTGCAAGGCGTCAGGCCGGCCGAATACTCCAGATAAGTGCTGATGCCCAAAGCCAGGGCGGCGGCGATGGAAGCCATGAGAAACGAGAAGCGTGAGCTGGCCAAAGACATGGCGATTCCGTAACAAAAGAGACAAGCAGTTACGGTAGAGGAAAGCCCTCGGGCCTTTCAAGGCAGCCCTGCGCAGACACTTCACCAAGGGTGTAGGGAATTCCCGACAGGTCGCAGAGGATTCGGCGTGGTCAGCTGTAGGACTTTGCTGAAGGTATGACCAAAGCCCCAAAACCGGGGCGGTCTTCGCAACCGCGCATCCAAGATTCACCAACCCGTGGCGAGGGAGCATGCTCCCGCTGGGCTCTGTAGGAGCTGGCGAAGCCTGCGATCTTTTGATCTCTCGCTTGAGACTCGAACGTCGGGGGAAAGATCGCAGCCTCGTTGCACTCGACAGCTCCTACCGCTCCCTCGCCACAAAGGATTCATACATTCTCAGGAATGAGTCATGCCCCTCTCAAGTCGACAACACCTGAGCCGGAACCGGCAGTGGCGCGGCCAGCAGACGCTCATCCAACAGCCCCAACCCCTCCTGGAACAACTGGTTGCTGCGTTCGGCATCCCCCAGTTGCGCCAGCAGGCGCGCCAGTTCGGCGCAGGCTTCGGGGTTGCGCTGAACGCGCAAGCTGCTTTCCAGATAATCCCGCGCCTTGCCCCACAAACTGTTCTGCAGGCATAGACGCCCCAGGGTCAGCAGCAGGCTCGGATCGGTCGGGTGGTCCTTGAGCCAGCCTTCGGCCGCTTGCAACTGGCGGATCGGATCATTGCCGCGAACCAAGCCGTACAAGCGCGCCAGATGGCTGTCGTAGTGACGCTTGAGCGCGCCGCGCAGCACCTCCTCGGCTTCGACCTGAGCGCCCAACTGACGCAGTTGCTCGGCATAGGCCAGCACCAGAGTAGGCTCCTGGCGCTGTGCAGAGGTCAGTTGTTGCCAGGCGCGATCGAGCGACTGCAAACCGACGCTGCCGTCCTCCTCTCGGTGGGCCGCCAGGCTAAGATTCTCGCCCCAGGCCCGCCGCTCCAGTTCAGCCAGTTCGGCCGGCGGCAGGACCTTATCCTTGCGCAGCTCCGGCAACAGCCGGATCACCGCCGACCAATCGCCGCGCTGCTGATGCAGCCGTTGCAATTGGCGCAGGACCTGGGCGTTATGGGGATGACGCTCATGCATGGCCTGCAGCGTGCTCAAGGCGCCATCCGTGTCACCTCGATCCATCTGCAATTGCGCGTGCGTCAGGGCAATGGCCAGTTCCGCCTGGGGCTGACGCTCCAGGGCGCGCTCCAGCAAACTGTCACTCTGTTCGTAAAGCCCTTGTTCGTTGGCCGCGCGGGCGGCGCCCAGGTAATACAGCAACGGTTGACGCTCGGCTTCGGCGGCACGATGCAGATGTCGCTGGGCGCTGGCCCAGCGACCTTCGGCCAGGTCCAACTGGCCGTGTTCGATCGCCACTTGCACCCGACGACTGCGGTTGCGCCGCGACCACGGGTTGACCACGCCGCTGGACGTGGTCACCAGCCCAATCAGCGCCCTCAAGCCTCGCCACACCAGCCAGAGCACCGCCACCAGGGCCAGGGTGACCCACAGGCCGGCTTCATAACGGAAGTTCTTGTATGCCACCAGCACGTAACCCGAATGCTCGGCAATCGCCACGCCCAGCAAAGCCGCAGCAGCGATGACCACGAACAGAATCACGTAGAGACGCTTCATGGCGTGGCCTCCTGTGCGCCTGGCGCGGGCAGCGGCTTGACCGACTCCTGGGCATTGACGTTGCGACGTTCAAGGTAGGCCTGGACGCTGCTCAGCGTGCCCGTGAGGTCCGGAGTGACCACCGTCACCGGCTGCTTGGACAGCTCACCCACGCGCTCGAGCATGATTTTGCTTTGCGGATTGTCCTGGTTGAAGTTGTTCTTCAATACGTCCCGGGCCTCGGTCAGCGCCTGGGTGTATACCGGCGCCTGACCATTGAGGGCGGCCCATTGTGCCTGCTCCAGAGCCAGGCTCAAGGCCAGGCGCACTTGCACCAGGCTTTGCCCGGCCAGCAGCGGACGGACGTTCTCGTCGGCGTTGAAGTCGATGCGGATGTAGCGCGAGATCTGGTCCCACCACTGCGCCCACCGGCTGGCCCCATCGCCGTCGGCGGTCAGGCCCAGCAGCGACTCTCCACGATCCTTGTACTCGGGTGCCAGTTCGGTCAGTTGCAGCACCTGGTCACGCAAGGCGCCCAGTTGCAGGAACAGCCCGGTACGATCCGGTTGTTCCGTGCTGCGCAGCGCAGCGAGGGTCTTGGCCAGTTGCTCGCGGGCGGCGAACGAACCGGGGTCGTTCTGTTCGCGTAGGATTTCGTCAGCCCCCTGGACCAGCGCCCGGGCACTGTCGATGTCTTGCAGGGCGGAAAGACGCAGGCTGGCCAGGCGCAACAGGTGCTCGGCCTCCGCCAGGCGCCAATCCTTGCGGCTGGCACCCAGCACGGTTTCCAGGCGCTGGTTCAGGTGCTGCTGATCACCTTGCAACTGGGCCACCTGGCGCCGCCGCTCCTCCAGCTCTTCGGCCGGGGGCAATTGCGCCAGGCGCTCGCTCAGGCGTTGCTCGTTGAGCTTGAGGGTCTGGGCCTGGTCGTTCAGCGCCTGGACCTGGGCGGACTGCTGCTGGTTATTGGTTTGCAGGTGCCGTACCTGCCACACGCCCCAACCGCCCACGGCAACACCGGCGGCGCCGAGCAGCAAGGCAACAACGGCCAGCCCGTTGCCGCGGCGCGGCGCCACTGGGGGCGAGGGTTCAACCGGCGCATCGATCGCTGGCTGGTCTAGATCTTCTTTTGGCAAGGCTGTTTCGCTCACGTATCCATCCTTTGCATTAGAAAACGGCACGGAGTGTTCCCGTAAAGCCGCCAGCAAAGCCGCGGCATTGGCGCCACGGCAATCCACAACTGTTCGGGCCCCGGCGGCACGCGCCATCTCGGCAACCCTTGGGCTTGGAACAAACAACGGTAATCGCGCCAGGGCCGGCCACGCATCGCCGGCCAGCCGCCGCAGATGCTCGAAGCCCTGCCCACTGCTGACCACCAGTGCGTTCAAGCGTTCCGCCTCGACTATCGCCGCCAACGCTCCTTCACCGTAACTGGGCAGGTGGCGGCGATACAATTCCAGATAATCGACACTAGCACCTTGCTCGCGCAAACGCTCTGCCAGCAAGCCTCGCCCACCTTCGCCACGCACGATCAAGACCTTGGGGTCGGGCCGCGAAACAGCCTGGCGCAAGACCAAGTGTTCCAGCAAGGCTTCGCTGTCGTCGCCGTTATCGGGATAAAACACCGTGAGGCCGGCACCGGCAAGGATCTGTCCGGTGGCCGCGCCCACGCTGAACCAGGGCTGGTCTGGAGGCTGGGGCCAGTGTTGGCGCAGCAGCTCGACGCACAGGCGTGCGGCCGGCTTGCTGACCACGATCACGGCAGAGTATTGATCCAGTGCCTGGAATATCGCCCGTCCGGCATCGGACAGCGGGACCGGCTCGATATCCAGCAACGGCAAGCTGCTGCTGTAGACCCCCGCTTCAGCCAGGACAGCCGCCAGCGCCGACGACTCGTCCGCCGGCCGGGTGAGCAACAGCCGCCAATCCGTCACGCGTGGCCGGCCTCGCCGTAGACCGCCTTGAGAATGTCGGCGGCGCCCTGGCTCAACAAATCTTCAGCCACCCGCACGCCCAACGCCTCGGCATCATGGCGCGGTGCCCGGGCCTCCGCGCTGAGCAGCCGGCCACCGTTGGGATCCCCCACCAGGCCGCGCAACCAGACCTGTTCGCCTTCCAGTATGGCGTAACAGGCAATCGGCACTTGGCAGCCGCCATTGAGGTGTTTGTTCAGCGCGCGTTCGGCGAATACTCGCGTGGCGCTGTCTGCATGGTGCAGCGGCGCCAGCAGGGCGTGGATGTCGCTGTCGGCGCTGCGGCACTCGATACCCACCGCCCCTTGCCCGCCGGCGGGCAGGCTGTCGTCGACGCTGATGGCCGAGGTGATGCGGTCTTCGAAGCCCAGGCGGATCAGGCCGGCGGCGGCGAGGATGATGGCGTCGTACTCACCGGCATCGAGCTTGGCCAGGCGCGTGTTGACGTTGCCCCGCAGGAAACGGATCTGCAGGTCCGGACGACGCGTCAGCAATTGGGCCTGGCGACGCAGGCTGGACGTGCCGACCACGCTCCCGGCAGGCAGCGCCTCAAGACTGGCAAAGGTGTTGGAGACGAACGCGTCGCGCGGGTCTTCCCGCTCGCAGATGCAAAACAGGCCCAGGCCTTCGGGAAAGTCCATGGGCACGTCTTTCATCGAATGCACGGCGATGTCGGCTTCGTTGTCCAGCAGCGCGGTTTCCAGCTCCTTGACGAACAGGCCCTTGCCGCCGATTTTCGACAGCGGCGAGTCCAGCAGCTTGTCACCGCGACTGACCATGGGCACCAGGGTTACGATCAGGCCGGGATGGGCCGCTTCCAGGCGGGCTTTGACATATTCGGCCTGCCAGAGGGCCAAGGCACTTTTACGGGTGGCGATGCGGATCTCGCGAGGGGACATGGATCAATCCGTACTTAAAAGATACGGCAGATAATAACAGCTCAGTCAAAACCGCTTTGATTTGAATCACGACCCCAAGGCCTCCCTGGCCGCCAGATCCTGGAAATGAAACGCGTTGAACGCCTTGGACCGCCTGGCTTAAAGCTGCTGCATCATCTTGCGCACGCCGGCCACGTGCCGCCGGCTGACAATCAGCGCGTCGCCATTGAGACCTTTGAGGAACAGCTGGAAATGCCCAAGGGGGGTGCGTTGCAGACGCTCGATGCGCTCGCGGGCCACGAGGGCGTTGCGGTGGATGCGTACGAAGCGTTCGCCGAACTCGTCTTCAAGGGCCTTGAGGGGCTCGTCCAGCAACACCTCGCCACTCTCATGGCGCAAGGTCACGTATTTATGGTCGGCAATGAAGTAGACCACCTGGTTCAAGGGGATCAGCTCGATGCCTTTGCGGGTCCGCGCACTGATGTGGCTGCGTGGGCCACTGCCGCTTTCGGCGGCCGGACGGGTCAGCGCCGCCAGTTGCACGCGGTTGGGTCGCTCGGCCTTGCGCAAGGCTTCGAGCAACGCCTCGGACGCCACCGGCTTGACCAGGTAGCCCACGGCACCGGCCTGCAACACCTCGGGCGGAAAGTCGTCCCGGGTGGTACAGAACACCACGGCGGGCGGCGACTCTCGTTCGCACAACTTCGCCGCCACCTGCAGGCCGTCCAGGCCAGGCATGCGAATGTCGAGCAGCACGATATCCGGCTTGTGGCTGTCAATAAGGGCCAATGCCTCGTCGCCATTGGTGGCGCTCGGCTCCAGGACACTGTAACCCTCGAGCTCGCCAACCATTCGGCTCAGGCGCTCGCGGGCCAGTGGTTCGTCATCAACGATCAGGACATTCATATTGCGCTGGATTCCTGCGTGAGTCTCGCACAAGGATAGCGTAGACAGGGGAAGTGACATCCGTCACCGCGATCCACGCTAAGACTCGCTCGAGGGCCAAAAAGTGCCGCGAGGCGGTTGCCTATCTTTACCAGCGCTTGCCGACCGATGCCCGAGGCCCGTTGTCGCACGGCGTTGCCGTAGGGATTATTAACTGTCGATCTGACCAATATGAGCTCCCCCTTTTTCTATGTGTCCGGTGCGCCATGGATGGAAAAAGCAAAAGTCCTACCGTCCACTGTAGACGGTTGCCACGACGATATTGCTCAATCGAAAAATATCGTTGTGCGAAAACCCGGTTGGATCCCGGGTCTTGATCGAAAAAACCTGCCGACCAGTGCCAGCGCCAGTCCCGGCAACCCTGCTATCATCCGCCGCAGCCTTTAACCGCTACTTTCTCCACAGCCGATCACGAGCGAATTCATGAGCACTGACAAGACCAATCAGTCCTGGGGCGGCCGCTTCAGTGAACCCGTCGACGCCTTCGTCGCCCGCTTCACCGCCTCCGTCAACTTTGACCAGCGCCTGTATCGCCACGACATCATGGGCTCGATCGCCCACGCCACCATGCTGGCCAAGGTCGGCGTGCTGACCGATGCCGAGCGCGACAGCATCATCGATGGCCTGAAGACCATCGAGACTGAAATCGAGGCCGGCCAGTTCGACTGGCGCGTCGACCTTGAAGACGTGCACATGAACATCGAAGCACGCCTGACCGACCGCATTGGCGTGACCGGCAAGAAGCTGCACACCGGCCGCAGCCGCAACGACCAGGTCGCCACCGACATCCGCCTGTGGCTGCGAGATGAAATCGACCTGATCCTGGGCGAAATCACGCGCCTGCAAAAAGGCCTGCTGGAACAGGCCGAGCGCGAGGCCGAGAGCATCATGCCGGGCTTCACGCACCTGCAAACCGCTCAACCTGTAACGTTTGGGCATCACATGCTGGCCTGGTTCGAAATGCTCAGCCGCGACTACGAGCGCCTGGTGGACTGCCGCAAGCGCACCAACCGCATGCCTCTGGGCAGCGCCGCGCTGGCCGGCACCACGTACCCGATCGATCGTGAATACACCGCGCAGTTGCTGGGCTTCGACGCCGTGGGCGGCAACTCGCTGGATAACGTCTCGGACCGCGATTTCGCCATCGAATTCTGCGCCGCCGCGAGCATCGCGATGATGCACCTGTCGCGCTTCTCCGAGGAGCTGGTGCTGTGGACCAGCGCGCAATTCCAATTCATCGATTTGCCCGACCGTTTCTGCACCGGCAGCTCGATCATGCCGCAAAAGAAAAACCCCGACGTGCCGGAACTGGTGCGCGGCAAGAGCGGCCGGGTATTCGGCGCACTGATGGGCCTGTTGACCCTGATGAAAGGCCAGCCGCTGGCCTATAACAAGGACAACCAGGAAGACAAGGAGCCGCTGTTCGACGCCGCCGACACCTTGCGCGACTCGCTGCGGGCCTTCGCCGACATGATCCCCGCCATCAAGCCCAAGCACGCGGTGATGCGCGAAGCGGCCCTGCGCGGCTTCTCCACCGCCACCGACCTGGCCGACTATCTGGTGCGCCGTGGCCTGCCGTTCCGTGATTGCCATGAGATTGTCGGCCATGCCGTGAAGTACGGCGTGGACACCGGCAAGGACCTGGCGGAAATGAGTCTGGACGAACTGCGCCAGTTCAGCGACCAGATCGAGCAGGACGTGTTCGCCGTGCTGACCCTCGAAGGCTCGGTCAATGCCCGTGACCACATCGGCGGCACCGCGCCGGCGCAGGTCAAGGCAGCGGTTGTGCGCGGCCAGGCGTTGCTCGCCAGCCGCTAAAAGCTTCGCGAGCAAGCTCGCTCCCACAGTAGATCTCCCGTGAACACAAATCTTGTGAACATTCAGAGATTCAGATGTGGGAGCGAGCTTGCTCGTAATAGCTGACTTTAAATCACCGAAAAGCTCACTTCTTGGCTGCAACCATCGCCAAAAACGCCGGCATCTCTGCCTCCCTGTCCGCAGCGATCCGCCGCACGTTCGGGTTCTGCTCCAAGCGCTCCATCAGCGCCTTGGCCGCCGGCATGTCTGCCAGCCAATCGATATCGAAGACCTTCCTGCCCACTTGCAAGGCCAGCGAAAGGCTGTAGTAGAAATACAGGTCGGCAATGCTCAGGCTGTCTCCCGCCACATAGGGCGAGAATTTGCCGTGCCGGCCGAGCGAGGCGAACCCCAGCAGCAATTCGGACCTGGACTTTTCCTTGATGGCATCGGCCACCGTCATGCCGAAAAACGCCTCGCCATAGCAGGCCCGCCCCGGCAACTCGATGTACAGCTCGATTTCCCGGCACAAGGCCAACACCTGGGCGCGCTCGAACGGGTCGGTCGGCAGCAGGGCTTTACCCGGTTGGGTTTGCTCGATGTATTCAAGGATGACGCTGGTCTCGTTGATAAAACCCTGCTCGGTCTTCAACACCGGCACCTTGCCGCGCGGGCTGATTGCCAGGGCTTCCGGGGTCTGGTTGCCAAAGAACTGCACTTCTTCGAAGGGCACGCCCTTCTCCAACAGTGCCAGCTTGACCATGTTGTAATAATTACTGACAGAGAAACCATAAAGCTTGAGCATTACAAAGCCTCCAGGCCGTGCGGGGTTGGCAGCCTTGCGTTATAGACCGTCGAGGCATTTCTTGCCAGGCGCATCACGCCGCTGAATGCAGGTA
The DNA here is from genome assembly GCF_900119265.1 of Pseudomonas sp. NFACC04-2. NCBI lineage: Bacteria > Pseudomonadati > Pseudomonadota > Gammaproteobacteria > Pseudomonadales > Pseudomonadaceae > Pseudomonas > Pseudomonas sp. NFACC04-2. Next base: position 381,399 of record NZ_FPJC01000004.1, read on the forward strand.
AACTGGCGACCTTTCCTACAGGAGCCGGCCATGAGCGAGCCAACCGATATCGACAGTGACGAAGAAGAATTCGTCGAGAACACGCTGATCGAAGCCATCGAAAATCAGATCGAAAGCGACAACCCGCCAGCGGCCAAGGCCACCTTCAACAAGCTGACCCTGGTCGGTTACGAGCGCGAAGAAATCCTCAACCTCATGGCCCATGTACTGGCGTATGAGATCGACGCCATTCTCGAAGAAGACCGCCCGTTCGATACCCAATGGTACGAAGCGGCGCTGCGCGCCCTTCCCGAGTTGCCGCCGGAAAAGAAATAAACCGTGAGGCAAAGTTGCTCCTGTGGCGAGGGGATTTAGCGAAACGTCGCACCGCCCCGCTGGGCCGCGAAGCGGCCCCCACAACGAGCGCGCCTGTTTCCTTAGGCCTGCTTCGCAGTCCAGCGGGGATAAATCCCCTCGCCACAAGGTGCTCTACCTGGCAGAACAGCGGTGTTCCGTCACCCGAAACAAAAAAAGCATGCCACTGACACTGGACAGCTCGGCCGAGTGCGCTCACCTTAGTGACGCTGTCGACCAAATTCCTAGAAAGTCTGGAGTCCTTATGTCGCTTACCCCTGAGCTGGTTGCCGAACTGGAAATCCTTGCACTCTTCAACCTGGACAGTTCCCAGGAAGGCCTGAAAATTCATCAGACCGCCGCCCCTAAAGCGATTGCCGCTGCCCAACGCCTGTACGAGAAAGACCTGATCACTCAGCCCGATGGTGGTTACCTGACCAGTCTGGGACGGGATGCCGCCCAAAATGTCCAAACCGTCCTGACGATACTCAGCGTTCAACAAGAAGCCGCCTGATCCCCCTGCCGCCCACGGAAATCTCCTCTACGGGATTTCCGCAGGCGCACTGGCGCCCGGCGTAAAGAAACCGGCATCAAAAATCCTGTTTTCAGCTTAAGTATTCCCAAGACCGGGCGCTAACCTGCCATCACCCCACGTTCGACGCCGCAAGCCGGTTTGAGCAGACATGACCCGCAATCACGAAATACGCCCCGATCTGGACGAGGGAATCGACCGCAAGGTGCTGAGCCAGTTGCGCGCACGCTTTCTCAAGCTCAACACCGTGCGGCTGGAGCGCGCCCTTGAAGGCCTGTCCCCCCGCCAGCAAGGCGTACTGACGCTGCTGCCGCTGTTTTTCCACGTCAACCATCCGCTGCTGCCCGGCTACGTCTCCGGCAGCACGCCCGCCGGGCTGTCGAACTACGAGCCTGACGCCAACGTCCTGGCCGAAGCCCAGCGGCTGACCCGTTCGTTTTCCTACAAACCTCGGCACGGCAGCAATCCGCCGCGGCCGATCCTTGGCCTGTTCCTGATGGGTAGCCTCGGTACCCTGGCCCAGGCCGACCAGAGCGACATGGACGTGTGGGTGTGCCACGGGCCTGACCTGAGCGACGATGAACTGGCCGAGCTGCGCAAGAAATGCCAGTTGCTGGAGATCTGGGCCGCGACCCAGGGCGCCGAAGCCCACTTTTTCCTGATCGACCCGGAGCGTTTCGTGCGGGGCGAGCGGGACAACCAGCTCAGTTCCGACGATTGCGGTACCACTCAGCATTACCTGCTGCTGGACGAGTTCTACCGCACCGCAATCTGGCTGGCCGGGCGCACGCCGATCTGGTGGCTGGTGCCGGTCTATGAAGAAGAGAACTACGAGCAGTACACCCATACGCTGATGTCCAAGCGCTTCATTCGCGCGGATGAAACCCTGGACCTGGGACACCTGGCCTATATTCCGCCCGGCGAATTCGTCGGCGCCGGGCTCTGGCAGCTGTTCAAGGGTATCGAATCGCCCTACAAGTCCGTGCTCAAGCTGCTGCTGACCGAGGTCTATGCCAGCGAACACCCGAACGTGCGCTGCCTGAGCCTGCGCTTCAAACAGGCCGTGTTCGCCAATCGCCTGGACCTGGAAGAGCTGGACCCGTACATGCTGGTTTACCGCCGCATCGAGGAATACCTCCATGCCCGTGGCGAACCCGAGCGCCTGGAGTTGATCCGTCGCGCGCTGTACCTGAAGGTCAATCGCAAACTCACCGGCCAGGCGCGCAGCAGTGGCTGGCAACGGGTACTGCTTGAGCGACTGGCCAGGGAATGGGGCTGGGACCAGCGTCAACTGGCATTGCTGGACAGCCGCAGCCAGTGGAAAGTCCGCCAGGTCAGCCACGAGCGGCGCGCACTGGTCAACGAACTCACCCACAGCTACCGCTTCCTGACCCAGTTCGCCCGCACCGAGAAAACCGTCAGCCTGATCAACAAGCGCGATCTCAACGTGCTTGGCCGGCGCTTGTATGCCGCCTTCGAGCGCAAGGCCGACAAGGTCGAGTTCATCAACCCCGGTATCGCGCCGGACTTGGCCGAAGACACCCTGACGCTGGTCCAGTCACCCAACAAGAAGGAACCGGGGCAGAACCAGTGGGGCCTGTACAACGGCAGCCTCAACGCCCTGGAGTGGGAGAACTTCGCACCGATCAAGCGTTGCCGGGAGTTGCTGGAGCTGTTGACCTGGTGCCATCGCAACGGCGTGATCGACAGCAGCACGCGCCTGGCGCTGCACCCAGGTGACAGTGACCTGAGCGAGTTCGAACTGTTCAACCTGCTGGGCAGCCTGCAACAGTCCATCGCCCTGCCCCTGGTCACGGTGGATGAAGCGCAGTTGCTGCGCGCCAGCGTGCCCAGCGAAGTGCTGATCCTGGTGAACGTCGGCGTCGATCCGCTCAAGCACCATCGCGACCTGAATATCCTGATGACCACCGAGCGTACCGACTCCCTGAGCTATGCCGGGGTCCGGGAAAACCTGGTGCTGACCCTCGACCAGGTCACGCTCAACAGCTGGAATGAAGTGCTGGTCAACCGTTTCGACGGCGAACACGCCCTGCTCGACTGCCTGCGCGACTACCTCAACGACCTACCCGTCACCCAGAGCCAACCGCGCCTGCAGGTGCGCTGCTTCTGCCACAACCGCGCCCAATTCATTGCGCGGCGTGTCGAGGAAGTCATCGAAACGGCGCAGACCCTGCTGCTGAGCAGGCTCAATCATCGCTACCTGCTTCAGGTCCAGCAGCATTACCACGTGCTGGAACTGGTGCCCGGCCAGGTCAATCACGTGGCCCTGGGCAGCTTGTCGGCGCTGATGGATTACCTGGGCGAGGAACTGACGGCCTACAGCCCCTTGCACCTGGACCCGATGGCCCTGGAAGACCACGACCTGGCGCTGATCCTGCCCATGGGCCAGCCCGAGTGTATCCAGGTGTTCTACCGAACCAACGAGGACGAAGCCGATCTGTACGTGCTCGATGAATTCAACGCGCTGTGGCAGCAACATCTGCCCTATCACGACGAACAAAGCCTGCTGGTGCCGCTGCAGCGCTTTCTGCAATCGGTGCTGTACCGCCGCGACGCCCTGCTGCCGCTGGACGCCGCCCAGCCGCTGACCCTGGAAACCCTATACTACCAATTGTTGCCTTCAGGTGGCCGGGCGCGCCGGATCGAAGCGCGGCAAGCCCCACAGACACCGGTCAACAAGCCGTTCTATGACGTGCAGGCGATCATCGGCAAAGCGGCGCACGGGCAGGTGCACGTCACCCTGTACTGCGATCAGCAGGAATTTTCCGAACTGGAACATGGCGACCAACTGTTCCGCGTGGTCGCCAGGGAGATCGTCGAACAGCGCCGCGAAGCCCAGCGCTACCGCTGCTACATCACCGACCTGGACCTCTCGGGGCTGGTGGGCGACGGGGCCTGCTCAAGCAATTTGTACCTGCGCTACAAGGCCGACCTGGAACGCGCCCTGAACGAGGCGCTGGCCCTGGTCTGAAGCACCCGGGCACTCAGAGGTGGAAATCGCCGCCCGCTTCGGGCTGGTATTCGACGTCCAGCAAGGTCAGCTTCAACGTCTTGCCGCCCGGGGCCGGCCAGTCGATGTGCTGGCCGACCTTCAGGCCCAGCAAGGCACTGCCCACCGGCGCCAGGATCGAGATCCGGCCTTCGTCGGCATTGGCGTCCTGTGGATATACCAACGTCAGGTGATAGTCCTTGCCGCTGCTTTCTTCGCGGCAGTGCACACGCGAGTTCATGGTCACGACATCGGCAGGCACTTCTTCGTGGCCCACCACGTTTTCGGCGCGATCCAGTTCGGTTTGCAACGCAATCACGCCTGGCAGCGTTTCATCAAGACTGTCGATCAGGCGTTCCAGACGCTGTACGTCCAGGCGGGTAAGGGTGATGGAAGGTGCGGTCATGATCCAGGCAGACTCCTTTCTTCTGCACAAAAAAAGCAAAACCCCGCCACAGAAAGGCGGGGTTTTCACGGGCCTCGATGGATTGAGGCGTAACCGGACACTATCACAGCTCAATAAATAAACAAGACGGGCGGGGTCTAGCCGTACCAATGGGTCGCTCACGAACAAACGAATGTGAGACGCCGAACCCTTGTGGCGAGGGAGCAAGCTCCCTCGCCACAAAAGCGTCCAAGGCCAATGGTTACCTCAGAGATTTGCGCATAGCCGCCTCGGCACAGATAACCCGCCGGCGCTCATCATCGGCCGAGCGCCATTCGCGGATATCTTCCACATGGCGGAAACAGCCAAGGCAGACCTTCTGTTCATCCAGCTTGCACACGCTGGTGCACGGCGACGGCACGGCGGGGCTGACGTTGCTGTAGAGCGGCTTGGGGGGCCGTGGCGGGACGGTCTGGCTCACGCCGTCACAGGCCTTCGAACTCGAGTTCCGCGCCCGCCTGCTGCTTGACGATGCGCTCGAGCATCTCGCCCAGTTGCTCTTCGCTCTTGTCGCACATCCAGCGCTCGCTTTCCTCGTCGTAGTCGAAATGAAAGCCGCCGGAGACCGCCGCCAGCCACAACTGCCGCAACGGCTCCTGGCGACTGAAGATCAGTTGGCTGCCGTTTTCGAACTTGACGGTGAGTACACCGGCGGAGATTTCCAGGTCAATGTCCAGGCCACTGTCATCGAACACATCCTCCAGCGTTTGCTGGGTCGCATCGACCAGATCGTGGAAACGGGCTTCAGTCAAACTCATTTGCGGCAACCTCGAAAATGTCTGCTCATGCTCAAGCGCCGCAAGATACGGACGCCGCCCGGCGATTGCAAAGGATATACCGATCGACGACAACAGTGCCGCCGGACGGGCGCCCCGTTGCATAGGCAAGCTGACGGGTGGCCGGTATACTCCGGCGCAATTAATGCATTTTCAAGGATTTCGCCATGAAGCGCCTGATCTCTTCCCTTGCTGCGCTCGTCGCGGTTGCCTGCCTCGTGACAGCCTGTGGTCAAAAAGGTCCGCTGTACCTGCCTGATGACAGCAAGTCCCCTGAAGAACAGGCCAAGTCGTCGCAATCCAAGACACACTCGCACGACACCCACACCACTTACTAAGGGACCGCCATGGACGCTTTTAACTACCGTGGCGGGGAGCTGTTCGCGGAAGGAGTTGCCCTGTCCGCGATCGCCGAACGTTTCGGCACGCCGACCTATGTCTATTCCCGTGCCCACATCGAAGCCCAATATCGGACGTTCGCCGATGCTCTCGACGGCATGCCGCACCTGGTGTGTTTCGCCGTCAAGGCCAACTCCAACCTGGGTGTGCTCAATGTCCTGGCGCGCCTGGGGGCCGGTTTCGACATCGTTTCCGGTGGCGAGCTCAAGCGTGTGCTGGCCGCGGGCGGCAGCGCCGACAAGATCGTGTTCTCCGGCGTCGGCAAGACCCGCGAAGACATGCGCCGCGCCCTGGAAGTCGGCGTGCACTGCTTCAACATCGAATCCACCGATGAGCTGGAGCGCCTGCAGGTCGTCGCCGCCGAGCTGGGCGTTCGCGCACCGATCTCCCTGCGCGTGAACCCGGACGTCGACGCTGGCACCCACCCGTACATTTCCACCGGCCTGAAGGAAAACAAGTTCGGCATCGCCATTGCCGACGCCGAGGACGTGTACGTACGCGCCGCCCAACTGCCAAACCTGGAAGTGCTGGGTGTCGATTGCCACATCGGCTCGCAACTGACCACCCTCGAACCGTTCATCGATGCCCTCGACCGCCTGCTGGCGCTGGTCGACCGCCTCGGCGACTGCGGCATCTACCTGCGCCACATCGACCTGGGTGGCGGTGTCGGCGTGCGCTATCGCGACGAAGAGCCGCCGCTGGTGGCCGACTACATCAAGACGGTGCGCGAGCGCCTCGAAGGTCGTGACCTGGCGCTGATGTTCGAGCCCGGCCGTTATATCGTGGCCAATGCCGGCGTGCTGCTGACCCAGGTCGAATACCTCAAGCACACCGAGCACAAGGATTTCGCCATCGTCGACGCGGCGATGAACGACCTGATCCGCCCGGCGCTGTACCAGGCGTGGATGGACGTCACCGCCGTGCGCCCTCGCGACACCGCGGCCCACCCCTACGACATCGTCGGGCCGATCTGCGAAACCGGTGACTTCCTGGCCAAGGGTCGGGAGCTGGCGCTGGAAGAAGGCGACTTGCTGGCCGTGCATTCGGCCGGTGCCTACGGGTTTGTCATGAGTTCCAACTACAACACCCGCGGCCGTTGCGCCGAGGTGCTGGTGGACGGTGATCAGGCATTCGAAGTGCGTCGCCGCGAGACGGTAGCCGAGTTGTTTGCCGGCGAAAGCCTGCTGCCGGAGTAAAACCATGCTGCTGCGTTTTACCAAGATGCACGGCCTGGGCAATGACTTCATGGTCCTCGACCTGGTCAGCCAGCACGCGCATATCCTGCCCAAGCATGCCAAGCAATGGGGAGACCGGCACACCGGTATCGGTTTCGATCAGTTGCTGATCGTCGAGGCGCCCAACAACCCGGACGTGGATTTCCGCTATCGGATCTTCAACGCCGACGGCTCGGAAGTGGAGCAATGCGGCAACGGCGCGCGCTGCTTCGCCCGCTTCGTGCTAGACAAGCGCCTGACCGCCAAGCGGCAGATCCGCGTCGAGACCAAGGGCGGCATCATCGAACTGGATGTGCGCAGCGACGGCCAAATCGGCGTCAACATGGGCGCTCCACGCCTGGTACCGGCGGACATTCCATTCGAAGCGCCGGCCCAGGCCTTGAGCTATCAGGTGGAAGTCGACGGCACCACGGTGGAACTGGCGGCAGTCTCCATGGGCAACCCCCATGCCGTGCTGCGAGTGGCCGATATCAACAGTGCCCCGGTGCATGAGCTGGGGCCGAAAATCGAACACCATCCGCGCTTCCCCGCGCGGGTGAATGTCGGTTTCCTGCAAGTCATCGACCGTCACCGCGCACAATTGCGTGTCTGGGAACGCGGTGCCGGGGAAACCCAAGCCTGCGGTACCGGCGCCTGTGCCGCTGCCGTCGCTGCGATCAGCCAGGGGTGGATGGATTCGCCATTGTTGATCGACCTGCCCGGCGGGCGCTTGTCCATCGAATGGGCAGGCCCTGGCCAACCGGTGATGATGACCGGCCCGGCAGTGCGCGTATACGAAGGACAAGTTCGTCTTTGAGTGAGCCAAACCCATGACCGATCAGCCACAGGTTCCAGCCCCACAGCCCGACGAATCGCCCAGCCTTCCAGAAGTCGCGGCCGTGACCGCTTACCTGGAGGCTCATCCGGACTTTTTCGTCGAGCATGAAGAACTGCTTGCGACGATGCGCATCCCCCACCGGCGCGGCGACACCGTGTCGCTGGTGGAGCACCAGATGAAAATCCTACGCGAGCGCAACATCGAAATGCGCCATCGTCTTTCGCACCTGATGGACGTGGCCCGGGACAACGACCGGCTCTTCGACAAGACCCGTCGGCTGATCCTGGCCCTGATGGACGCCAGCACCCTCGAAGACCTGGTCATGAGCGTGGAAGACAGCCTGCGCCAGGATTTCCAGGTGCCCTTTGTCAGCCTGATCCTGTTTGGCGACAACGCCATGCCGGTAGGCCGCTGGGTGACCCACGCCGAAGCGCAGACGGCCATCGGCGGCCTGCTCACGGAAAACAAAAGCGTCAGCGGCAGCCTGCGCGAACATGAGCTGGACTTCCTGTTCGGCGAAGAACAGCGCAAGCAGATCGGCTCCACCGCCGTCGTCGCCATCGCCCACCAGGGCGTGCACGGCGTGCTGGCCATCGCCAGCCGCGATCCGCAGCACTACAAGAGTTCGGTGGGCACGCTGTTCTTGAGCTACATCGCCGAAGTCACCGGCCGGGTGCTGCCAAGAGTCGCCGGTTCGCTGCGCTCGGTACGCTGATGATGGAGCGGCAACTGGACGCCTACTGCGAACACCTGCGCAGTGAGCGTCAGGTGTCGCCCCACACGTTGTTGGCCTATCGCCGTGACCTGGAAAAAGTGCTGGGCTGGTGCCAGAAGCAGAACATCGGCAGTTGGTCGGCCCTGGACATCCAGCGTTTGCGCAGCCTGATCGCCCGCCTGCACCAACAGGGACAGTCCTCCCGCAGCCTGGCGCGACTGTTGTCGGCGGTGCGTGGCCTGTATCACTACCTCAATCGCGAAGGCCTGTGCGATCACGATCCGGCCACCGGCCTCGCACCGCCCAAGGGCGAACGCCGGCTGCCGAAGACCCTCGATACCGACCGCGCCCTGCAATTGCTTGAAGGCGCCGTCGAAGACGACTTCCTGGCCCGGCGCGACCAGGCCATTCTCGAGCTGTTCTATTCGTCCGGCCTGCGGCTTTCAGAGCTGACGGGGCTTAACCTGGATCAACTGGACCTGGCCGACGGCATGGTCCAGGTGCTTGGCAAAGGCAGCAAGACCCGCCTGCTGCCCGTCGGCCGCAAGGCCCGTGAAGCCCTGGAACTGTGGTTGCCCCTTCGGGCCCTGGCCAACCCCGCCGACGACGCGGTGTTCGTCAGCCAACGCGGTCGGCGCCTCGGCCCGCGGGCGATTCAGTTGCGGGTCAAGGCCGCCGGCGAACGCGAGTTGGGGCAGAACCTGCACCCACACATGCTCAGGCACTCCTTCGCCAGCCATTTGCTGGAGTCCTCCCAGGACCTGCGCGCCGTTCAAGAGCTGCTGGGCCACTCGGACATCAAGACGACACAGATCTACACCCACCTGGACTTCCAGCACCTGGCGACGGTCTATGACAGTGCCCACCCCAGGGCCAAACGCATCAAGGGCGACGAATCATGACCATCGAACTCATCACTTTCGACCTGGACGACACCCTGTGGGACACCGCCCCGGTGATCGCCAGCGCCGAAGCCATACTCCGCCAATGGCTGACCGACAACGCACCGAATCTGGGCGGGCTGCCGGTGGAGCATCTTTTTTCGATTCGTGAGCAAGTGTTGCGCGAAGAACCCAACCTCAAGCATCGCATCAGTGCGTTGCGCCGGCGGGTGCTGTTCCGTGCCTTGCAGGAAGCTGGCTACGACCAGTGGCACGCCTCTGAACTGGCGGACCAGGCCTTCGAGACATTTCTGCACGCCCGTCATCAGTTGGAAATTTTCCCCGAGGTACAGCCCACCCTGGAAATCCTGGCCAATCATTTCGCCCTCGGCGTGGTCACCAATGGCAACGCCGACGTGCGACGCCTGGGGCTGGCGGACTACTTCAAATTCGCCTTGTGCGCCGAAGACATCGGCATCGCCAAGCCTGACGCCCGGTTGTTCCACGAAGCCCTGCAGCGCGGCGGCGCCACGGCACAGACCGCCGTGCACATTGGCGATCACCCGGGCGACGACATCGCCGGCGCCCAACAGGCCGGCCTGCGCGCGGTATGGTTCAACCCGGCAGGCAAGCCCTGGAATGCCGATCATGCACCGGATGCGGAAATTCGCAGCCTGACCGAACTGCCGGGGCTGTTGGCGGGTTGGCATAGCCAGCGCTAAATCCTGGGAGCGGTGTACCGCGGCGCTATGCCAGGCACAAATTCTGTGGGAGCGGGCTTGCTCGCGAAGACGGTGGATCAGGCACACACCTGTTGAGCGTTAAACCGCTTTCGCGAGCAAGCCCGCTCCCACAAGAAGGAATGTGCTTGGCCTGGGAGTTGCGCCCATGAAAAAGCCCGCAGCGACGGCGGGCTTTTTCAGCAAGCAAGAAGCCGATACTCAGATAGGGCGGCTGCCGTACTTGTTGTCAGGCTTCTTGGGCGGATCAGCGACCACGTTGGCCTCCACTTCCTGCACCTTACCGCCTCTGGCCAGGAACTCCTCCATGGCCTTGGCGAGCGCATCACGCTCCTTGTTCTTGGCCTCTACGCTCGGCAATTCGTCGACCGATACCGCGGCCTTGGCCTTGCCCTTGGCGGTAGGTGCCGGAACGTCGGCGCCATCGTCTTCGGCAACGTCTTCAGCCGCCACTTCAAGGCCTTCTTCGGTCTCGTCTTCGTCGCCTACTTCGAGGTCGTCGTTTTCCAGATCATCGTCGCTCATGTTCTACCTCATGACTTGCGAAAAGCAGATTAGTTATAGCCCAGCTTCGCCATCTGTTCGAAGGCTGCCGGAAAAAATTCAACATCCGCTGGCAATCAGCGGTTATGCCCCTTCACCGTACAAGGTGGCAAGGACTTTACGAGCACCGCCGTGATCACGGTGCTCGCCCAGATAAACACCTTGCCAGGTTCCCAATGCCAACCGTCCCGCCGTCACCGGCAGGCTGAGCTGACAACCGAGCACACTGGCCTTGAAGTGCGCCGGGAGGTCGTCCAAGCCTTCGTCGTTGTGCTCATAACCGGCGGTTCCTTGTGGGATCAGCCGATTGAAAAATCGTTCGAAGTCTCGACGTACCGCCGGATCGGCGTTCTCGTTGATAGTCAACGAGGCCGAGGTATGCTGCAGCCACAGATGCAACAGACCGACACGACATGCCTGGAGTTCAGGCAGGCCGGCCAGCAACTCGTCCGTCACCAGATGAAAGCCCCGGGGCCTTGCCCGCAGGGTTATCAGCGTCTGTTGCCACATACAGATCTCCGCACGTTCGGCGCGCATTCTAGCGCGCTCTGGGAAAAAACAAAGGCCCTAATATTCCTGCTTCGATGTAAGCCTTTGGCGGTATAAAAACCCATGTCGCATCCACAACAAAAGGCGTCGGAAAAAACTGCCCGGCCTTTTGAGCAATGACAAATTCCAGGCAAAAAAATGCCCGGCGAACCGGGCATTTTTTGTTGCGTGTGCTTACAGGTTGTAGCCACGCTCGTTGTGCTGGGCCAGATCCAGGCCCACAGCTTCTTCTTCCTCGGTGACACGCAGACCCATGACGGCGTCCAGGACCTTGAGGATGATGAAGGTGACGATCGCGGTGTAGACCACCGTGAAACCCACGCCCTTGAATTGAATCCACACTTGCGCGCCGATATCGGTCACGGTGCCGAAGCCACCCAGGGCCGGTGCGGCGAACACACCGGTCAGGATCGCGCCGAGAATACCGCCGATGCCATGTACGCCGAAGGCATCCAGGGAGTCGTCATAACCGAGCTTGCGCTTGAGGGTGGTGGCGCAGAAGAAGCACACCACGCCCGCCGCCAAGCCGATGACCAGGGCGCCCATCGGGCCCACGGTGCCGGCAGCCGGAGTGATTGCAACCAGGCCGGCCACCACGCCAGAGGCAATGCCCAGCGCGCTTGGCTTGCCATGGGTGATCCACTCGGCAAACATCCAGCCCAGGGCCGCCGCAGCGGTAGCGATCTGGGTCACCAGCATCGCCATGCCGGCAGTACCGTTGGCGGCGACAGCCGAACCGGCGTTGAAGCCGAACCAGCCGACCCACAGCATGGCCGCGCCCATCAGGGTGTAACCCAGGTTATGCGGTGCCATTGGCGTGGTCGGGAAGCCTTTGCGCTTGCCCAATACCAGGCACGCCACCAGACCGGCGATACCGGCATTGATGTGCACCACGGTGCCGCCAGCGAAGTCCAGCACGCCCCAGTCCCACATCAGGCCGCCGTTGCCGGACCAGACCATGTGCGCAATCGGTGCATACACCAGGGTGAACCACACGCCCATGAAGATCAGCATGGCGGAGAACTTCATCCGCTCGGCAAAGGCACCGACGATCAGGGCCGGGGTAATGATGGCGAACGTCATCTGGAAGGTAATGAACACCGCTTCAGGGAACAGCGCCGCCGGGCCGGTCAGGCTGGCTGGCGTGACGCCCGCCAGGAACGCTTTGCCAAAACCGCCAATAAAGGAGTTGAAGTTGACGACGCCCTGCTCCATGCCGGTGGTGTCGAACGCGATGCTGTAGCCATAGATGACCCACAGGATGCTGATCAGACCGGTAATGGCAAAGCACTGCATCATCACGGAAAGAATGTTCTTCGACCGGACCATGCCACCGTAGAACAGTGCCAGGCCTGGAATGGTCATGAACAGTACAAGAATCGTGGCCGTGAGCATCCAGGCGGTGTCGCCGGAGTTCAGGACGGGGGCTGCCGCTTCTTCTGCCATGGCCAGGCCAGGCATTGCGAAGGACAACAGGGCTCCTAGCCCTGCGAATTTACGCAGAGTCATATTGTTTTCTCCTGGGGCGTTGGGTTTGGCGGCTTAGATAGCGTCGGTATCGGTTTCGCCGGTACGGATGCGGATAGCCTGTTCCAGATTGACCACAAAGATCTTTCCGTCACCGATCTTGCCGGTGTTGGCGGCCTTGGTGATTGCCTCGATCACCCGGTCCAGATCCTTGTCGTCAATGGCGACATCGATCTTCACCTTGGGCAGGAAATCGACCACATATTCCGCGCCGCGATACAGCTCGGTGTGACCCTTCTGCCGACCGAAGCCTTTGACCTCAGTAACGGTAATGCCCTGCACGCCGATCTCGGACAACGACTCGCGCACGTCGTCCAACTTGAACGGCTTGATGATGGCAGTGACTAGCTTCATGAAACTTTCTCCCGAATTGGTGGACTTGCCCCAGGAAAACAAACCCGACTCAAGTCTAAGCGCAGTGCCTGGCTTTGTAACGCATCGTCGGCCCAAGTTGCCCGACAGGTGCCAGTTAACCGATCCTGGCGAAACTCCCCGTTCCGCCTGCTGCACTGCATTCGTCACAGCGACTGCATCAGTGCATGGGTCATCAGCCTCTAAGCAGAAACCTTGCCATCTGTGCCCAAACCCTCTGATTTCAGCACCTTGGCCACCGGCTCGACGTGCACCGCACCACTAACCGCAGCGATACGCACAACAACAGTGCAATGACGCCCGGCCACATGCGCGAAAAGCGTGCATCCCTGGCTAGCGAATTGACTATAGACACTGCGTGGTACACTGCCCGCCATTGTTTCCAGGACACCTGCACATGCTTGCGCCCAAAGACCTCCTCGACGCCCTGAGCGGCCACGCCTCCCGTATTTTGAGTGGCGACACGCCGCTGCCCAAAAGCGAAATCGAAAGCCAGTTCAAGGCCCTGCTGCAAAGCGGCTTCAGCAAGCTGGACTTGGTAAGCCGGGAAGAATTCGACAGCCAGATGGTCGTGCTGGCCCGAACCCGGGCGCGGCTCGAAAGCCTGGAGGCCAAGGTCGCTGAGCTGGAAGCGCGACTGGCTCCAGCACAGGAGTAAGCCACCCACCTGGAGACTTAACCACTCGCGGCCCACTGCGATGCGCCTTGGGCAAGCGCGAGCGGCAGCTCCAGGATAAAGAGCGCGCCCTTGCCCGGCCCCGCGCTCTGCGCCGTCAGCTCGCCCCCCATCTCGTGCGCCGCCAGAATGCAGCTGTGCAGACCAAAGCCGTGACCGTCGACACGCGTGGTGAAGCCGTGCTCGAACACCCGCGCAAGATTGTCCTGTGCTATCCCCTCGCCATTGTCCTCGACCTCGACCCGCACGCGCCCCTCGTCAACGACCTTCAGGCGCAGGATGATCTGCGGCGGCCGGTTCACACCCGCGTCCAGCGCCTGCTTGGCGTTGTTGATCAGATTGACCAGGATCTGCAGCACTCGGTGCTTGTCCAGTGGCATTTGCGGGATATCGCTGAACTCCTTGACCAGCGTGATGTGGTGGCGCGCCAGGGACACATCGCAAATGCGCACGACATCCTCGACCAGCTCCCGCAACGAGCCCGGCTCCAGGACGCTGGCATTGCCAGCATAGGATTGCTGGGTGGCGACGATTTCCTTGATGTGGTCGATTCGGCGGGTCAGCTGCGCCAACTCGGCGATCATGCCCTGCTGCTCGGCGGCCAGCGCGGCGGCCAGCTTGTCGAGATAGTCCGGTAGGGCGCGCCCTTTCGGATCGCTGCTGATGAAGTCGCCGAGGTCATCGGGATGCTCCTTCATCAACTGGACGACCTTGGCCACCCCGGGCCCCTTGGAGGTGTGCACCTTCTCGTACAGAACCTGGGCTGACACGTTGACGCTATTGAGCACATTGCCCACGTTGTGCAGCACATTGGTGGCGATCTCCGCCATGCCGGCCCGGCGCGCGGTGGTCACCAGTTCGGCCTGCGCCTCGCGCAACTCTTCGTTGACCTTGGCCAATTGCTGCGGGCTGGGGATCTTCAGGGCCGCCGGCACCAGCCGGACCAGCAGGATGGCGGTAATCACCGAGGCAATCGCGGTGATCACCTTGACCAGCGCCGACAACCAGTAATAAGGCTGCCAAATGGTCAGGATTTCCATCACGTGGCTGGTCCCGCAGGCCAGGATAAATACACCAAAGGCCGCCAGCATCCAGTCGAACGGCACGTCCTTGCGCTTGTGGATAAAGTACAGGAGCGTGAAGGGAATGGTGACGTAGGACAGCGTGATCAAACCATCGGCAATGACATTGGTCCACAGCAAATCCGGCCGCCACATGTAGCAGTGCCCATGGGGCATGAAGCGCTTGTCGGTTAACAGCGCCAGCAGATCGTTCATGGCCACTCCCTCCCTGTGCCGTTGATGCCGCCAAGTGCCGACTGGGCAAGTCGGAGTCTAGGCCGGTCCTGGGCATTTCGCCTGGGCAGGTGAAGGACTGCATCGGCTGGACCGTATCGTCCTTGCCGCCTCGGCTGTCACTGGCAGTCGAAACATCCTGCCAAATTTTCTCCCCTCAATTGCGGTGCCCAAGTTCATCCCCACGACTACCCTTCAAAAGTCGCAGGACGCGACCCCCCATTCACTCAAGGAACGATTCATGTCGCTTGCCATTGTCCACAGCCGCGCCCAAGTGGGGGTCGAGGCTCCTGCCGTTACCGTTGAAGTCCACCTGGCCAATGGTTTGCCGTCGCTGACGATGGTTGGCCTGCCGGAGGCGGCGGTGAAGGAAAGTAAGGATCGGGTGCGCAGCGCGATCATCAACTCGGGGCTGAATTTTCCGGCGCGGCGCATCACCCTGAACCTGGCGCCGGCAGACCTGCCAAAGGACGGCGGCCGCTTCGACCTAGCCATCGCCCTGGGGATCCTGTCGGCCAGCGTGCAAGTGCCGACGCTGACGCTGGACGACGTGGAATGCCTTGGTGAACTGGCCTTGTCCGGCGCGGTGCGTCCAGTGCGTGGGGTATTGCCCGCGGCGCTGGCGGCGCGCAAGGCCGGGCGCATGCTGGTGGTGCCACGGGCCAATGCCGAGGAAGCCTGCCTGGCCTCGGGGCTGAAGGTGATCGCCGTGGACCACCTGCTCGAAGCGGTGGCGCATTTCAACGGCCACACGCCGGTCGAACCGTTCGTGTCCAATGGGCTACTCTCGGCCAGCAAGCCCTACCCCGACCTGAATGAAGTACAAGGCCAGGCCGGGGCCAAACGAGCATTGCTGATTGCCGCCGCGGGGGCTCATAACCTGTTGTTCAGCGGGCCACCGGGTACCGGCAAGACCCTGCTGGCGAGCCGCTTGCCAGGGCTGTTGCCGCCACTGGCCGAGAGCGAAGCCCTGGAGGTCGCGGCCATCCAGTCGGTGGCCAGTTGTGTGCCGTTGAGCCACTGGCCGCAACGCCCGTTCCGCCAGCCGCACCACTCGGCTTCCGGTCCGGCGCTGGTAGGTGGCGGGTCGAAACCGCAACCAGGAGAGATTACCCTCGCCCATCATGGCGTGCTGTTTCTGGATGAACTGCCGGAGTTCGACCGCAAGGTGCTGGAGGTCTTGAGAGAACCGCTGGAGTCCGGCCACATCGTGGTTTCTCGCGCCCGGGATCGAGTGCGCTTCCCTGCCCGCTTCCAGCTTGTGGCGGCGATGAACCCCTGCCCCTGCGGCTATCTTGGCGAGCCCAGCGGCCGCTGTGCCTGTACACCGGAGATGGTGCAGCGCTACCGCAACAAGCTTTCCGGCCCGCTGCTGGACCGTATCGACCTGCACCTGACTGTCGCCCGGGAAGCCACGGCATTGAACCCCAGGCTCGAAGCCGGGGACGATACGGCCACGGTCGCCGAGCGCGTAGCCGAAGCTCGGGAACGCCAGCACCGCCGCCAGGGCTGCGCCAACGCCTTCCTCGATCTACCGGGGTTGCGCCGGCATTGCAAGTTATCCACAACCGATGAAACCTGGCTGGAAACCGCCTGCGAACGGTTGACCCTGTCGCTGCGCGCCGCCCACCGCTTGCTCAAGGTCGCCCGGACACTGGCGGACCTGGAGCAAGCGGGAAACATTCGCCGCGAGCACCTGGCCGAAGCGTTGCAATATCGGCCGGCTACGGCTTGAACCGCTTCACGGTTTGCTCAGGTCTACCAACGGTGTTTCCCGGACCTCGGTTTTTTGACCGTTCTGGATCGCATCGATGCGCTTGAGCGCCTTATCCACTGCGCCCTTGTCTGCCAACAGGCTGTAGTGAATCTGGAATTGCTTGTGCTCTTTCGGCCCGATCGTGGGCACCAGGCCCAGTGGCCGCTGATACCGGCGGTTATAGGAAAAACTGGTGCCAGGTTCCAACCCGGTCACGTAGCCCTGGCCTTGGGTATCGGTGTTTTTCCACAGGGAGAACACGGGCAGCGTGCTGGTGTTGAAGCCTACCGACACGCCGAGGCTACCGGCCTTGTTGTGCAGCACGGTGAGGGTGTCGCCCTTGGCGTCAGCGTAGGGCACGACGTTATAGACGGTTTCGTCGTAATCCTTGGTCGGGCCCCGGTAGGTTTGCCAATCCGGCAAGTCACCCTTGGCCTTGTCGTTGAACGGCGAGACCTGCTTGACCGGGGCCGCGAAACGAGCGCCCTGCTCCAGGAAAGGCGTGCTGAAATTGCTGTGGTAGAGCGCTTGGTATTCCTTCGGGTAATCGCCGTTGTTGGTCAGCGTGTCGCTGAGGGCGAATGTCACGCTGCCGGGCTCGGTGACCAGTTCGGTCTGCACCGAGAAATCGACCTTCTTGAACGCCTGTTCCTTCAACTCGCCCCGCAGAGTGATGGCGTAGGGTGGTTTTTCATCGATGTGCACGGTGACTTTGTTGGCCGGAATATTGGCAGCGCGACCATGCAGGGTCAGCAGCTCACCATTGTCGATGCCGGGATGGCCGACCCATTCGTAGCCGCAGCGGGTGACCAGCTCGTTGAAGCCTTCGAGCCAACCCAACCCACCTCGGCCGTTGAGCTCGATGAACGCCGGGTTGACCACTTCCTTGACCGGTGAATCCCAACCCATGCGCACATCACCGACGGAAGCCTGCAGCACATTCATGCCACGGGTCGGGACGACTGAAAGCTTCAGGGTGCCGTTGTCGATATCAACGATGCTGACGCCCTCTTGCCGGCCACCGTGCAGGGTGCGCATCGTCACAGAGAAAGGTTGGTCGGTTTTCACGCCGAGCTGCTGGCTGGTGATTTGCCAGGGTTGGGCGGCTTTATCGGTATCCAGCAGGACGTAATCCCAAGCCATCGCCTGGGAGGCAGCGCCCAAGGCGCCAAGGGTAATGAGGAGTTTGAGCGGAGTCATGGACGCGACCTTTTATTGGAGTTGTGCGGTTTTTATAGACTTGAAGAAACGTTTCAGCAAGCTTAAAAACAGCAATACCCTTAAAAAATCTCGACTACATGACGGGCAGCGTTTGTGGGGGCGAGCTTGCTCGCGATGGCGGTGGGTCAGATTGAAATGATGTTGGCTGGGCAGCCGTCATCGCGAGCAAGCTCGCTCCCACGGGGATCGATGGTGGCCCGGATTTCGTATTCACCAGAATCAAACTGTGGGAACAAGCCCGCTCCCACCGGAAATATCTGGGAGCTGGCTTGTGACAGGAGGCTTCAACGGAACCGATCAACCTCTTGGCGCAGGTCCTGGGCCAGTTTCTCCAGTTCCTTGGCGGTGACCGCCAGGTTCGAAACGACCTGGCGCTGCTCACTGTTGGCCATGGCGATGCTTTGCAGGTTGCTGCTAAGTAGGGTCGCGGTGCTGCTTTGCTCCTGGGTGGCGGTGGTGATCGCCGCGAATTGCTGGCCAGCCGAACGGCTCTGCTCGTCGATTCGCGCCAGGGCCGCGGCCACATTGGCGTTGCGCGACAGGCCTTCCTGCATCAACAGGTTGCCCTGTTCCATCGTGCTGATGGCATTGCCAGTTTCCTGCTGGATACTGTTGATCATGCTGGAGATTTCATCAGTGGCCTGGCGGGTGCGGGATGCCAGGCTGCGGACTTCATCGGCCACCACGGCGAAACCACGACCCTGCTCGCCGGCGCGGGCAGCTTCGATGGCCGCGTTCAAAGCCAGCAGGTTGGTCTGCTCGGCAATCGAGGTGATGACCCCCACGATGCCACCGATTTCCTGGGAACGCTGGCCCAGGGTATTGATGACTGTGGCCGTGCTGTTCAGCGCGCCGGCGATTTGCTCCAGGGACGACGATGCCTCATCCATCGAGGTCCGGCCAATGCGGGTTTGCTGGGCGTTTTCCTGGGCCAGGCGCTCGGTGTTGCCCATGTTGTCGGCAATGTTCAGGGAGGTCGCACTGAACTCTTCCACCGCGCCGGCCATGCTGGTGATTTCGCCGGATTGCTGTTCCATGCCTTCGTACGCCCCGCTGGACAACCCGGACAGGGCCTGGGCGCGGCTGTTGACCTCCTGGGAGGCCTTACGGATGTGCTCGACCATGGTCGACAGGGCCTCGCTCATCTGGTTGAAGGCACGGGCCAACTGACCGATTTCGTCATGACTCGACACGCTCAGTCGCACACTCAGGTCGCCGGCGCCCAACGCTTCGGCCTGGCGTACCAGATCCCCCAGCGGCGCCAGTTTGCTACGCAACAACCACATTGCCGAAGCGACCGCCAACAGCATCGCCAGCAGGCTGCCAATGGCCAGTTGAATGCCGACGCTCCAGGTCACGGCGCGGATCTCGGTTTTCGGCATGCTCGCCACCACCGCCCACGGCCCGCCCTCGAACGGCACGGCAACGCTGTAGAAATCTTCGGCGGTATCGGCCCAGAACGCGCCCTTGCCCGGCTTTTTGATCAAGCCGGTGATGGCCGTGGTAGCGTTGTCCAGCGCCTGCACGCCGGCGGGGGGCACGAGCCATTTGTTTTGTTCGTCCAGCAGCGCCAGGGAGCCGGTCTGGCCGATGCGGAAGCGCTTGAGATTTTCGAACTGCGCGTTCTGCGCATCGGTGTAATCGAAGCCTACGTACAACACGGCAATGATCTTGCCGCTGCTGTCGCGCACAGGCGTGTACTGCGACATGTAGAAGCGCCCGAAAAGCAGGGCCCGACCAATGTAGCTCTGCCCGCTGATCACCGGACCGTAGGCGGGGCCGGCGCGGTCGAGCACGGTGCCGATGGCCCGTGTACCGTCCTGTTTGCTGACGGAGGTACTGACGCGGATGAAATCGTCGCCGCTGCGCACGAATACCGTGGCGACCCCGGCGGTCATCGCTTTGAAGTCGTCCACTTCCTTGAAGTTGTTGTTCAACACTTCGCTACCCAGGCTCAAGCCTGGGGTTTGTACGCCCGCCACCGTCACCGGCTGGTCCGGATGCACGCTCAGGCCCGCGCTGAAGCGCTTTTCGAACAGACCGGCCAAGCGCTGGGTGCTCTCGCGCAAGGTGCCATGGAACGTATTGAGCTGATCGGCCATGAGGCGCGCTTCGCTGGCCAAATGCTCTTCACGAGTGGCGAGGTTGGCGGTGTCCAGCGAACGCAGGGCGAAGACGGTACTGCCGGAGATCACGATCGCCAGTATCACGGCAAGGGCAAGGCCCAGCTGTGAGGCGATTCGGGCACGAGGTTGAGACATGACGGCTCCTGGCCGAGAGACTGGATCATCCTGATCGCGTCGCACGCTCGGCATTTTATTCAAGGATAAGGTGGTTTAGCCCTTTCTGAACGAGGGTTCCATGTTCACGGATTCGGCAGCGGTGCCGAATACTTGAGCGGTGTGGAAGGATTAATGCCAAGTGGCTAGCATGGACACTGCAACGTTTCAGCTCAGACGTTGTACATCGGGCAGTTGCATGGCCTTGACCTCGCCTTGGAGGAAGTCGCTGAGCCGGCGCAAACGTTCACCTCCCGGCCGGGTTTTCGGCCAGACCAGGTAATAGTGTTCGCCGCTGGCAACAGCCGTCGGCCATGGCAGGCTCAGGCGCCCTTGGGCGACGTCCTCGGCCACCATCAGCAGATCGCCCATGGAGACCCCATAGCCACGCGCCGCCGCAATCATGCCCAGCTCCAGGGTATCGAACACCTGCCCACCCTTGAGCGAGACCTTGTCGGACAGGCCCATGCGGTGCAGCCAGTTGCGCCAGTCCCGGCGATCCGGCGTCGGATGCAGCAGTTCAGCACTGGCCAGCCGCGCCACATCCCAGGGCTGATCGTTCAACAGGTTCGGCGCGCCCACCGGGATCAATTCCTCGGGGAACAGCAAACTGGTCTCCCAGTCCGCCGGAAAATGCCCGTTGCCCAGCAATACGGCGCAATCGAAGGGCTCGACGTTGAAGTCCACCGAATCGATGTCCATCCAGGCACTGGTCAGTTGCACCTCGTTGCCAGGCTGCAGATGCCGGAAGCGACTCAGGCGCGCCAACAACCAACGCATGGTCAGCGTGGATGGCGCTTTCATGCGCAGGATGCCGTCTTCGCCATGCAAGGTGTGGCAGGCCCGCTCCAGCGCCATGAAACCCTCGCGCACGCCCGGCAGCAGCAACCGCGCCGCCTCGGTCAACTGCAGGTTGCGGCCGCTGCGCTGGAACAGTCGGCAGGCAAAGTGATCTTCCAGCGTGCGAATGTGCCGGCTGACGGCACTCTGGGTGATCGACAGCTCTTCGGCGGCCCGGGTGAACGAGCTGTAGCGCGCCGCGGCTTCGAATGCCCGCAACGCATAAAGAGGAGGAAGACGACGAGACATCGCAAAAGCTCCATGGCGTGGTCTGCAAACCCTACCAGAAACCCATCCAGCATGAGTTTTAATCATGCCAGCGATCTTTTTTATCCTTTTGTGCAATACGCCAAGAGCGCCGAGAATCGTCGCTTTACTGCCTTGTTTGAACATGGAGCGTGATGATCATGCGGCATCCGGTGCGTACCGAACTCTGGGCCATCCTGCGGCTGGCGGGGCCGTTGATTGCCTCGCAGTTGGCGCACATGCTGATGGTGCTCACCGACACCGTGATGATGGCGCGCCTGAGCCCCGAAGCCCTCGCCGGAGGCGGGCTCGGGGCGGCCACCTATTCGTTCGTGTCGATCTTCTGCATCGGCGTGATCGCCGCGGTGGGCACCCTGGTCGCGATCCGCCAGGGTGCGGGCGATGTCGAAGGCGCCACCCGGCTGACCCAGGCCGGGCTTTGGCTGGCCTGGTTGATGGCGCTGATGGCCGGGTTGCTGCTGTGGAATCTCAAGCCCGTGCTGCTGATGTTCGGCCAGACCGAAACCAACGTGTTGTCCGCCGGACAGTTCCTGCTGGCGCTGCCGTTCGCCCTGCCCGGCTACCTGAGCTTCATGGCCCTGCGCGGCTTCACCAGCGCCATCGGCCGGGCCACGCCGGTCATGGTGATCAGCCTCGGCGGCACGGTGGCCAACTTCCTGCTCAACTACGCGCTCATCACCGGCATGTTCGGCCTGCCAAAACTCGGCTTGATGGGCATCGGCCTGGTCACGGCCATTGTCGCCAACTGCATGGCCCTGGCACTGGCCTGGCACATCCATCGGCACCCGGCCTACCGTGCCTACCCGCTGCTGGCTGGGCTGGCGCGGCCCAATCGCCAATACCTCAAGGAGCTGTGGCGCCTGGGCCTGCCGATTGGTGGCACCTATGCGGTGGAAGTCGGACTGTTCGCGTTCGCCGCGCTGTGCATGGGCACCATGGGCAGTACGCCGTTGGCGGCCCACCAGATCGCCTTGCAAATCGTCTCGGTGGCGTTCATGGTGCCGGCCGGAATGTCCTACGCCATCACCATGCGCATCGGCCAGCACTACGGTGCCGGGCAGCTGTGGATGGCGCGCCTGGCCGGTCGGGTCGGCATTGGCTTTGGCGCGGCCGCGATGCTGACGTTCGCCATGGTGTTCTGGTTGTTGCCCCATCAATTGATCGGCTTGTTCCTGGACCACGATGACCCGGCGTTCCGCGATGTGATCAACCTGGCCGTGAGCCTGTTGGCGGTGGCGGCCTGGTTCGAGCTGTTCGACGGCACGCAAACCATCGCCATGGGTTGCATTCGCGGGCTCAAGGACGCCAAGACCACCTTCCTGGTGGGCCTGGGGTGCTATTGGCTGATCGGCGCACCATCGGCATGGTGGATGGCGTTCCACCTGAACTGGGGACCGACCGGTGTCTGGTGGGGCCTGGCCCTGGGGTTGGCCTGCGCGGCCGTGAGCCTGACCCTGGCGTTTGAATGGAAGATGAAGCGGATGATTCGCAGTGAGGCTGGACTGCGGCGCTTCGAGAGCATCCAAGCCGAGTGAGATTCTCCATGTGGGAGCGGGCTTGCTCGCTCCCACATGGGTTTGTGTCAGCTCATTTCCAGCGTGGACTGCTGATCACCCTCGAACGTCAAGTACTCGACCAATTCCGGCAACGGCAACGGCTTGCTGATCAGGAAACCCTGCACCTGGTCGCAACCGAAACCGCGTAGCAGGTCCAGTTGTTCCTGGGTTTCCACACCTTCGGCCACCACCTCCAGGTTGAGGTTGTGGGCCAGGTTGATCATGGCGTGCACCAGTTTGCGGTTCTCCTCGCGCTGCTCCATGCCGCCGACGAAGCTCTTGTCGATCTTGAGCAAGGCGATCGGCAGGCTGTTGAGGTGCACGAACGAGGAGAATCCGGTGCCGAAGTCGTCCAGGGAGAAGCGCACACCCAGGCGGCCCAGGGCATCCATGGTCTGCTTGACCAGTTCGCTGCGGCGCATGACGGCGGTTTCGGTGAGTTCGAACTCCAGCCATTGCGCCTCGACACCTCGCTCGGCAATCAGTCGACTCAAGGTCGGCAGCAACTGGCTGTCCTGGAACTGCCGGAACGACAGGTTGACTGCCATGTGCAACGGCGCCAGCCCCCGTTCGCGCAGGGCCTGCATGTCCCGCAGGGCCCGGGAAATCACCCAGTAGCCCAACGGCACGATCAGGCCGCTCTGTTCGGCCAACGGCACGAACTCACTCGGTGGCAGCAAGCCGCGTTCGCCATGGCGCCAACGCACCAGTGCTTCGAGGCCGACGATGTGGCCGCCATCGAGGTCCAGCCGCGGCTGGTAATGCAACTCCAGTTCGTCGCGGCGCAGTGCCCGGCGCAGTTCGCTTTCCAGGTCGGCAAGGCTGCGGGCATTGCGATTGATGCGCTCGTTGAAGATATGAAAGGTGCAGCCCTGGGTGCTCTTGGCCTGCTGCATGGCGATGTGGGCATGCCACATCAGCGGATCGGCGCCGGCCTGGGCGCGAGCATGGGCGACGCCCAGGCTGCAACCGATCAGCAGGCTTTCGCCGTCCACCCAATAGGGTTCGGCCAAGGCTTCGGTAATACGCTCGGCCATCCACTCGGCCCGCTGCGGTGCGCGGCGGGTGTCGATCAGCAAGGCAAATTCATCACTACCCAGCCGCGCCAATTGATCGCCGGCTTCGAGCGAACCCTTGAGCCGCGACACCACTTGCAGGATCAAGCGGTCGCCGGCCTGGTGACCGAGGGCGTCGTTGGCGTGGCGAAAGTTGTCCAGGTCCAGGTGACCGAGCGCCAAGCCTCGGCCGTCGTTTTCCGCCAGGCGCGCCGCCAGCAATGTCTGGAAACCCTGGCGATTGGCGATGCCTGTCAATGGATCCTGCTCGGCGAGGCGCTGCAGAGTGTTTTCCAGCACGCCGCGCTCGCGCACATGGCGCAGGCAACGACGCAGGGTCGCGCTGTCGAGGACGTCACGTACCAACCAGTCGCTGGCGCCGTCGGGGGCAACCGCCGGCTCGTGTTCGAGCAACAGGATGGTCGGCAGGCTGCAACGGCCCGGCGCCGGTTGCAACGCCGCAACGGTCAACAACACCGCGTTGCGATTGTCTTCGAACAGGCTGCTGACGGACTCCCAGCTCGGGGCGCTGATCAACACGACCGAGGGCCCCATGGGCACCAGGCACTCGCGCAGTATCGCTGACCACTCTGGCTCTTGGGCCAATAACAGCAAACGCAAGGGTTCGACAGGCGTTGACAAGCTGACTCCCTAGACTCTGCAAGGTGGTAGGCGCCGGGCATTATGACCTGCCGATGGGCAATGACCAATGCCAACGGTTCTCAAACACGCGCTTTCGGTGGTTTTCCCGCTCCAAATGCTGCGCGGGACCCAATTGGTTCCACATCCTGCGTGAAAGTGGCGGAAGCGGCAAATGACAATCCTGCGTGCGTCACAAGTCGGACAGAGCAGCACAATTCTCAGAGCCTGTTAAAATGCCGGCCCATTTCGCAAACGACTCCCTGACTCTGTCATGTCCCGACTCAATCCCCGGCAGCAAGAAGCCGTGAACTATGTCGGCGGCCCTCTTTTGGTGCTCGCCGGTGCAGGCTCCGGCAAGACCAGCGTAATCACCCGCAAGATCGCGCACCTGATCCAGAACTGCGGCATCCGCGCCCAGTACATCGTCGCCATGACGTTCACCAACAAGGCCGCCCGAGAGATGAAAGAGCGGGTCGGCGGCCTGCTGCGCGCCGGTGAAGGTCGCGGCCTGACGGTCTGCACCTTCCACAACCTGGGCCTGAACATCATCCGCAAGGAACACGCGCGGCTGGGCTACAAGCCGGGCTTCTCGATTTTCGACGAGACCGACGTCAAGGCCTTGATGACCGACATCATGCAGAAGGAATACTCGGGCGACGACGGCGTGGACGAGATCAAGAACATGATCGGTTCCTGGAAAAACGACCTGATCCTGCCCGCCGAAGCCCTGGAGAACGCCCGCAACCCCAAGGAACAGACTGCCGCCATCGTCTACACCCACTACCAGCGCACCCTCAAGGCGTTCAATGCGGTGGACTTCGACGACCTGATCCTGCTGCCGGTCAAGCTGTTCCAGGACCACGCCGACATTCTCGAAAAATGGCAGAACAAGGTCCGCTACCTGCTGGTGGACGAATACCAGGACACCAACGCCAGCCAGTATCTGCTGGTGAAGCTGCTGATCGGCAAACGCAACCAGTTCACCGTGGTGGGCGATGACGACCAGTCGATCTACGCCTGGCGCGGCGCGCGGCCGGAAAACCTGATGCTGCTCAAGGACGACTACCCGTCGCTCAAAGTGGTGATGCTGGAGCAGAACTATCGCTCCACCAGCCGCATCCTGCGCTGCGCCAACGTGCTGATTTCCAACAACCCCCACGAGTTCGAAAAGCAGCTGTGGAGCGAGATGGGCCACGGCGACGAGATCCGCGTGATCCGTTGTCGCAACGAAGACGCCGAAGCCGAGCGCGTGGCCATGGAAATCCTCAGCCTGCACCTGCGCACCGACCGGCCGTACAGCGACTTTGCGATCCTGTACCGCGGCAACTACCAGGCCAAGCTGATCGAGCTGAAATTGCAGCATCACCAGATCCCCTATCGCCTGTCGGGGGGCAACAGCTTCTTCGGACGCCAGGAGGTAAAGGACCTGATGGCCTACTTCCGCCTGATCGTGAACCCGGACGACGACAACGCCTTCCTGCGGGTGATCAACGTCCCACGTCGGGAAATCGGTTCGACCACCCTGGAAAAACTCGGCAACTACGCCACCGAGCGCAAGATCTCGATGTACGCCGCCACCGATGAAATCGGCCTCGGCGAACATCTGGACAGCCGCTTTACCGATCGCCTGGCGCGCTTCAAGCGCTTCATGGACAAGGTCCGCGAACAGTGCGCCGGGGAAGATCCGATCTCGGCGCTGCGCAGCATGGTCATGGACATCGACTACGAGAACTGGCTGCGCACCAACAGCTCCAGCGACAAGGCCGCCGACTACCGCATGGGCAACGTCTGGTTCCTGATCGAGGCGTTGAAGAACACCCTGGAAAAGGACGAAGACGGCGACATGACGGTGGAGGACGCCATCGGCAAACTCGTGCTACGGGACATGCTCGAGCGTCAGCAGGAAGAGGAAGACGGCGCCGAAGGCGTGCAAATGATGACGCTGCACGCATCCAAGGGCCTGGAGTTTCCCTACGTGTTCATCATGGGCATGGAAGAGGAAATCCTGCCGCACCGTTCCAGCATCGAGGCCGACACCATCGAGGAAGAACGGCGCCTGGCCTACGTCGGCATTACCCGGGCACGCCAGACGCTGGCCTTTACCTTCGCCGCCAAGCGCAAGCAGTACGGCGAAGTGATCGACTGCGCCCCCAGCCGCTTTCTCGATGAGCTGCCGCCGGACGACCTGGCCTGGGAAGGCAACGACGACACGCCGACGGAAGTCAAAGTCGTTCGCGGCAACAGTGCCCTGGCGGATATACGCGCGATGCTAAAGCGCTAGAATCGACTACTTTTTTTCAACGACTTCAGGCGCTGAAGGCGTCATCAGAGGAGGCTTCATGGAAGCCCTGCACCAGAAAATTCGTGAACAAGGCATCGTGCTTTCCGATCAGGTCCTGAAAGTCGACGCTTTCCTGAACCACCAGATCGACCCGCAATTGATGAAGCTGATCGGCGACGAATTCGCCGCGCTGTTCAAGGATTCGGGCATCACCAAGATCGTCACCATCGAAGCCTCGGGCATTGCTCCTGCGATCATGACCGGGCTGAACCTTGGCGTACCGGTGATCTTCGCCCGCAAGCAACAATCCCTGACCCTGACGGAAAACCTGCTGTCGGCCACCGTGTATTCGTTTACCAAGAAAACCGAAAGCACCGTCGCCATCAGCCCACGTCACCTGACCAGCAGCGATCGGGTGCTGATCATCGATGACTTCCTGGCCAACGGCAAAGCCTCCCAGGCGCTGATTTCCATCATCAAGCAGGCCGGCGCCACGGTTGCAGGCCTGGGGATCGTGATCGAGAAGTCGTTCCAGGGTGGCCGAGCGGAACTGGATGCCCAGGGTTACCGCGTTGAATCCCTGGCCCGAGTGAAGTCGCTGACGGGTGGGGTCGTGACCTTCATCGATTGACTGGCCACAGCCAATCTTCCTGTGGGAGCGGGCTTGCTCGCGAATGCGATGTGTCAGTCAGAGATCTATCGGCTGACACATCGCATTCGCGAGCAAGCCCGCTCCCACAATCGATCTATGTCGATCATTAAATAGTCGTGGCCTTGAGCCCCGCCAGCAGCAACCGCTGGAACAACTCTTCCTTCAGCCCTTCAGGGCTGGTCAGCTGCATCCGCTCCAGATGCCCGGCAAATTCCCAGGGCTCTGGCGCATCCAGCGCGGCTTTGCCCAGTTCCAGGATCTCGGTGAGCTTGAACTTGCTTTTGAGCCAGTTCAGCGCCCGCAACAGATCCCGCTCGACCCCATCGAAATCACACCCCAGCGGGTATTCGGGAAACAGATTCGGATGCCGAGCCTGGATCGCCTGCAACCGCTCCGACGTGTTGTCGGCGAACCGTGGATCGAGGCGGAAATCCTTCGGCAACTTGCCGGCCTTTTGCGCCTGCTCGATCAGCCCGGGCTGGAAGCGTGAGTCGCTGATGTTCAGCAACGCCTCGATCACCGCGGCGTCGGTCTTGCCGCGCAGGTCGGCGATGCCGTATTCGGTCACCACAATGTCGCGCAGATGCCGGGGAATCGTGCAATGGCCGTACTCCCAGACGATGTTCGAGCTGATCTCGCCCCCGGCCTCGCGCCAACTGCGCAGCAGCAGGATCGAGCGCCCGCCCTCCAGCGCATGGCCCTGGGCAACGAAGTTGTATTGCCCGCCCACGCCGCTGAGCACCCGCCCGTCTTCCAACTGATCGGCCACCCCGGCCCCCATCAGGGTCATGGTGAAGACCGTGTTGATGAAACGGGCATCCAGGCGCTGCAGGCGCTTGAGCGGCTCCTGGCCGTACAGCTCGTTGATGTAACTGATGCGCGTCATGTTGAATTCGAAAAGACGGCTCTGCGGCAACTCGCGCAGGCGCTCGTAAAAACTGCGCGGGCCGAGGAAAAATCCGCCGTGTATGCAGATGCCGTCGGGTTGTGCCGCCTCGTCGAGCGTCCCGGCGTTGGCCCGTTCCTGGGTCGGCTCGTCGGGGTAGACCTTGCGCCGGATGATCCCGGCCTCGGCCAGCACCAGCAAACCGTTGACGAACATTTCACTGCAACCGTACAGCCCTTTGGCAAACGGCTCGACCCCGCCCTCGCGCTCGATCAGTTGCGCCCACTGGCTAAGGTTCAGGTCTGCCAGCAACGCCTGGTAACCGGCGTTATCGGCCTGACGTGCCAGCAACGCCGCGGTCAATGCATCGCCCATGGCGCCGATGCCGATCTGTAGCGTCCCGCCGTCGCGCACCAGGGTACTGGCATGTATACCAATCAGATGATCCTGGAAACCCACCGGCATGTTCGGCGTTGAAAACAGCGTGTGACTGTCCTTCTCGTCGATCAACAGGTCGAAAGCGTCGATGCCGACTTCCGCATCCCCCGGCATGTAGGGCAAATCGTTGTGCACCTGGCCGACCATGAGAATGGTCTCCCCCGCCGCCCGACGCTTGGCGATCATCGGCAGCAGGTCGAGAGTGATGTCCGGGTTGCAGCTCAGGCTCAGACGGTCCGGGTGTTCCGGGGCGCTCGCCACCAGTTGCGCCACCAGGTTCAAGCCGGCGGCGTTGATGTCCCGGGCCGCATGGCTGTAGTTGCTGCTGACGTAACTCTGTTGAGCGGATGCACTGTGCAGCAGGCTGCCGGGCTGCATGAAGAACTGCTGGACGCGGATGTTGGCCGGCAGACTGTCTTGGTGCAGGTCGACCAGGTAATCCAGCTCGGGATAGTCGCCGAAGACCCGTTCGACAAAGGGTTCGAGGAAGCGCTTCTGCAAACCATCGCCCAGGTTGGGCCGGCCCAGGCTCAGGGCAGTGTAGATCGTCAGCTGTCGCTCGGGCAGCTGTGCGATGCGCCGGTACAACGCGTTGGCGAACAGATTGGGCTTGCCCAGCCCCAGGGGCATGCCGAGGTGAATATGCGCGGGCAGGCGCTCGAGCACGTCATCCACCGCCTGTTCGATTGAACACAACTGCACCATCGGACCCTCCTGGACATTCCATGAATGTGGGTTGGACCGAGCTTGCCGGGTCTTGGTTGCGATGAACAGCCCTGAAAAAACCCAGGCGCAAAAAAGCCGCTCGTAAGCGGCTTTTTTGTGAAGGATGCCGGCGTATTAAAGACCAGACATCTCTTTGATGGCACCCTTGAGGTCGTCATCCGAGCAATCGGCGCAGGTGCCTTTTGGTGGCATGGCGTTGACGCCGGTGATGGCCTTGGCCAGGATGCCGTCGAGACCGCCCTGGTGATCGGCGCGTTCTTTCCAGGCCGCCTTGTCACCGATTTTCGGAGCGCCCAGCAGGCCGGTGCCGTGGCAAGCGTTGCAATGCTTTGCAATTACGTCTTTCGGCGCCTTGGCACCGCCGGCGCCGCCAGCCGAGGCCACGACTTCCATACCCTTGCATTCCTTGCCCTGGACGCAGACCTGGCCGACGGGTTCAAGGCGCTTGGCGATTTCATCGTTCGGCGCCGCTTGAGCAGTCGCAGCCCATAGGGCCAATACGGTTGCTGGTGCAGCCAGCATTTTCATAATTAGGTTCACGCGTACACCCTCAATGGTGGCTAGTCACGCCTGCGGCCACGGTTTGCAGGCGGGCGCAAGTATAGCGGTAAGCCTGTCACTCTGAAACAACCCCAAAGTCGCAAGGGTCTTGTTTGTCATGACAGCCCAACAGGTGGGCGCCTTTGCCACGTGGGCCTGGCGCCTCTTGGTCTAGAAATTGGCCGGCGTGGCTGCGCTGATCAGTCGCGCCGGCACGTCGAACGGATTACGGAAACGGTGGGGCTTGGTGCTTTCGAAATAATAGCTGTCGCCAGCCTCGAGCACGAAGGTTTCGAGGCCGACCACCAATTCCAGCCGCCCTTCCACCAGGATCCCGGTCTCCTCGCCCTCATGGGTAAGCATCTCCTCACCAGTATCGGCACCCGGCGGATAGATCTCGTTGAGGAAGGCAATCGCCCGGCTCGGGTGCGCCCGGCCCACCAGCTTCATGGTCACGGCACCATCGGAGATGTCGATCAGTTCGTTGGCTTTGTAGACGATCTGGGTCGGTTTCTCCTGAAGGATCTCTTCGGAGAAAAACTCGACCATGGACATGGGAATCCCGCCAAGGACCTTACGCAGCGAGCTGATCGAGAGGCTGACGCTGTTCTTCTCGATCATCGAAATAGTGCTGTTGGTGACGCCCGCGCGCTTGGCGAGTTCACGCTGGGAAAGGCCTTTGAGTTTACGAATGGATTGCAGTCGTTCACCGACGTCCAATGCTGGAGCCTCCAGGGAATCAGGTTGTGAGGAAAGTGAGCGTTATCATGGCGACAGCGTTCAGTATTTACAACACTTTGACCCGAATCCTGTGCGGTGAAGCGACTTTCGGTAGGTGGCGCTTCGTCTCAGGCCCCGGAATAGAGCCGTGGCACCCGGCGCAGGTTGCAGAAAATCTGGTAAGGAATCGTGTCTGCAGCCTTGGCGACGTCGCTGGCGAGGATGTTCTTGCCCCACAACTCCACGGTCGAGCCAAGTCCGGCCTGGCGGACATGTGTCAAGTCGACACACAACATGTCCATCGACACCCGCCCGACCAGTTGGCTACGCTGCCCATCCACCAGCACCGGGGTGCCGTTAGGCGCCTGGCGCGGGTAGCCGTCGGCATAGCCCATGGCGACCACCCCGACCCGAGTCGGTTGCGTGGTCACGAAGCGAGCACCGTAGCCCACCGGCTCACCGGCGGGCAATTCACGCACACAGATGATCTTCGATTCCAGGGTCATCACCGGCTGCAGGCGCGAGGCGATAGTGTTGGGTTCGTCGAAGGGGGTCGCGCCGTAGAGCATGATGCCCGGCCGCACCCAGTCGCTCGGCATCTGCGGCCAGCCCAGCACCGCTGGGGAGTTGCGCAGGCTGACCTCTGCCGCCAGCCCCTGACGGGCCGCCTCGAACACGGCCAGTTGCTCGGTGCTGCTGGGATCGTGCAGTTCATCGGCGCGGGCGAAGTGGCTCATCAGGACAATCTTCGCCACTTTGCCGCTGGCGAGCAGGCGACGGTAGGCCGCCTGGTAATCCGTCGGATGCAGGCCGACCCGGTGCATGCCAGAATCGAGCTTGAGCCAGACCGTGATCGGCTGGCTCAGCGGGGCTTTTTCAATCGCTTCGAGCTGCCATAACGAATGCACCACGCACCAGAAATCATGCTCGACGATCAAGGGCAACTCATCGGCTTCGAAAAACCCTTCCAGCAGCAGAATCGGCCCACGGATCCCACCGGCCCGTAGCTCCAGGGCTTCTTCGATGCAGGCCACGGCGAACCCGTCCGCCGTCTCCTGCAGCGCCTCGGCGCAACGCACCGCACCGTGCCCGTAGGCGTCGGCCTTGATCACCGCAAGGGCCTTGGCCCCCGTGACTTCGCGGGCCAATTGGTAGTTGTGACGCAGGGCTTGGAGATCGATCAGGGCACGGGCAGGACGCATGGCGGCAGGCTTCTAGGCGGTCATGAATAAAAAACCGGCGCGGGCTGGCAGGGTAGACCACCCAGCGCCGGGAGAGGGATCGTTTGGGCCGGTATTAAGGCAGCGCAGCCACGACGGACAGCTCCACCAGGATCTGCAGTTCACACAGTTTGGCCTCCACCGTGGCCCGGGCCGGGGCGACACCTTTGGGCAACCACTTATCCCAGACGGCGTTCATGCCTGCGAAGTGGGCCTCGATGTCCTTCAGGTAGATCGTCACCGATAACAGCCGCGTCTTGTCAGTCCCCGACAACTCCAGCAAACGCTCGATATTGGCCAGGCATTCGCGGGTCTGCTGTTCAATACCGGCGTTCATGTCGTCGCCGACCTGCCCGGCCAGGTAAACGGTGCCGTTGTGCACGACAACCTGGCTCATGCGGTCATTGGTGAGCTGGCGCTGGATTGACATGTTTTGCAGACTCCTGGGGTTTGCTGCCATAACGGGAAATATCGAGGCCTTCGGCGCTGATTTGCGGCTTTTTCTTCGCCATCAGGTCTGCCAACAGGCGACCGGAACCACAGGCCATGGTCCATCCGAGGGTACCGTGGCCGGTGTTCAGGAACAGATTCTTGAAGGGCGTGGCACCGACGATGGGCGTGCCGTCCGGGGTGGTCGGACGCAAGCCGGTCCAGAAACTCGCCTGGGCCAGATCGCCGCCCTGAGGATAAAGGTCGTTGACGATCATCTCCAGGGTTTCACGCCGACGCGGGTTCAGGGACAGGTCAAAACCGGCGATCTCCGCCATGCCGCCCACCCGGATGCGATTGTCGAAACGGGTGATCGCGACCTTGTAGGTTTCGTCGAGAATGGTCGAGGTCGGGGCCATCGCCGGGTTGGTGATCGGCACGGTCAGGGAGTAACCCTTGAGCGGATACACCGGCGCACGGATCCCGAGAGGCTTGAGCAATTGCGGCGAATAGCTGCCCAGGGCGAGCACGTAGCGGTCGGCGGTTTCGAGCTTGCCGTCGATCCAGACACCGTTGATGCGGTCGCCAGCGAAGTCCAGGCGCTGAATTTCCTGGCCAAAGCGGAATTGCACACCCAACTTCACCGCCATCTCCGCCAGGCGCGTGGTAAACATCTGACAGTCGCCGGTCTGGTCGTTAGGCAGGCGCAAGGCACCGGCCAGGATGTCGGTGACATTGGCCAGTGCCGGCTCGACCCGGGCGATGCCTTCGCGGTCGAGCACTTCGAACGGGACACCGGACTCTTTCAACACGGCGATGTCTTTTGCCGCGCCATCGAGCTGCGCCTGGGTGCGGAACAACTGTGTAGTCCCCAGGCTACGGCCTTCGTAGGCAATGCCGGTTTCGGCGCGTAGCTCGTCGAGGCAGTCACGGCTGTACTCGGACAGGCGCACCATGCGTTCCTTGTTGATGGCATAGCGGCTGGCGGTACAGTTGCGCAGCATCTGTGCCATCCACAGGTATTGATCAATGTCGGCAGTGGCCTTGATCGCCAGTGGCGCATGCCGTTGCAGCAGCCACTTGATGGCCTTGAGCGGCACGCCCGGCGCGGCCCAGGGAGAGGCATAACCCGGCGACACTTGGCCGGCGTTGGCGAAACTGGTTTCCATGGCAGGTGCTGGCTGACGGTCGACCACCACCACTTCAAACCCGGCACG
Organism: Pseudomonas sp. NFACC04-2; assembly: GCF_900119265.1. Lineage (NCBI taxonomy): Bacteria > Pseudomonadati > Pseudomonadota > Gammaproteobacteria > Pseudomonadales > Pseudomonadaceae > Pseudomonas > Pseudomonas sp. NFACC04-2. The sequence goes on from NZ_FPJC01000004.1 coordinate 414,969, forward strand.
AGCCAGATAATAAGCACTGACGGTACCGATGACGCCGCTACCCAAGACCAGAACGCGCATGTTGATGCCCTCATCGCGGATGAACCGCTGACGTTTGTTGTATATAGCTTTGATGGGCGCAGTGTAAAAAAGATCAGCCAGTGCTTTTCACTATATAAACACCTATATTTGGCGAGAATTCTCGGCAAAACCCCTTTTCATGGAGGCGCATCACCTGTGCGTACCAATACCCAGACCAAACGCGAGCTGGACAAGATCGACCGCAATATCCTGCGCATTCTCCAGGCGGACGGGCGGATCTCCTTCACCGAGCTGGGGGAAAAGGTCGGCCTGTCCACCACGCCCTGTACCGAGCGGGTCCGGCGTCTGGAGCGCGAGGGCATCATCATGGGCTACAACGCCCGGCTCAACCCGCAGCACTTGAAGGGCAGCCTGCTGGTGTTTGTCGAGATCAGCCTCGACTACAAATCCGGCGACACCTTCGAAGAGTTCCGACGCGCCGTGCTGAAACTGCCTCACGTGCTGGAATGTCATCTGGTGTCAGGGGATTTCGACTATCTGGTGAAAGCACGGATTTCCGAGATGGCTTCGTACCGCAAGCTGCTGGGGGACATCCTGCTCAAGCTGCCCCACGTGCGCGAATCCAAGAGCTACATCGTGATGGAAGAAGTAAAGGAGAGCTTGAACCTGCCGATTCCGGATTGAGCCTGGCTCCGGACCGCTTTCGCGAGCAAGCCCGCTCCCACACAAGTGGGTGGTGAATACCTTCTTGCGAACGAATATAGATCCATTGTGGGAGCGAGCTTGCTCGCGAAGGCCCCCTCGGTCTCCCTGGCAGCTAGACCAAGACCTGCCGGGTGCTGGCCATGTACTCGTGAATCTGTTTCTCGACCCGCGGATGAATCAGCTCTACCGGTCGCCGGCCATTGGGACACGGCAAGGTCGCCGTGGTGCCGAACAGCCGGCAGATCAGCGGCCGCTCGTCGTAGACGGTGCAACCGTCGGGCCCCAGGTGCACGCAGTTCAAGGCGTCCATGGCCGCGTCCTGTTCGGCGCGGGTCTTGCGGGGCAAACGGGCCATTTCCTCGGGCGAGGTGGTGACCGGACCGCAGCAGTCGTGGCAGCCCGGTACGCACTCGAACGAGGGAATCTGCTGGCGTAGCGTGCGGATTTTTTGACTGTTGCAGCTCATCTAGGCGGTTACCGAGAGGGATAAACCAGGATTCTGCCTTAAAGACCGCATGCTAGACAGCGCCAACCGACCGATGTTGCCCAGGAAGGAATCCCCGGCTTATGCTCCGTAAAATTTCTCAAACACAACAATCAGGATTACGCACATGAACGCCCGTGTTCAGCAACCTGTCCCGAACCACGCGCACGCCGCCTCCTACTACGCCGCCAGCAGCCTGCCGCAACCGGACCATCCGCTGCTGCAGGGTGAGTTGCGGGCGGATGTCTGCGTTGTCGGCGGCGGGTTCTCCGGGTTGAACACGGCGATCGAACTGGCCGAACGCGGCATGAGCGTGGTGCTGCTGGAAGCGCACCGGATCGGCTGGGGGGCCAGCGGGCGCAACGGCGGCCAATTGATCCGTGGCGTCGGTCATGGCCTCGACCAGTTCGCGCCGATCATCGGCACCGATGGTGTGCGCCAGATGAAACTCATGGGGCTTGAGGCTGTGGAAATCGTCCGACAGCGCGTCGAGCGTTTTCAAATACCCTGCGACCTTACCTGGGGCTACTGCGACCTTGCTAACAAACCCAGCGACCTGGAAGGCTTCGCCGAAGACGCCGAAGAATTGCGTAGCCTGGGTTATCGTCACCCGACCCGACTGTTGCAAGCCGACGAAATGCACAGCGTCGTGGGTTCGGATCGCTACGTCGGCGGCTTGATCGACATGGGCTCGGGCCATTTGCATCCGTTGAACCTGGCCCTGGGCGAAGCCGCCGCGGCGCAGCAATTGGGGGTCCGGCTGTTCGAACAATCGGCGGTCACGCGCATCGACTATGGCCCTGAAGTGAACGTGCACACCCAACAGGGCTCGGTCCGTGCCAAGACGCTGGTGCTGGGCTGCAATGCCTACCTCAATGGACTCAATCCGCAACTCGGCGGCAAAGTCCTCCCGGCCGGCAGCTACATCATCGCCACCGAACCCTTGAGCCGGGCCCAGGCACAGGCGCTGTTGCCGCAGAACATGGCCGTCTGCGATCAACGGGTAGCATTGGATTACTACCGGCTTTCGGCGGATCGCCGCTTGCTGTTCGGCGGGGCTTGTCACTATTCCGGCCGCGACCCGCAGGACATTGGCGCCTACATGCGTCCGAAAATGCTCAAGGTGTTCCCGCAACTGGCGGATGTGAAAATCGATTATCAATGGGGCGGGATGATTGGCATTGGTGCCAACCGTTTGCCGCAGATCGGCCGGCTCAAGGATCAACCCAATGTGTATTACGCCCAGGCCTATTCCGGCCATGGCGTGAATGCCACGCACCTGGCCGGCAAACTGTTGGCCGAAGCCATCAGCGGCCAGCAAAGCGGGGGGTTCGATCTGTTCGCCCAGGTCCCGCACATGACCTTCCCGGGAGGCAAGCATTTGCGCTCGCCACTGTTGGCGCTGGGGATGTTGTGGCATCGGTTGAAAGAATTGGTTTAGTCCTGGATCCGGGGCGAGGGAGCTTGCTCCCTTCGCCACCGGTTTCCTATTGCTTCAAAGCCGCCAGAACGGTTTTAGCCCCTCCTCCCGCGCCTGCTCCCGACTCAGCCCGACGTCACGCAACTGTTCGGGTGTAAGTTCCAACAAGGCCTTGCGTGTATGCAGACGATGCCAGAGCAGGGCCCAGCGGCTCAGGCCGGACGGCGGATTGCGCAACGTCGCGCTACGCAGCCCTTTCTCCTGCCCTGCAGCCAGGTCCTGACTGTGTAACGTCAGCCGCACATCGCTCAAGCCGTTCATTTTGATCGCTCCTGTTTACTTGGGTAGCCAGAGGTTTCATGATGCGCGGACGGCCAAAAGCAATACAGATTCAACCTGTTTCTTTTATAAGCATACAGATTCGGTATTTCCGCCACTGAATTGTCATTTTCCCACCCAACTGTATCGGTCGCAGTTGTCCACCTCATCGGGAGCGCACCATGACCCTCTACGTGAACCTCGCAGAACTGCTCGGCACCCGCATCGAACAGGGCTTCTACCGCCCCGGCGACCGGCTGCCATCTGTGCGGGCATTGAGCACGGAACATGGGGTCAGCTTGAGTACGGTGCAGCAGGCCTATCGCGTGCTGGAGGACAGTGGGCTGGCGATGCCTAGACCCAAGTCCGGTTACTTCGTACCCGTAGGTCGCGAATTGCCGGACCTGCCGGTCGTAGGCCGTCCGGCCCAGCGCCCCGTGGATATTTCCCAGTGGGACCAGGTGCTGGAGCTGATACGCGCCGTACCGCGGCCGGATGTGGTGCAACTGGGACGCGGTATGCCGGACATCAACTCGCCGACCATGAAACCGCTTTTGCGCAGCCTGGCGCAGATCAGCCGCCGGCAAGACATGCCCGGCCTGTATTACGACAACATCTACGGCAACCTCGCGCTGCGTGAGCAAATCGCCCGACTGTCGTTGGACTCCGGTTGCCAACTGGGCCCCAACGACCTGATCGTCACAACCGGCTGTCATGAAGCCCTGTCCGTCAGCATCCGAGCCACCTGCGAACAAGGCGATATCGTCGCAGTGGATTCACCCAGCTTTCACGGGGCCATGCAAACCCTCAAGGGCCTGGGCATGAAGGCCTTGGAAATCCCCACCGACCCGCTCACCGGCATCAGCCTGGATGCACTGGAGCTGGCCCTGGAGCAATGGCCCATCAAGGCCATACAGTTGACCCCCAGCTGCAACAACCCGCTGGGCTACATCATGCCCGACGCCAATAAACGTGCGCTGCTGAACCTGGCACAGCGCTTCGACGTGGCAATCATCGAAGATGATGTGTATGGGGAATTGGCCTACACATACCCCCGCCCACGCACCATCAAGTCCTTCGATGAAGACGGCCGCGTCCTGCTCTGCAGTTCGTTTTCCAAGACCCTGGCGCCTGGCCTGCGCATCGGCTGGGTCGCGCCAGGCCGGTATCTGGAGCGGGTGCTGCACATGAAATACATCAGCACCGGTTCTACCGCGCCACAGCCGCAGATCGCCATAGCCGAATTTCTCAAGGGCGGGCATTTCGAACCCCATTTGCGGCGGATGCGTACGCAATACCAGCGCAATCGCGACGTGATGATCGACTGGGTCAGCCGCTATTTTCCAACGGGCACCCGTGCCAGTCGCCCACGGGGCAGTTTCATGCTGTGGATCGAATTGCCCGACGGCTTCGACACGCTGAAGCTCAATCGGGCTCTGCTGGACCAAGGCGTGCAGGTCGCCGTCGGCAGTATTTTTTCGGCATCGGGCAAGTACCGCAACTGCCTGCGGATGAACTACGCTGCCAAACCAACAGCCCAGATCGAAGAGGCCGTGCGCAAGGTCGGAGCCGCCGCTATCGCGCTGTTGAACGAAACCCAGCGCGACGTCGTCTGAACTTTATCCAGGGAAGCAGCACCCAACAGCCGATCAACGTGAACAAGCGGAACGATCCTACGTGAGATCCAGACCGATCCTGCCTGCGCTACTGCTCGTCGCCTCGCTGCTGAGCGGCTGCGCCGGTCTTGATATCACCCGCGAGCCCTCCCAGGCCCTGCCGGCCACCGAATCCTCGTTCGGCCGCTCGGTCCAGGCCCAGGCCGCCGCCCATGAAGGACGCTCGGGCTTTCGGCTGCTGTCGGACAGCACCGAGGCCTTTACCGCCCGGGCCGAGCTGATTCGCCATGCCCAAGGCAGCCTGGATTTGCAGTACTACATCGTCCATGACGGCATCAGCACGCGGATGCTGGTGGATGAACTGCTCAAGGCCGCCGACCGGGGCGTGCGCGTGCGGATCCTGCTGGACGACACCACCAGCGATGGCCAGGATCAGATCATCGCCACCCTCGCCGCCCATCCGCAAATCCAGATCCGGCTGTTCAATCCGCTGCACCTGGGACGCGCCACCGGCGTGACTCGCAGCCTCGGACGCCTGTTCAACCTGTCGTTGCAACACCGCCGGATGCACAACAAGCTGTGGTTGGCGGACAACAGCATGGCCATCGTCGGCGGTCGCAACCTGGGCGATGAGTACTTCGACGCCGAACCCAACCTGAACTTCACCGACATCGACCTGCTCAGTGTCGGTCCGGTGGCCGAACAATTGGGCCACAGCTTCGACCAGTACTGGAACAGCGCCCTGAGCAAACCCATCGAACAGTTCCTGTCCCATCGCCCCACGCCCAAGGACCTGGCCAACAGCCGCCTGCGCCTGCAAGAGTCCCTGGAGCAGACCCACAAGGAAAACCACGCGCTCTACCAGCAGTTGACCGCCTACAAGACCCAACCGCGCCTGGACACCTGGCGAGATCAGTTGATCTGGGCCTGGAACCAGGCGCTGTGGGACGCGCCCAGCAAGGTGCTGGCCAAGGACGAACCGGACCCTCAGCTATTGCTGACTACCCAACTGGCTCCCGAGCTGACGGGCGTCAGCAAAGAACTGATCATGATTTCCGCCTACTTCGTCCCCGGCCAGCCAGGCTTGGTGTACCTGACCAGTCGCGCCGACGCCGGCGTGTCGGTGAGCCTGCTGACCAACTCCCTGGAAGCCACCGACGTGCCCGCCGTGCACGGCGGCTATGCACCGTACCGCAAGGCCCTGCTGCAACATGGCGTGCGCCTGTTCGAACTGCGACGACAGCCGGGCGATACCGGCGGCAGCCCGCACCTGTTCTACAGCAAATCCTACGGCGAATCGGATTCCAGCCTGCACAGCAAGGCGATCATCTTCGACCGGCAGAAATCCTTCATCGGCTCGTTCAATTTCGACCCGCGCTCAGTGCTGTGGAACACCGAAGTCGGCGTGCTGGTGGACAGCCCGGAACTCGCCGGCCAAGTGCGTGAACTGGCCTTGCAAGGTATGGCGCCGGCCTTGAGTTATCAGGCCAGGCTGGAAGATGGAACGCTTGTATGGACCACCGAAGACAACGGCCAGACCCACGACCTGGACCGCGAACCGGGCAGTTGGTGGCGCCGGTTCAATGCCTGGTTCGCCACGACCATCGGACTGGAACAGATGCTTTAGAGGCAGCCCGCTTTTGTGACAAGAGATTTGGGTGTCCTCAGGCCGTTTGGGTTGCCCCGAACGCCCCTTGGCGCAACAGCAGGATCACCAGCCCGAACGCCCCGGCCGCCATGAACAACGGCAGCGCATGTCCGCTGACCCACTGGCTGCCCGCCCCCGCCACCAGTGGGCCAATCAGGCAACCGAGCCCCCACAGCTGCGCGACATGGGCGTTGGCCCGCACCAGCGCATCGTCGCGGTAACGCTCGCCGATCAGGATCAGCGACAACGTGAACAAACCGCCCGCGCTGGCGCCGAACAGCACCCACAACGGCCAGATCAACAGGGTATCGATCAACAGCGGAACCGCCAGGCTCGATAACATCAACGCCACCGCGCACCCCGTCAACAGGGCCCGGCGGGACACACGATCGGCCAGGGCGCCGATGGGCAACTGCAGCAAGGCATCACCAACCACCACGGTACTGACCATCGCCAGTGCAATGTCGGCCGTGAAACCCTGGCGCAGGCAATACACCGGCAACAACGTAAGGATCATCGCCTCGAACGCAGCGAACAACGAGACCGCCCAGGCAATCGCCGGCAAGCCACGGCAAAATGTCCATAAATCGCCGAACGTGACGCTGCCGGCCTCGCTGCTCGGCGCACCGCTACGGCCCAGCAACAGCAAGGGTGCGACCAACAGTAGGCCAACGCCCACCCAGAACCCGTAGTCATGATCGGTTCCCAGCGCGCCCAGCAACAACGGGCCGGACAACTGGCTCAGGGCGTAGCTGCTGCCGTACAGCGCCACCAACCGTCCACGCCATTTTTCAATGACCAGTTGGTTGATCCAGCTTTCACCCAGAATGAACACCAAGGTCAGGACCACGCCAATCATCAGGCGCAGCAGCAACCAGACCGGATAGCTGGGCAGCAGCGCCAGCAACCCGATGGACACCGCACCGCCCCACAGGCACAGGCGCATCAACGCCGCCGTGCCGAACCGCGCCGCCAGCCGGCTCGACACCTTGGCCCCAAGCAACACCCCCACGGCCGGCATGGCCGCCATCACACCAATGGCGAACGAACCATACCCCCAGCCCTCCAGGCGCAGAGACACCAACGGCATGCTCACGCCCAAGGCCAGGCCGACGCTCAGGACAGACGCCAGCACGGCGAAATAGGTTGCCCAACGCATTTCCACACTCCTGTGGAGGGTTATCAATCCCAACCATCACCCAAAACACTGTGGGAGCGGGCTCGCTCGCGATGGCGGTGTAACATTCAACAACGTCGTCGACTGTCATGCCGCTTTCGCGAGCAAGCTCGCTCCCACAGGGGACTTTTATTGACCGCCAGTCTCCGCCCATCCCCGAACAATATGGGAGCGAGCTTGCTCGCGAAAGCGGCGTAACATTCAACAACGTCGTCGACTGTCGTACCGCTATCGCGAGCAAGCTCGCTCCCACATTGGGAATCAGCGCTGCATGACGCCCCGGACAGAGTCCGGGGCCATCACTGTCAGAGCTTGATCCAGGTCGACTTCAGCTCGGTGTATTTGTCGAACGCATGCAGCGACTTGTCGCGACCGTTGCCCGACTGCTTGAAGCCGCCGAACGGTGCGGTCATGTCGCCGCCGTCGTACTGGTTGACCCATACGCTGCCGGCACGCAGGGCCTTGGCGGTCAGGTGAGCCTTGGAGATGTCCTTGGTCCATACCGCTGCGGCCAAGCCATACGGCGTGTCGTTGGCGATCTCGATGGCCTGCTCGGCGGTGTCGAAGGCGATGACCGACAACACCGGGCCGAAGATCTCTTCCTGGGCGATTTTCATGGCGTTGCTCACACCGTCAAAAATCGTCGGCTCGACATACGTGCCGCCGGTTTCCTCAAGGATGCGCTTGCCACCGGCCACCAGTTTGGCGCCGTCGCTATGGCCAGCCTCGATGTAGGACAGCACGGTGTTCATCTGCTGGGTATCGACCAGGGCGCCGACGTTGGTGGCCGGGTCCAGGGGATTGCCCGGCTTCCAGCCCTTGAGCGCTTCGATCACCAGCGGCAGGAACGTGTCCTTGATGGAGCGTTCCACCAACAGCCGCGAGCCGGCGGTGCAGACTTCGCCCTGGTTGAAGGCGATGGCGCTGGCAGCGGATTCGGCGGCGGCTTGCAGGTCCGGGGCATCGGCGAACACGATATTCGGGCTCTTGCCGCCGGCTTCCAGCCAGATGCGCTTCATGTTGGATTCGCCGGAATAGATCATCAGTTGCTTGGCGATCTTGGTGGAACCGGTGAACACCAGCGTATCGACGTCCATATGCAGGGCCAGGGCCTTGCCGACGGTGTGGCCGTAGCCTGGCAACACGTTCAGCACGCCTTTCGGAATGCCGGCCTCGATCGCCAGCGCAGCGATACGGATGGCGGTCAACGGGGACTTTTCCGACGGCTTGAGCACCACCGAGTTACCGGTGGACAGCGCCGGGCCGAGCTTCCAGCAGGCCATCATCAACGGGAAGTTCCAGGGCACGATTGCCCCCACGACACCCACCGGCTCGCGGGTCACCAAGCCCAGTTGATCGTGCGGGGTGGCCGCCACTTCGTCGTAGAGCTTGTCGATGGCTTCACCGCTCCAGCTCAAGGCCTGGGCCGCGCCGGGTACGTCGATGTTCAGCGAATCACTGATCGGCTTGCCCATGTCCAGGGTTTCAAGCAGGGCCAGTTCTTCGGCATGCTGCTTGAGCAAGCCGGCGAAACGGATCATGGTGGTCTTGCGCTTGCTAGGCGCCAGGCGCGACCAGACGCCGGAGTTGAAGGTGGCGCGGGCATTTTCGACGGCACGCTGGGCGTCGGCCACGTCGCAGCTGGCGATCTTGCCCAGCAGGCGGCCATCGACCGGGCTGAGGCATTCGAACGTTTCGCCGGACACCGCATCGGTGTACTCGCCGTTGATGAAGGCGCGGCCTTCGATCTTCAGGTCGCGGGCGCGTTGTTCCCAATCGGTACGAGTCAGGGTGGTCATGCGTGTGTCCTCCTCTTATTGAGTACGAACGCCGCGCAATGCGCAGCGCTCAAAAGAATTCTGCCCGGCCAGCCTGTTTTCGGCGCTGTTTCGGCATAGGGCACCCGCCACCCTAAACCAGCGGCCGGTCATGTTTCAATATATTTGACACAACAGTGGCAAACGGCCTTGCGATGTTCGTTTTAATAAACATAGACTCGAGGCCTTCCAAGCGATCACTGGGGATCAACCGCATGAGCATTCAGGACATCGTCGACTTCAGCCAGACCAATACCACCGCCGAACGTTATCGCCCGGACCCGGCCAAGGTGTTCAAGGGCGATCCCGAGCAAACCGTGTTCAACCACTACAGCAGCCCCTGTGGGCAAATGAACGCGGGCGTATGGGAAGGCGCGGTCGGCCAATGGACAGTCAATTACACCGAGCATGAATACTGCGAGATCGTCCAGGGCGTTTCCGTACTGCGGGACAACGATGGCAACGCCAAGACCCTGCGAGCCGGCGACCGCTTCGTGATTCCGGCCGGGTTCAAGGGCACCTGGGAAGTGCTGGAACCGTGCCGCAAGATCTATGTGGTGTTTGAGGGGGCCATAGCCAAACCGTAAAGACAGTGACATTTAATCATTGGTCAATGGCCGCGGTGACGATTAAAACCTGTCGCAGGTACGCACAAATTATCGTCGCAGGGGACGCGCAGGATGCGCGACCAACCCGACCGGTGAGTGCCTTAACTTTTTAAATCTCAGCAAGGAAGCTAAAAATGCCTAATAAAAACGACACCGTTGTGGTGCCGATGCCCCTCGATCAGTGCGATATCGCTATCGCCCAGTACACCATTGGCCAAAAATATACCCCTGAGCTGCGTGAAGAGGTTCGCGCCCTGGCTAACGGGGCCCAGGTTCGCCCCGCAGGCCCAAGGCACCCTATAACCTACGATCGGAGCCCGCGACGCATCAATCTTGTAACTGATGCCGACGGGATTATCGTCGGCATTAAATGCGGTTGATCCACAAACCCCAAATGCAACAAAAAAGGCCCGTATCTCGCGATATGGGCCTTTTTCGTAAGAGGGAAAAATCAATTACTTGATTTTGCCTTCCTTGTAGATCACGTGCTTGCGAACAACCGGATCATATTTCTTGATCTCGATTTTGTCCGGGGTAGTACGCTTGTTCTTGTCGGTAGTGTAGAAGTGACCAGTACCGGCGCTCGAGATCAAACGAATCAATTCACGCATGATTAGCTCCCTTAAACCTTGCCATCGCGACGAAGTTCGGCCAGCACGACACTGATGCCACGCTTGTCGATGATACGCATGCCCTTGGCAGATACGCGCAGACGCACAAAACGTTTCTCTTCTTCAACCCAGAAGCGGTGATGCTGCAGGTTCGGCAGGAAACGACGACGGGTTTTGTTGTTTGCGTGGGAAATGTTATTCCCAGTCACCGGACCCTTACCGGTAACTTGACAGACTCTCGACATGCCTCAGCCCTCTAAAACCACATGCCCAACCCGGCATGGGTTGGCCGCTTAATCTCTCAGTCATTTGGCGCCAGGCGCCGCGTTTCTTTAAGGGTCTTACCGGCTACACCTACAGTGAAGGAACCGGGCCCCTAGAAAAGAGCGCTGCTTTATACCAGAAAGACCACAGAGCAACAACAGTCGATGTGATTTGTCTTCCTGGAGAAACCTCGGCTCACCGCCCCGGACGGCTGGGGCAGAGGCTGGCACGGCCCCTGACCGCTCGTCGCTGCATACAGGTTTTTTTCACGTGCGCCAGGTTTCGGCCCCCCATACCGTCGCCGCAGAGTGCCGGAAAATGCAAAAAGGGGATAGTCATTTGGCAGCGAGCCCACTAGGGTAGGCCTTTTCCAGACTGCACTCGCAGATGGGCCTTCGACTTGCACAGGAAACCGACCATGCGCCTCGCTGCCCTACCGTTGTTGCTCGCCCCTCTGCTGATCACCCCGCAGGCCTGGGCCGCCGCCCTGAGCGTCTGCACCGAAGCCAGCCCGGAAGGGTTCGATGTCGTCCAGTACAACTCCCTGACTACCACCAACGCTTCCGCCGACGTGCTGATGAACCGCCTGGTGGATTTCGATACCGCCAGCGGCAAAGTGGTCCCCAGCCTGGCCGAGCGCTGGGAAGTCTCTACCGATGGCCTGACCTACGTGTTCAAGCTGCGGCCACAGGTCAAATTCCATCACACCGATTACTTCACGCCGCGCCGCGACCTGACCGCCGAGGACGTGAAATTCAGCTTCGAGCGCATGCTCGACCCAGCGAACCCGTGGCACAAGGTTGCGCAAAGCGGTTTTCCCCACGCCCAGTCCATGCAATTGCCGGCGCTGATCAAGAAAATCGACGCCCTGGACCCGCTGACCGTGCGTTTCACCCTCGATCACGCCGACTCGACCTTCCTGGCAACGTTGAGCATGGGCTTTGCCTCCATCTATTCGGCCGAATACGCCGATCAACTGATGCAGGCCGGCACGCTGGAAAAACTCAATAACCAGCCGATCGGCACCGGCCCGTTCATCTTCAGCCGGTTCCAGAAGGACGCCTCGATCCGCTACAAGGCCAACGACGCCTATTTCGGCGGCAAGCCCAAAGTGGACCCGCTGGTCTTCGCCATCACGCCCGATGCGAATGTGCGCCTGCAGAAACTGCGCCGCAACGAATGCCAGATCGCCCTGTCGCCCAAGCCGCTGGACGTGCAGGCCGCCCGCCAGGAATCGACCTTGAGCGTGGCCCAGACCGAGGCCTTCATGACCGCGTTCGTGGCGATCAACAGCCAGCATCCGCCACTGGACAAGCCAGAGGTGCGACAAGCCATCAATCTGGCCTTCGACAAAGCCAGCTACCTCAAGACCGTCTTCGAAGGCACCGCCGAAGCCGCCAACGGCCCCTACCCGCCCAACACCTGGAGCTATGCCAAAAGCCTGCCCGGCTACGCCCACGACCCGGCGAAGGCCCGCGATCTGCTGGCCAAGGCCGGCTTGAAGGAAGGCTTCCAGACCACCATCTGGACCCGCCCTTCCGGCAGCCTGCTCAACCCCAACCCCAGCGTTGGCGCCCAGCTGCTGCAATCCGACCTGGCGCAGGTCGGCATCCAGGCGGAAATCCGCGTGATCGAATGGGGCGAACTGATCCGCCGCGCCAAGGCCGGCGAACATGACCTGCTGTTCATGGGCTGGGCCGGCGACAACGGCGACCCGGACAACTTCCTCACACCGCAGTTTTCCTGCGCGGCGCTCAAGTCCGGCACCAACTTCGCCCGCTACTGCAACCCGGATCTGGACAAACTGATCAGCGCCGGCAAAACCACCAGCGAACAAGGCGTGCGTGCCAAGCTCTACGAGCAGGCCCAGGCACAGATCCAGCAGCAGGCGCTGTGGCTGCCCCTGGCGCACCCTACCGCCTTCGCGCTGACCCGCAAGGATGTGCAGGGTTATGCGGTGAGCCCTTTTGGGCGGCAGGATTACTCCAAGGTCAGCCTCAAGTAACCCCGCCACAGCAAACCCTGTGGGAGCGAGCTTGCTCGCGATGGCGGCGCGTTAACATCGATGTTGACTGACCGACCGCTATCGCGTGCAAGCTCGCTCCCACAAAAAACCTCGTATCGTCAGATCGCGCCTACATCCAGCCATACTCCGCCATCGACAGCGGCTCGCCATCGCCAACAATGAAATGGTCCAGTACCCGCACGTCGATCAGCTCCAGGGCCTCTTGGAGCCGCTCGGTGAGCACCCGGTCGGCCTGGCTGGGCTCGGTGTTGCCGGAAGGATGGTTGTGGCACAGGATCAACGCAGCGGCGTTGTGGGCCAGCGCGCGCTTGACCACCTGCCGGGGATGGACACTGGCGCTGTCGATAGAACCGCGGAACAGCGCCTCGAAGGTCAGTACCTGATGCTTGGAGTTGAGAAACAGGCAACCGAACACCTCGTGGGGTTCGTGACGCAACATGGACTTCAGGTATTCACGAACCGCGAACGGGCTTTCCAGCATGGTCTTTTCCCGCGCCCGCTCAGCCAAATGCCGCCGACTCATTTCCTGAGCCGCCTGCAGTTGGGCAAACTTCGCCGGCCCGAGCCCCACTTGATTACTGAATGTGATCTGATCCGCTTCAAGCAGCGCGCGCAGGCTGCCAAATTGAATCAACAGTTGTCGCGCCAGATCCACCGCGCTTTTGCCGGACACGCCGGTTCGTAAAAAAATCGCCAGCAGTTCGGCGTCCGAAAGACTCCCCGCCCCCAGCGCCAGTAACCTCTCCCGCGGCCGCTCGGCCGCAGGCCAATCGCGAATACTCATGGCATCTCCCTGATTGTGGGCGCCGCTGTTCCGTAGCGGTCGCTGTGATATCGTAGCCCATCTTTTTTGCAGGCGATTTGCACCCTGGCAACTGCTGCCAAGGGGTTCGCCTTGCACTGACCACTGAAATCGAAAGGCAGGCCTATGCAGCGGCTGTATCGGAAACGCATCGTTCTGGGCGTCGGCGGCGGCATTGCCGCCTACAAGAGCGCCGAGCTGGTTCGCCGACTCATCGACCAAGGCGCGGAAGTACGGGTCGTCATGACCCGTGGCGGCAGCGAGTTCATTACCCCTCTGACCATGCAAGCCCTGTCCGGGCACCCGGTCCACCTGGACTTGCTCGACCCGGCGGCCGAAGCCGCCATGGGCCATATCGAACTGGCCAAATGGGCCGACCTGGTGCTGATCGCCCCGGCCACGGCTGACCTGATCGCCCGCCTGGCCCAGGGTATTGCCGATGATTTGCTGACCACCCTGGTGCTCGCCACCGACGCCGTGGTCGCCGTCGCACCGGCCATGAACCAGGCCATGTGGCGCGACCCAGCCACCCAGGCCAACCTGCAATTGCTGGAGAGCCGCGCCCTGAAAGTCTTCGGCCCAGCCTCCGGCAGCCAGGCCTGCGGCGATGTCGGCATGGGGCGCATGCTCGAAGCCACGGACTTGGCCCAGTGCGCTGCCGACTGCTTCCAGCGTCAGGCCCTGACAGGCAAGCACGTGCTGATCACCGCCGGGCCGACCCAGGAAAACATCGACCCGGTGCGCTACATCACCAACCACAGCTCCGGGAAAATGGGTTTCGCCCTGGCCGAAGCGGCGGTGGAAGCTGGCGCCCGGGTGACGCTGATCACCGGCCCCGTGCACCTGCCGACCCCGGATCGGGTCACCCGCATCGACGTGGTCAGCGCCCGGGACATGCTCGCGGCCTGCGAAGCCGCCATCCCCTGCGACCTATTCATCGCCTCGGCGGCGGTAGCGGACTACCGCCCCGAAGTTGTTGCCCCGCAAAAATTGAAGAAAGACCCTACAAGCGGTGACGGCCTGCTACTGCAAATGGTGCGCAACCCCGACATCCTGGCCAGCATCGCCACCCGCCCCGACCGTCCGTTCAGTGTCGGCTTCGCCGCCGAGACCGAACACCTGCTCGATTACGCCGCGCGCAAACTCAAGGACAAGAATCTGGACTTGATCGTCGCCAACGACGTCGCCAATCCGAGCATCGGCTTCAACAGCGAAGAAAACGCCTGCAGCGTGATCGACCGCCAGTTGCACGCCACGCTTTTCGCCCAGACCAGCAAGAGCAAGATTGCCCGTCAGCTGATCACTTTTATCGCCGAACGTCTGAACCAGGTTTAATGTCATGCACGCCCTACAAGCCAAGATCCTCGACCCACGCATCGGTAGCGAATTCCCGCTGCCGCAATACGCCACACCGGGCTCCGCCGGCCTCGACCTGCGGGCGATGCTCAAGCAGGACACGATTCTGGAACCAGGCCAGACCCTGCTGATTCCTACCGGTCTGTCGGTGTATATCGGCGACCCGGGCCTAGCCGCGCTGATCCTGCCGCGCTCGGGCTTGGGCCACAAGCACGGCATCGTGCTGGGCAACCTGGTGGGCCTGATCGATTCCGACTACCAGGGCGAATTGATGGTGTCGTGCTGGAACCGCGGCCAAACGGCCTTCAACATTGCCGTGGGCGAGCGCATCGCGCAGTTGGTACTGGTGCCGGTGGTCCAGGCCCACTTCGAACTGGTCGAGGAATTCGACAAGAGCCAGCGCGGCGCCGGTGGTTTCGGGCATTCCGGCAGCCATTGACCGTGGGGTTCCAGGCCGGGCGTCCTGCCCGGCCCGTTTATTAAGCTTCTGTTTCAGGACAAAAAATGCGCAATGGCTTTCTGCTAGGTTTCCCATCCGGAATCAACGTATTAGGCGAGGAAGGTCGGGGTAACGCTGTCTCATGGCAATTTCCCACCACGAACTCTCTGTCAAAAACGCCGTCATACCCTTCAGCTTGAGCCTGCCGACGCCCAGTGTCGGCCTGTCCAGTCACTTTCCTGATAGAGCGCCCCGCCCATGAACACCCCAGCCGCAATCGCCCCGATCTTCCCTGATAGCATCTTCCGCGCCTACGACATCCGTGGTGTGGTACCGGAAACCCTCACCGCCGAAACCGCCTACTGGATCGGTCGCGCCATTGGCTCCCAAAGCCTGGCCCAGGGTGAACCGAACGTGTGCGTCGGTCGCGACGGCCGCTTGTCCGGCCCCGAGCTGGTCGAACAATTGATCAAAGGCGTCGCCGACAGCGGCTGCCACGTCAGCGACGTGGGCCTGGTTCCGACGCCAGCGCTGTACTACGCCGCCAACGTGCTGGCCGGCAAATCCGGGGTCATGCTCACCGGCAGCCACAACCCGTCGAACTACAACGGCTTCAAGATCGTCATCGCAGGCGACACCCTCGCCAACGAGCAGATCCAGGCCCTGCACACCCGCCTCAAGACCAATGACCTGAGCAGCGGTCAGGGCAGCGTGACCAAGGTCGACATCCTCGAGCGCTACAACGACGAGATCGTCAAGGATGTGAAGCTCGCCCGACGCCTGAAAGTGGTGGTCGACTGCGGCAACGGCGCGGCCGGCGTGATCGCTCCGCAACTGATCGAAGCCCTGAACTGCGAAGTCATCCCACTGTTCTGCGACGTGGACGGCAACTTCCCCAACCACCACCCGGACCCGGGCAAACTGGAAAACCTGCAAGACCTGATCGCCAAGGTCAAGGAAACCAACGCCGACCTGGGCCTAGCCTTCGACGGCGACGGCGACCGCGTCGGCGTGGTGACCAATACCGGCAGCGTGGTGTTCCCCGACCGCCTGTTGATGCTGTTCGCTCGTGACGTGGTGGCGCGCAATCCGAATGCCGAAATCATCTTCGACGTTAAGTGCACCCGTCGCCTGGTCCCGCTGATCAAGGAATATGGCGGTCGCCCGCTGATGTGGAAAACCGGTCATTCGTTGATCAAGAAAAAAATGAAACAGAGCGGCGCCCTGCTGGCCGGTGAAATGAGTGGCCACATCTTCTTCAAGGAGCGCTGGTTCGGTTTCGACGACGGTATCTACAGCGCCGCGCGCCTGCTGGAGATCCTCAGCAAGGAAAAATCCACGGCCGAAGAACTGTTCGCAACCTTCCCGAACGATATTTCTACGCCGGAAATCAATATCCATGTGACCGAAGAGAGCAAATTCAGCATCATTGATGCACTGCACGACGCCCAGTGGGGCGAAGGCGCCGAACTGACCACCATCGACGGTGTACGGGTCGACTACCCACAAGGCTGGGGCCTGGTCCGCGCGTCCAATACCACGCCGGTGCTGGTGCTGCGTTTCGAGGCCGACAACGAAGCCGAACTGCAGCGCATCAAGGACGTGTTCCACACCCAACTCAAACGTGTTGCACCCGATCTCCAACTACCGTTTTGATTTTTTGAAGCACTACCGGAGCCCTGAATGACCCTCGAACGCGAAGCCGCCGCCAACACCGCCAAGGTCCTGTCCGAAGCGTTGCCTTATATCCGACGCTACGTCGGCAAGACCCTGGTGATCAAATACGGCGGCAACGCGATGGAAAGCGAGGAGCTGAAAACCGGCTTCGCCCGCGACATCGTGCTGATGAAGGCCGTGGGCATCAACCCGGTGGTGGTCCACGGCGGCGGTCCGCAAATCGGCGACCTGCTCAAGCGCCTTTCGATCGAGAGTCACTTCATCGATGGCATGCGCGTGACTGACGCGCAGACCATGGATGTGGTGGAAATGGTCCTCGGCGGCCAGGTCAACAAGGACATCGTCAACCTGATCAACCGCCATGGCGGCAGCGCCATTGGCCTGACGGGCAAGGACGCCGAGCTGATCCGGGCGAAGAAACTCACCGTCACCCGCCAGACGCCGGAGATGACCCAGCCGGAAATCATCGACATCGGTCATGTGGGCGAAGTGGTCGGCATCAACACCGACCTGCTGAACCTGCTGGTCAAGGGCGACTTCATCCCGGTGATCGCGCCCATCGGCGTGGGCGCCAACGGCGAGTCGTACAACATCAACGCCGACCTGGTGGCCGGCAAGGTGGCCGAAGCACTGAAAGCTGAAAAGCTGATGCTGCTGACCAACATCGCCGGTCTGATGGACAAGACCGGCAAGGTCCTGACCGGGTTGTCGACCCAGCAGGTCGACGACCTGATCGCCGATGGCACCATCTACGGCGGCATGCTGCCGAAGATTCGTTGCGCGCTGGAAGCGGTACAGGGCGGCGTCGGCAGCTCGCTGATCATCGACGGCCGGGTACCGAACGCGATTCTGCTGGAGATCTTCA
Organism: Pseudomonas sp. NFACC04-2; assembly: GCF_900119265.1. Taxonomy (NCBI): domain Bacteria; kingdom Pseudomonadati; phylum Pseudomonadota; class Gammaproteobacteria; order Pseudomonadales; family Pseudomonadaceae; genus Pseudomonas; species Pseudomonas sp. NFACC04-2. The sequence goes on from NZ_FPJC01000004.1 coordinate 432,823, forward strand.
CCGATACGGGTGTGGGTACGTTGATCAGTAATCGCAAGCGTCCTTAAGCGATACCGGTAAAAAAAGACCCCGCTCAACCTGGTTGAGCGGGGTCTTTTTTGGCACTGATTACTAGTGAAGGCAGACTTATGTGGGAGCGGGCTTGCTCGCGAAAGCGGTGGGTCAGACAAACACAATGTCGGATGTGCCGCCGCATTCGCTAGCAAGCCCGCTCCCACAGGGGTTTAGCGCAAGCCAATCAAACGCCAAACTGCGCGCGATAAGCCTCAACCGCCGGCAAATGCTGCTTGAGCTGCGGGTCGTCGGCCAAAAACTCCAGCACCTGGTTCAGCGACACGATGCTGATCACCGGAATGCCAAAGTCGCGCTCCACTTCCTGGATCGCCGACAACTCACCGTTGCCGCGCTCCTGACGGTTCAGGGCGATCAGCACGCCGGCTGCCTTGGCGCCTTCCTGGGAAGCGATGATCTGCATCACTTCGCGAATGGCGGTGCCGGCGGTGATCACGTCGTCGATGATCAATACATCGCCGGTCAGCGGCGCGCCGACCAGGCTGCCGCCTTCGCCGTGGGCCTTGGCTTCCTTGCGGTTGAAGCACCAGGGCAGGTCGCGGTCGTGGTGCTCGGCCAAGGCGACCGCAGTGGTGGCGGCCAGCGGGATGCCTTTGTAGGCCGGGCCGAACAGCACGTCGAACGGAATGCCGCTCTCGACGATGGCTGCCGCGTAGAACCGCCCCAACTGCGCCAGGGCGGTTCCGCTGTTGAACAGGCCCGCATTGAAGAAGTACGGGCTGGTGCGACCGGACTTGAGGGTGAACTCACCGAAGCGCAAAACGCCGCGATCGATGGCAAAACGAATGAAATCGCGCTGATACGCCTGCATGAAAAAAGCCCCAAATACCACGGATTTAGCTAAATAGGTACACGCCGTGTATCATACACGCACGTGATTTTTGGGGCCATTTATGCGGATCATCAGTGTGAACGTCAATGGTATTCAGGCTGCAGTGGAGCGTGGTTTGCTCAGTTGGCTGCAAGCACAGAATGCCGACGTCATCTGCCTGCAGGACACCCGCGCCTCCGCCTTTGAACTGGACGATGCAGCCTTCCAACTGGATGGTTACTTCCTTTACGCCTGCGATGCCGAAGTCCCCGCCCAGGGTGGCGTGGCTTTGTACTCGCGGCTGCAACCGAAGGCTGTCATCAACGGTCTCGGTTTCGAGACGGCGGACCGCTACGGGCGCTACCTGCAAGCCGATTTCGACAAGGTCAGCATCGCGACCTTACTGCTCCCTTCGGGGCAGAACGGCGATGAAGATTTGAATCAGAAATTCAAGTTAATGGACGACTTCGCCCGTTATCTGGATAAACAGCGACGCAAACGTCGCGAGTACATTTATTGTGGCTCGCTGTACGTGGCGCAACAGAAGCTGGATATCAAGAACTGGCGCGACAGCCAACAATCCCCGGGTTTCCTGGCGCCGGAACGGGCCTGGATGGACGAGATCATTGGCAACATGGGTTATGTCGATGCCCTGCGCGAAGTCAGTCGTGAGGGCGATCAGTACAGTTGGTGGCCAGACAATGAACAGGCCGAGATGCTCAACCTCGGCTGGCGTTTTGATTATCAGCTACTGACGCCCGGCCTGCGCCGCTTCGTACGCAGCGCCCGCCTGCCGCGCCAGCCACGGTTCTCGCAGCATGCGCCGTTGATCGTGGATTACGACTGGACGCTGACGATCTGAGTGTCGTTTCGCAGCCACAAAAAAACCGACAGAGATGTCGGTTTTTTTGTGGCCACTGAAAATCAACTGTGGGAGCGAGCTTGCTCGCGATGACGGTGAATCAGTCAACATCAATGCTGAATGACACATCGCCATCGCGAGCAAGCTCGCTCCCACAGGGAAAGGCGCCAGCTGATCGTTATTTGACCAACCGCCAGGTAAACGGATACCGATACGGCTGCCCTTCATTCGCCTTCACGCCGCCAATGATGGTCAGCACCAGAGCACCAATGGCCACCAGGCCGAACAGGAAGAAGCCAATCACCACGATCATCAGCAGCAGGCAGATGGCCGAAGCAATCGCCACGGTGATCTGGAAGTTCAGCGCTTCCTTGCCCTGGGCATCGATGAACGGGTCGGATTCACGCTTGAGCTGCCAAAGCACCAACGGCCCGATCAGCGTGCCAAACGGAATCCAGATCCCCAACAAGGCGGACAGGTGACAAAACATCGCCCATTGACGCGCCTCTTTGCTCGGCTGGGGCAGCAGGATTTGCTCATCACTCATGACGCTCTCCTTGTTGTCTTGAAGCGGGAATCGATCAGTCGGCCAACGCGGCCTTTTGCAATTCGAAGATCTCGTTCATGCCTTTCTTCGCCAACTCCAGCATAGCGTTCAAATCTTCCGGCTGGAACGGCGCGCCTTCGGCGGTACCCTGGACTTCGATGAAACCGCCGGCGCTGGTCATGACTACGTTCAGGTCGGTCTCGGCGGCAGAGTCTTCGAGGTAGTCCAGATCCAGCACCGGCTCGCCTTGGTACATGCCCACGGACACAGCGGCGATCATTTGCTTGAGCGGGTCGCCGCCCTTGAGGCCGCCGCGCTTCTTGATCACTTTCAAGGCATCGACCAGCGCAACCATGGCCCCGGTGATGGAGGCCGTACGGGTGCCGCCATCGGCCTGGATCACGTCGCAATCGACATACAGCGTCACGTCGCCCAGCTTGGACATGTCCAGCGCAGCGCGCAGCGAACGACCGATCAGCCGTTGGATTTCCAGGGTACGACCGCCCTGCTTGCCACGGCTGGCCTCACGCTGGTTCCGCTCACCGGTGGCGCGCGGCAGCATGCCGTATTCAGCGGTCAGCCAGCCCTGGCCCTGGCCCTTGAGGAACCGTGGCACGCCGTTTTCAACGCTGACGGTGCAGATGACCTTGGTATCACCGAACTCGACCAGTACAGATCCCTCGGCGTGTTTGGTGTAGTTGCGGGTAATGCGGATCGAGCGAAGCTGATCGGCAGCGCGACCACTTGGACGTTTCATAGGGAACACCTGTACAGAGGACGGAAAACTGCCTGGCATTATAGAGCCGTGAACCGTCAGAGGGCAGTTAAAACGTCGCGCAGCGCTAAAAAGCTGGCGCGGGTGAGCACCCTCAAAGCCCCGGCCGACGGGCTGCGGCGCTTTGTTACCGGAGCTGTTTGGGCGCTTGCGCCCCACTGCGCTACAATCCTGCGCCTTTGCTGCCCTCGGGCTTTTATCTACAGATCCCAGGCCCACGACCACCGTCGTGCCGGCCTGCATTGCGAGGAACCTCCATGGTGCACAGCATGACCGCCTTCGCCCGCGTCGAAAAAGCCGGGGCCCAAGGCACGCTGAGCTGGGAACTGCGCTCGGTCAATAGCCGTTACCTGGAACCGCACCTGCGCCTGCCCGAGTCCTTCCGCGACCTGGAAGGCGGCGTGCGCGAAGCCCTGCGCCAGGGCCTGTCCCGGGGCAAGCTGGAATGCACCCTGCGTTTCACCGAAGAAAACACCGGCAAAGCCCTGCAAGTGGACCGCGAGCGCGCTGCGCAATTGGTCGCCGCCGCCGAAACCGTCGCCAGTCTGATCAAGAACCCCGCCGCCCTGAACCCGCTGGAAGTCCTGGCCTGGCCCGGCGTGCTGGTGGGTGACGCGAGCGACCCGCAAGCACTGAACGCCGAGGCGCTGGCGCTGTTCAACCAAGGCTTGCAAGAACTCAAGGCCGGTCGCGAGCGTGAAGGCGCGGAGCTGGCCCGGCTGATCAACGAGCGCCTGACCTCCATCGAAGAAGACGTCAGCACCCTGCGTGAGCTGGTCCCGCAAATGCTCGCCACCCAGCGCCAGAAAGTCCTCGACCGCTTCGCCGACATGAAGGCCGAGCTGGACCCGCAACGGCTGGAACAGGAAATGGTCATGCTCGCGCAAAAGAGCGACGTGGCCGAAGAACTGGATCGCCTGAGCACCCACATCATCGAAGTCCGCCGGGTGCTCAAGTCCGGCGGTGCGGCCGGTCGCCGCCTGGACTTCCTGATGCAGGAGCTCAACCGCGAAGCCAATACACTGGGCTCCAAAGCCTTCGACCCGCGCAGCACCCAGGCGGCGGTCAACCTCAAGGTGTTGATCGAACAAATGCGCGAACAAGTGCAGAACATTGAGTAAGGCTAACCCGACATGACCCACAGCACCGGCACTCTCTACATCATTTCCGCGCCCTCGGGCGCCGGCAAGACCAGCCTGGTCAAGGCCCTGATCGACGCCGAGCCGCAGATCCGCGTCTCGGTCTCGCACACCACCCGCGCCATGCGCCCGGGCGAAGTGAACGGCGTGAACTATCACTTCGTCGACCGCGAAGAATTCGTGAAGATGGCCGAACATGGCGACTTCCTGGAGCGCGCCGAAGTCTTCGGCAACCTCTACGGTACCTCGCAAAGCTATCTGCAGCAGACCCTCGACGAAGGCCATGACCTGATCCTGGAAATCGACTGGCAAGGCGCCGAGCAGGTGCGCAAGCTGATGCCCCAGGCCCGTTCGATCTTCATCCTGCCGCCGAGCCAGCAGGCGTTGCGCCAGCGCCTGACCAACCGTGGCCAGGACAGCGACGAAATCATCGAAGGCCGGATGCGTGAAGCGGTCAGCGAAATGAGCCACTACGTCGACTACGATTACCTGATCATCAACGACGATTTCGCCCACGCGCTGGACGATCTGAAGGCGATTTTCCGCGCCAGCCAGCTGCAGCAGAAACGCCAGCAGCAACGTTTCGGTAAATTATTGGCCGAATTGCTGGGCTGAACAGCCCTTCCCAAAACCGCTGCGACGGCTTTACATTGGTATTCGCAGCGCGCCGAGGGGTTTGGTTAAAAAATCAGCGCTTCCCTAAACGCTGGTGTTTTTTTAAACTGTCGAGTCCGCTCGCCCAACCGGGCAGCGCGCATATTGCATTCGCTCCGAGGAATACCATGGCCCGCGTAACCGTTGAAGACTGCCTAGAACACGTGGAAAACCGCTTTGAGCTGGTCATGCTCTCTACCAAGCGTGCCCGTCAACTGGCCACCGGCGGCAAAGAGCCATTGGTCCAGTGGGAAAACGACAAGCCTACCGTGGTAGCGCTGCGTGAAATCGCCGAGGGCCTGATGAGCTACGAGTTCATCGCCAACGCTGAAATCGTCGAGGACGAACCGCTGTTCGCAGCGTTCGAGGACGAGTCCAACGAGGCGGTCTAAGCCTATGCCTGGTCGACGTAGCACGGCGCGGGGTCACAGCAAACGGCAGGAGTCATCATCATGCCGAGCATAGACGCCCTCGCCGATCGCTTATCGGCCTACCTCGGCACGGACCAGGTCAATCTGGTCCGCCGAGCCTATTTCTACGCCGAACAAGCCCACGACGGCCAACGCCGCCGCAGCGGCGAGGCGTATGTCACGCACCCGCTTGCCGTGGCGAATATTCTTGCCGACATGCACATGGACCATCAGAGCCTGATGGCAGCGATGCTGCATGACGTGATCGAAGACACCGGCATTGCCAAGGAAGCGCTGCAAGCGCAGTTCGGCGAAACCGTGGCCGAACTGGTCGACGGGGTCAGCAAGCTGACCCAAATGAACTTCGAGACCAAGGCCGAGGCCCAGGCCGAGAACTTCCAGAAAATGGCCATGGCCATGGCCCGCGACATTCGCGTGATCCTGGTCAAGCTCGCCGACCGCCTGCACAACATGCGCACCCTGGAAGTGCTGTCCGGCGAAAAACGCCGGCGCATCGCCAAGGAAACCCTGGAAATCTACGCCCCCATCGCCAATCGCCTGGGCATGCACGCGATCCGCATCGAGTTCGAAGACCTCGGCTTCAAGGCCATGCACCCGATGCGTTCGGCGCGGATCAACCAGGCCGTCAAGCGCGCCCGGGGCAACCGCAAGGAAATCGTCAACAAGATCGAAGAGTCCCTGAGCCACTGCCTGGCCATCGACGGCATCGAAGGCGAAGTCAGCGGGCGGCAGAAACACCTCTACGGCATCTACAAGAAAATGCGCGGCAAGCGTCGGGCCTTCAACGAGATCATGGACGTCTACGCGTTCCGGATCATCGTCGACAAGGTCGACACCTGCTATCGCGTGCTGGGTGCTGTACATAATTTGTACAAACCGTTGCCAGGACGCTTCAAGGATTACATCGCGATCCCCAAGGCCAACGGCTACCAGTCGCTGCACACCACGTTGTTCGGCATGCACGGCGTCCCGATCGAAATCCAGATCCGCACCCGCGAAATGGAAGAGATGGCCAACAACGGCATCGCCGCCCATTGGCTCTACAAATCCAGCGGTGACGAACAACCCAAGAGCACCCACGCCCGCGCCCGGCAGTGGGTCAAGGGTGTGCTGGAAATGCAACAGCGCGCTGGCAATTCCCTGGAGTTCATCGAGAGCGTGAAGATCGACCTGTTCCCGGACGAGGTCTATGTCTTCACCCCCAAAGGCCGGATCATGGAGCTGCCCAAAGGCTCCACGGCCGTGGACTTTGCCTACGCGGTGCACACCGACGTCGGCAACAGTTGCATCGCGTGTCGGATCAACCGTCGCCTGGCACCGTTGTCCGAGCCGCTGCAAAGCGGCTCCACGGTGGAAATCGTCAGCGCCCCCGGCGCACGGCCCAATCCGGCATGGCTCAACTTCGTGGTCACCGGCAAGGCCCGTACGCACATCCGGCATGCCTTGAAACTGCAACGCCGCTCCGAATCCATCAGCCTCGGCGAACGCCTGCTGAACAAGGTCCTGAACGGCTTCGACAGCTCCCTGGACAAGATCCCGGGCGAGCGCGTGCAGGTGATGCTCCACGAATACCGCCTCGAATTGATCGAGGACCTGCTCGAAGACATCGGCCTGGGCAACCGCATGGCCTATGTCGTCGCCCGCCGCCTGCTCGGCGAAGGCGAACAACTGCCAAGCCCCGAAGGACCGCTGGCGATTCGCGGCACCGAAGGCCTGGTGCTCAGCTATGCCAAGTGTTGCACGCCGATCCCGGGCGACCCGATTGTCGGCCACCTGTCCGCCGGCAAGGGGATGGTGGTGCACCTGGACAACTGCCGCAACATCAGCGAAATCCGCCACAACCCGGAAAAATGCATCCAGCTCTCCTGGGCCAAGGATGTCACCGGCGAATTCAACGTCGAGCTGCGGGTCGAACTGGAGCACCAGCGCGGCCTGATCGCGCTGCTGGCCAGCAGCGTCAACGCCGCCGACGGCAATATCGAAAAAATCAGCATGGACGAGCGCGATGGCCGCATCAGCGTCGTCCAATTGGTGGTCAGCGTGCACGACCGTGTGCACCTGGCCCGCGTGATCAAGAAACTGCGCGCCCTGACCGGCGTTATCCGCATCACCCGCATGCGCGCATAGCGCCTCAATAGCCCATTCCTTACAAGGAGTCATCAATGACCAAGACCGTTATCACCAGCGACAAGGCCCCAGCCGCCATCGGCACCTATTCCCAGGCGATCAAGGCCGGCAACACCGTGTACATGTCGGGCCAGATCCCGCTGGACCCGAAGACCATGGAGCTGGTGGAAGGCTTCGAAGCCCAGACCGTGCAGGTGTTCGAAAACCTCAAGGCCGTGGCCGAGGCCGCCGGTGGTTCCTTCAAGGACATCGTCAAGCTGAACATCTTCCTCACCGACCTGAGCCACTTCGCCAAGGTCAACGAGATCATGGGCAAGTACTTCGACCAGCCTTACCCTGCCCGCGCCGCCATTGGCGTGGCAGCCCTGCCAAAGGGCTCGCAGGTTGAGATGGATGCCATTCTGGTCATCGAGTAATAAGGTCGGCGCAGCCTCCCCCGCTGCGCCGTTTTCGTCTTGAAAGGATTCCACCATGCGCAAAGCGCTTGCTTTCTCGCTGCTCGCCCTTTTTCTGGGCGGTTGCGCCAGCGACCCTGCCGACCGTGACATCAGCGGCACCTGGATCAACCAGGCGGCCATCGACGCTGCCGCCAAAGGCGGCCCGCTGCGCGAAGCGCTGCAAGGCTATGGCCCGAACCTGGAATGGGACATCAACACCCGAGCCGGCCAGGCGCGCTATACCAACGGTTTTGAAAACGTCGAAGGCAAGTTGCTGGGCGAAGAAGACGGCACCTGGAAAGTCGACTTCTACGGCAGCTCCGCCAGCGAGCTCAAGCGCGACGGCGACCAGTTGAGCCAGGCCGCCACCGAGAACGAGCCGCAGCAGGTGTTCGACCGTGCGAAAGTTCAGGTACCGGAGGGCGCGCCTATCGGCGCCAGCTTCGAACGCGCGCTGTATGCCGCCTACCTGGGCGGCACCTGGAACATCGCCAGCGGCCCCGGCCAGGGCGCCACCGTGCAATTCCAACCCGACGGCCAGGTCAGCGGCCTGCCGGGCGCCGACCGTTACGCCCTGTGCCTGGCAGGCGACTGCGCCTCGATGAGCGGCGGCAACGACAACATCTGGCTGCAACAGAACGGCCAGGGCAACACCTGGATCTTTGCCCGTGACGGCAAGAAGCTGGAGATTTTCCAGACCGTGAATGCGGCATTGGCCGATGAAATGCCTTCGTTCACGCCGGGTGCTCGGCAGTGGCTGCTGGAAAAGCAATAGCACAACACCCTGTGGGAGCGAGCTTGCTCGCGATAGCGGTGTAACAGCCAACCTTGATGTTGACTGTTAGGGCTTCATCGCGAGCAAGCTCGCTCCCACAGGTGTTTTGAGGCGATTGGAAGTCAGCAGCGCCCTTCCAGAATCGCCGCATACCCCTCGCGAAAACTCGGATAACGCGGCGACCAGCCCAGGGCCTTGGCCCGGGCGTTGCTGCAGCGTTTGCTGCCGGCGCGGCGGACGCTGGCGTTTTCGGCCCATTGGGTGACACCCAGGTAGTCGCGCAACCAGCCCACCACGTCGGCCAGCGCGGCAGGCGTGTCGTCGACGCCGATGTAGCAGTCTTCCAAGGGCTTGCCCTGGCGATCGGCTTCCAGCAGAAAGGCCAGCAGGCCCGCCGCGTCGTCGGCATGGATGCGGTTGGCATACAGGGGCGGATCCTCCACCACGCTGTAGCCCTGGCGCACCTGGCTTAGCAGCCACTCGCGACCCGGGCCGTAGATGCCGGTCAGGCGCACGCGGCTGGCGGGAATGCCACTGTCCAGGGCCACTTGTTCGGCTTCGAGCATCAGCCGGCCGGAGTAACCACCGGCCACGGTGGGTGAGGTTTCATCGACCCATTCCCCCGCTTGCTGCCCATACACACTGCTGCTGGACACAAACAGCAGGCGCTTGGGCCGCTGCCCGTGCTGCTGCAACCAGCTCAACACATGCTGCAGCCCTTCGACATAAGCCGTGCGATAGCCCGCTTCGTCATGGTCAGTGGCCGCAGCGCTGTACACCAAGTAATCCAACGAACCGGTGGGCCAATCGGCAGGGCACTGCTCGCTGAACAGATCCCCCGCCACCCCGATGACGCCGGCCGGCAGGCTCGAAACCGTACGCCGCAGGCCATGGACCTGCCAATGTGCGGCCAATAACTGACGAGCCAGGCGGCCGCCGATATCACCGCAGCCGGCGATCAAAACAGAAGGCGCGGACATCAAGAACTCCTCTGGCAAAGCCGCAGACTAGCCTCCGAGGGGGACGAGCGGCTAGCCATGGGACAAAAAAAGTAACTGTATTACTTTTGTTAACAAGAATTACTTGCAATAATGCCTGCCACTTTTGTTCTCGGCCCCACGAGGCCTGGAAGAACATCAACCTTCTTTTTTTCTCAGGTCCGGCCAGCATGAAACGCTCTCTATCCCCCGCTTCGCCAACCAACCGACCTCGTGCCTGGAGCACGGTAGCCGCCCTGCTGTTCAGCCTGCTGCTGGCACCTGCCGCCGCATTCGCTGATGCACAGACACCCGCCACGTCCCCAGCCACGACGCCAGCCGCCGCACCTGCAGCGACCCAGGCGCCTGTTGCCCCGGCCGCTCCCGTTGCGACGCCAGTCGCCACCGATCCGGCCCAAGCCGTCGAGGCCCAGGCGCCTGAAGCGCTCGAAGCCGACAACTCGCTGGGCATGGCCCACGACCTGTCGCCCTGGGGCATGTACAAGAACGCCGACATCATCGTGAAAATCGTGATGATCGGCCTGGCCATCGCCTCGATCATCACCTGGACCATCTGGATCGCCAAAGGCTTCGAGCTGCTGGGGGCCAAACGTCGCTTGCGCGGTGAAATCGCCGCCCTGAAAAAAGCCGCCACCCTCAAGGAAGCCAGCGCCACCGCCGCGAAGGAAGGCACCCTCGCCAACCTGCTGGTGCATGACGCACTCGAAGAGATGCGCCTGTCGGCCAACAGCCGCGAGAAAGAAGGCATCAAGGAACGTGTGAGTTTCCGCCTGGAGCGCCTGGTTGCCGCCTGCGGTCGCAACATGAGCAGCGGCACCGGCGTGCTCGCCACCATCGGTTCCACCGCACCGTTCGTCGGCCTGTTCGGCACCGTGTGGGGCATCATGAACAGCTTCATCGGCATCGCCAAGACCCAGACCACCAACCTCGCCGTCGTCGCTCCGGGCATCGCCGAAGCACTGCTGGCAACGGCACTGGGCCTGGTCGCGGCCATTCCAGCCGTCGTGATCTACAACGTCTTCGCCCGCTCCATTGCCGGCTACAAGGCCCAGGTTTCCGACGCGTCGGCTGAAGTCCTGCTGCTGGTCAGCCGTGACCTCGACCACCTGCCGTCCGAGCGCAGCTCGCAACCGCACATGGTGAAAGTGGGGTAATCGGCCATGGGCCTGCATTTGAAAGAAGGCGCAGACGACGATCTGGCCGAGAACCACGAAATCAACGTCACGCCGTTCATCGACGTGATGCTGGTGCTGTTGATCATCTTCATGGTGGCCGCCCCGCTGGCCACCGTGGACATCAAGGTCGACCTGCCAGCGTCGACGGCCAAGCCTTCGCCGCGGCCGGAAAAACCAGTGTTCCTCAGCGTCAAGGCCGACCAGCGCCTGTTTCTGGGTGAGGACGAGGTCAAGGCCGACACCCTCGGTGCGACCCTCGACGCCAAGACCCAGGGCAAGAAAGACACGACGATCTTCTTCCAGGCCGATAAAGGCGTGGACTACGGCGACCTGATGAGCGTGATGGACGCCCTGCGAAGCGCCGGCTACCTGAAGGTCGGTCTGGTCGGACTCGAGACGGCGCCCAAGAAATGATCACGACGCGCCAAAAGCTGACGCGTTACAGCGGTAGCCTTGTGGTGGTATTGGGCGTGCATGCGCTCGCCATCGCCCTGGCGCTGAACTGGACCTCGCGCGCGCCCATCGAATTGCCACCCCAGGCGATGATGGTCGAACTGGCGCCGGTGCCAGCCCCGCCACCGCCGGCACCGCCAAAAGTCGTCACACCGCCGCAACCGCCCGAGCCGGTCGAAGAGCTGCCGCTGCCCAAGCTTGCCGAAGCGCCGAAGCCGGAAATCGCCGTGCCCAAGCCGGTCAAGCCCAAGCCCAAGCCTCAACCGCCCAAACCCAAGCCCGTGGTCGAGAAAAAGCCGGAGCCGCCGAAGGAACAGCCGTCGGAGCAGAAACCGAGCGACACTCAGCCGACCCAGGCACCGACCGAGAAATCCGCGCAACCGGCGCCCGGCCCGTCACCTGCGCAAACGGCCGCCAAGGCCAATTGGCAGGGCACGCTGCTGGCGCACTTGGGCAAGTACAAGAAGTACCCGCCCAGAGCCCAGCAAATGAATAAGGAAGGCACCAACCGCTTGCGTTTCGTGGTGGATGCCGACGGCAACGTGCTGTCATTCGAATTGGTGGGCAGTTCCGGCACGGAGTTGCTGGACCGGGCCACCCTGGAAATGATCCGCCGCGCCCAACCGCTGCCCAAGCCACCGGCGGAGCTGCTGACCAACGGCACCATCGAACTGACGGCACCGTTTGTGTATTCCATCGACAAGCGCCGGCGTTGATCGCAAATCTGCAAGCCCCTGTAACAGGGTCTTCTTATTGTGTGGCGAGGGGATTTATCCCCTCGCCACACAAACATTCGACAGTGTCACACCGCGCCCCCAGTCTGATAACGTGCGTCTATCGATTGCAGCCGGTATGCTTGGCTCGCAACTTCACGGACGCTCGCCATGACCCTCACAGAATTACGCTACATCGTGACCCTCGCCCAAGAGCAGCATTTCGGCCATGCGGCCGAGCGTTGCCACGTCAGCCAGCCGACGCTGTCGGTGGGCGTGAAAAAACTTGAAGACGAACTCGGTGTGCTGATTTTCGAGCGCAGCAAAAGCGCCGTGCGCCTGACCCCGGTGGGTGAAGGTATCGTCGCCCAGGCACAAAAGGTCCTGGAACAGGCCCAAGGCATCCGTGAGTTGGCCCAGGCTGGCAAGAACCAACTGACCGCCCCGCTGAAAGTCGGCGCGATCTACACCGTCGGCCCATACCTGTTCCCGCACCTGATTCCGCAACTGCACCGGGTCGCCCCGCAGATGCCGTTGTACATCGAAGAAAACTTCACCCACGTGCTGCGCGACAAACTGCGCAACGGCGAGCTGGACGCGATCATCATCGCCCTGCCGTTCAACGAAGCCGACGTCCTGACCCTGCCGCTCTACGACGAACCCTTCTACGTCCTGATGCCGGCAGAGCACCCCTGGACTCAGAAAAAAACCATCGACGCGGCCCTGCTCAACGACAAGAGCCTGCTGCTGCTCGGCGAAGGCCATTGCTTCCGCGACCAGGTGCTCGAAGCCTGCCCGACCCTGACCAAGGGCAGCGAAGGGGCCAAGCACACCACGGTGGAATCCAGCTCCCTGGAAACCATTCGCCACATGGTCGCATCCGGCCTGGGCATCTCGATCCTGCCGCTGTCGGCGGTGGACAGCCACCATTATGCCCCCGGCGTGATCGAAGTCCGTCCGCTGACGCCGCCCGTGCCGTTCCGTACCGTCGCCATCGCCTGGCGCGCCAGTTTCCCACGGCCCAAGGCCATCGAAATCCTCGCCGACTCGATCCGCCTGTGCTCCGTGGCCAAGCCGCCCGCTGGCAAGTAAGCCGCTGTCATGACTGAGCTGTCGAAAGTGCCGGTCACGACACTCAAGGGTGTTGGTGAAGCCATGGCCGAGAAATTGGCCAAGGTCGGCCTGGAAACCCTCCAGGACCTGCTGTTCCACCTGCCGTTGCGCTACCAGGACCGCACCCGCGTCGTACCGATCGGCCATTTGCGGCCCGGCCAGGACGCGGTGATCGAAGGCACCGTCAGCGGCGCCGACGTGGTCATGGGTCGCCGCCGCAGCCTGGTGGTGCGCCTGCAGGACGGCACTGGCGGGCTCAGCCTGCGCTTCTATCACTTCAGCAATGCGCAAAAGGAAGGCCTCAAGCGTGGCACCCGCGTGCGCTGCTACGGTGAGGCGCGGCCCGGCGCGTCGGGGCTGGAAATCTACCACCCGGAATACCGCAGCATTACCGGCGACGAACCGCCGCCCGTGGATGAAACCCTGACTCCGGTCTATCCGCTCACCGAAGGCCTGACCCAGCAACGCCTGCGCCAGCTCTGCCAGCAAACCCTGACGTTGCTCGGCCCCAGCAGCCTGCCCGACTGGCTGCCCACGGAGCTGGCCCGGGATTACCACCTGGCACCCCTGGCCGATGCGATCCGCTACCTGCACCATCCGCCGGCCGATGCCGATGTCGACGAGCTTGCCCTCGGCCATCACTGGGCCCAGCACCGCCTGGCGTTCGAAGAACTGCTGACCCATCAGCTGTCCCAGCAACGCCTGCGCGAGAGCCTGCGTTCCCTGCGCGCCCCGGCCATGCCCAAGGCCAGGGACCTGCCGGCCCGTTACCTGGCCAACCTCGGCTTCACCCCCACAGGCGCCCAGCAGCGGGTCGGCAACGAAATCGCCTACGACCTGAGCCAGCCCGAGCCAATGCTGCGGCTGATCCAGGGCGATGTGGGCGCCGGCAAGACCGTGGTCGCCGCCCTCGCCGCGCTGCAGGCGTTGGAGGCGGGTTACCAGGTGGCGTTGATGGCGCCCACTGAAATCCTCGCCGAACAACACTTCATCACCTTCCAGCGCTGGCTCGAACCGCTGGGCATCGAAGTCGCCTGGCTGGCCGGCAAGCTCAAGGGCAAGAACCGCACCGCCGCCCTGGCGCAGATTGCCGAGGGCGCACCGATGGTGGTCGGCACCCATGCGCTGTTCCAGGACGAAGTGCAGTTCAAGAACCTGGCCCTGGTGATCATCGACGAACAGCACCGCTTCGGCGTGCAACAGCGCCTGGCCCTGCGGCAGAAAGGCGTCGGTGGGCGGATGTGCCCTCATCAATTGATCATGACCGCCACGCCGATCCCGCGGACTCTGGCGATGAGCGCCTACGCCGACCTCGACACCTCGATCCTCGACGAACTGCCTCCCGGCCGCACGCCGGTCAATACCGTTCTGGTCACCGATACCCGACGGGTCGAAGTGATCGAACGCGTGCGCAGCGCCTGTGCCGAGGGTCGGCAGGCCTATTGGGTGTGTACGTTGATCGAAGAGTCGGAAGAACTGACCTGCCAGGCGGCCGAAACCACCTTTGAAGACCTCACCGCCGCCCTCGGCGAGTTGAAGGTCGGGTTGATCCACGGCCGCATGAAGCCCGCCGAGAAAGCCGCGGTGATGGCTGAATTCAAGGCCGGCGCCCTGCAACTGCTGGTTGCCACCACCGTGATCGAGGTGGGCGTCGACGTGCCCAATGCCAGCCTGATGATCATCGAAAACCCCGAGCGCCTGGGCCTGGCGCAGTTGCACCAGCTGCGCGGCCGGGTGGGCCGGGGCAGCGCCGCCAGCCATTGCGTCTTGCTCTATCACCCGCCGCTGTCGCAGATCGGACGTCAACGACTGGGGATCATGCGCGAAACCAATGACGGTTTCGTCATCGCCGAAAAAGACCTCGAATTGCGCGGCCCCGGTGAAATGCTCGGCACACGCCAGACCGGTCTGCTTCAATTCAAGGTAGCCGACCTGATGCGCGACGCCGATCTGCTCCCCGCCGTACGCGACGCCGCCCAGGCTCTGCTGGAACGCTGGCCCGACCACGTCAGCCCGCTGCTGGATCGCTGGCTGCGTCATGGGCAGCAATACGGCCAAGTGTGAGCACGCGCTCAGTTTTCCAGACCCGCGTGCAGGACAAGCTGGTTATACTGACCAACTTGTAGGAAAACGGATACAGACCATGACAGAAGCTGCCCTCGTCCCCGAAGCCCCGCACGCTCCGTCTGTTATTCGGCTGTTGCTTGAGAAATTGGGCATCGGCTATGACGAAGTACTCGAACGACCCGGCCTGAACCCCGCCCGCAAAGTGCAGGCGGTGTTGCTGCACGATGCCGTTGGCGCGCTCATGGTGCTGTTTCCGCAAAGCCAGCTGCTGGATCTCAATCGCCTGGCCGAACTCACCGGCCGCAAGCTCACGGCAGTGCCGACCGAACGCCTGGAGCGCATGCTCGGCAAACACAGCCTGAGCCTGCTGCCCGGCCTGCCGGCGCTGACCAGCTCACCGTGCCTGTACGAAGAAAGCCTGCTGCGCGAACAGAAGCTGCTGATCAACTCCGGCGAGCCGGGGCTGCTGCTGGAAGTGACCAGCGAAGCGTTCAAGACCATGCTCACCAAGGCCAGCGCCGCGACGTTCGGCGAAGCCGTGAGCAACATCACCCCCAACCTGGACCGCCCCCACGACGACCGCGCGGAAATCACCCAGGCCGTGCAGGCGTTCACCGCCCGGCGTATCCAGCAACGGCTGGAAGAAACCATCGAGATCCCGCCGCTGGCTGAAACCGCGCAAAAAATCATCAAGCTGCGGGTCGACCCTGACGCCACCATCGACGACATCACCGGCGTGGTGGAAACCGACCCGGCCCTGGCCGCGCAAGTGGTGAGCTGGGCCGCCTCGCCCTACTACGCGTCGCCGGGCAAGATTCGCTCAGTGGAAGACGCCATCGTCCGGGTACTGGGCTTCGACCTGGTGATAAACCTGGCACTGGGCCTGGCCCTGGGCAAGACCCTGAGCCTGCCCAAGGACCATCCGCAACACACCACGCCGTACTGGCACCAGTCGATCTACACCGCCGCCGTCATCGAAGGCCTGACCCGCGCCATGCCGCGCGCCCAGCGTCCCGAGGGCGGCCTGACCTACCTGTCCGGCCTGCTGCACAACTTCGGTTACCTGTTGCTGGCCCACGTGTTCCCGCCGCACTTCTCGCTGATCTGCCGGCACCTGGAGGTCAACCCGCACCTGTGCCACAGCTACGTGGAACAGCACCTGCTGGGCATCAGTCGCGAACAGATCGGCTCATGGCTGATGCGCTACTGGGACATGCCCGAAGAACTGGCCACCGCCCTGCGCTTCCAGCACGACCCCAACTACGACGGCGAATACGCCGCCTACCCGAACCTGGTGTGCCTGGCCGTGCGCCTGCTGCGCGCCCGCAGCATCGGCTCGGGCCCGGATGAAGACATCCCGGATGCCCTGCTCGAACGCGTGGGCCTGACCCGGGAAAAGGCCAACGACGTGGTCAGCAAGGTGCTGGAAGCTGAAGTGTTGTTGCGGGAGCTGGCTGCGCAGTTTCACAGCTAAGCGCCGCACCGGGTCACTGTGTACCGAGCTTTGTGGCGAGGGAGCTTGCTCCCGCTCGACTGCGTAGCAGTCGCCCACTCCTTCGCCACGCAGGTTTACCTGGCTTTGCTCATGGCTCAAGCCAGGTAACGAATCACCCAGCCTCCCCCAATAGCTGCCCAGGGGTCCCTATCTATCCACGTTAACCCACACCCGACGATCCGCCCGTCTGGCATCCTGGTCATGTCTTGCAGGCTTTCAAACGTCAAGTCTTCGTCGAAAATCGTAAAACCGCTGCCATTGAATGCTGGGTCCAAGGCCCCATCAGAAAGAAAACGTGCGGTCAGCACCTTCGCCTCTTCGGTAGCAAACCCCCTGCCCGTGGTTCCGGCGACGATGATCGAACCATCTGCTTGCAATACACAACGCCACCATTCCAAGCCCTGAGGCACCAGCGAAGAGAACAGCGGCTGCCCACGATTGAAATTGAAATCGAAGAATCCACCCTCGCTTAATACGAATATGAATCCATTGCGTACACCAGCGCGCGCTGCGCTACCTACCGCGACAATAGTGCCGTCGGCCTCTCTTATGCCTATAGCCCTCAAGTACATAAGGCTAGAGTTGCGAACGGTCACAGTCCCGCCATTGAAGCTTCTATCGAGGCGTCCCATGGCATCGAAACGCGTCATATACACACCTCCGACATTTTGCCCTGCCAAATCAAAGTCACCACCGACCAGCACCTTGCCATCCGCCTGGACAGCCACCACATTGGCAACGTTGTCCCCAGCACCAATGCCTTCAAGCTCGACAATCGCAAAGCCCGACCCGTTGAACGTGTAGTCGGTTGAACCATCCGGGTTAAGACGCAGTACAGTCCCTTTCCTCTGGCCAGACTCGGTTCTCATCCCCCTGACCAAAAGGATTTTCCCATCCAATTGCTGGACCGCAGTGGCTCCGTTACCGCCGGAGGTTCGTGGCGCCCCCGTGGAAGGCCCTTTATCCCTCGACCCAAGTGCCTCCCTGCCTATCCCGACATCCCCGGGGTCGTCCATGCCAGTGGAGGGAAGCAAGCGCACACCTTCTTCCCCGAATGACGTGTCTACCTGCCCATCTTCGCGATATCGCACAAGGTACAGGCCTGAAGATCCGCGCAGCGCGTACCGGCCCATTACCAGCCAACCACCATTGCCCAAGCCGAAGAGCTTTCTGATATCCAACTCCGCTCCTTTTAAAGGAATCTCGACAAAACCGGCCCCATCACTACCAAATTCAGTGTCGAGCGAACCATCCTCTTTCAGTCTCATTACTACGGTGGGGCGTTGGCCAATTTCTCCCAATAAAGTCATACCCAAAAGTAATTTTTTACTGGGCAACGCCAGAAGGGCCTCCGTATAAACCCCAAATATTTCGGGGATTGGAAACTTCAATACACCCTTATCGGCAAAACTCGGATCCAGAGTGCCTGCTGCTGTGGTGCTTGTTGGTTGAGTCATGGTTCTGTCGCTCTTGAGGTGAATGTAACCTCATGAAATCCCTAAACAGGCGCGTTTACACCTGTCAGGGATGACAGTTCGCATTACCTTTTGGAGATAAGGCACAGGCCTGTTAAACCAAACTCTGACTCAAACTTTGATTGAATGATTACGGCACCTTCAAGACCTTGAGACGAGAGGACTTACTCCCTAGTCCCACTCAAGCCAGATAGCGGACGATCCAGCTTCCAAAGAAGCGACCCCAAACTGGGCCGGGTAGCTGCCTGAAACCGCCAACGACAATCCGCCCGTCTGGCATTAGCGCCATAACCTCGACAGTCTCGTCATAGACTTCCTCGTCAAACAGCACAAAACCACTGCCATTGAAGGTCAAGTCCAGCGAACCATCAGAGCGAAAACGCGCCGTCAGCGCTGCCACACCTTTTTCAACAAGCCCCCTGCCGGTAGTACCCGCGACGACAATGGAACCGTCGGCCTGCCATGCGCAGCGATGCCAGTCATGACCCTTGTCCACTAACTTAGAGAGCAGTGGCTGCCCGCTATTGAAAGCAAAATCGAAGAATCCATCGCGACTTAACACGAATATCAAGCCGTGCCTGTCGTAGCCTTGGTCTGGGTTGGGCCAAGTATCTCCTGCGACAAGAATCGCGCCGTCGCTTTCTCTCAGAGCCACCGCATTCGCATTACTGAGATTCGGAACGGTCACAAAGCCGGTGCCGGCATTGAAATCGGTATCGAAATGTCCCGTCACATCCAGACGCATCACATAAATCCCCCTGGAATCCGGAGTCTGTTGGCTATATTCCCCAAATACCAACACCTTGCCATCTGCTTGAAGGACAATACCTTTGGCACTTCTAGTGACACGGGGAATGCCCGGGAGCACGATGTCCACGGATCCAGTCCCGTTAAACGTGTAGTCAGTAGAGCCATCCGGGTTAAGACGAAGCACCACCCAACGCAGGTCGCTGCCGATAAATACCGCACTGCGCAGAACGATCTTTCCATCCGGCTGCACAACCGCAGTAGGACCATTATTGCCTGAAGATAGTGGCGTTTGTGCGGAGGCTTCTCGGTCCCGCCGACTAAACGTCACTGGCCCATCTTCTCCCCCCCTTGACTCAGGACGAAACGGAAGCAAGCGAACACCGTCCTCGCCAAAGCGTGTATCCGGCTGCCCACTTTGCAAGAACCGCACGACATAAGCGCCGGAACCACTGGGCGATCCATATTCTCCGATCACCAGCCACCCACCATCGCTAAGGCCGCTGAGGTGGGAGATCGTTTCCAAATTTGTGTCTTCTTTGGAGAACTCCACCACACCCGTCCCGCCTCCAAACTCCATATCGATCGATCCATCCTCATTCACTTTCGCCAGTCCGAAAGAGCCGGGCTTTTCCGGCAAGAGCACGGTTATCAGTAGTTTGTTTTCAGCCAGCGGCAGGAGGGCTAGCGTGCGGGGGCCTATTAATTCGGGGGTCGGCAGTGTCAGCACCCCCTCTTCGGCGAAGGTCGGGTCGAGCGTGCCAGCCTGAATGGTGCTTGGTGCCTGGGCCATGATTGTCACTCCATCGAGGTGTATGAAACCACGCTGGTTTCATCACAATGGAGCGCCCAAACATCGATCCGCACACCTGTCAGAGCTGACAGTCGCCATGATCCCTGGCGGCCAAATCATTGGCTTTTCAGGCCAAGCCCGATCAAGCCTTCGGCTTGGCCTTCTTTGGCTTCAGATACTTGGTCAGCCCCTGGAACCAGATCACCAGCGCCGGGTTGCCCTTGATCTGGATCGACTTGTCCTGGATCCCTGTCATGAACGCCAACTGCTTGTTCTTGGCCTGCATCGTGGCGAAGCCATAGGCGGCGTCCTTGAAAGCGATGGCGAAGGCTGGGGTTGGGTAAGTGCCGGACTGGCTGGTGATACGCTGGTTCTTCACGGTGAAATGCCGGGCGATCTTGCCGTCCAGGGTTTGCAGCTGGAACACCAGCTCCTTGTCACCCAACTGCTGCTGGAAGGCTGGATTGGTCCGGCTGGCCTTGCCCATCAGCAACCCCAGCATCCACAGCAGAAAACGAAATTTCATGGGCACAGCCTCGTGAAGAAAGATGAATGGCTGGCAGTTTAGCGATTCTTCGACGCAACGCCATCATCGGATCGCTTTGTCGGAAGATAAGCGGGTTTTCGCGAAAGATGACTGCCAAGTCACAAAACCTGAAATCAAAAGATCGCAGCCTTCGGCAGCTCCTATATCGATTTCTGTAGGAGCTGCCGAAGGCTGCGATCTTTTGATCTTTTTGCTCTCCTGCTCCTCGGACATTTCCTTCAAAACGCCGGGCTGTTCATGAACTAGGCAGCGCTTTCGAGCGCCGCTAACCTCTGTTCGTCATCGAAAAAAACGGTGACACGGACGTGCAAGTCCGGATTGGTACGCAATTGGTCATGGCTATTGACCGAGCATTTTTTTATGCTCGCGTCCGTTATGGCGATTGTGCGTGGGAGACCTTCGGGTCTGCCGGGGGTACCAGCCGGTCTTGCACACCTACGCACAGTTGCCACCTCTTCGAATGCAAGCGAAAGGATGTCGACCCCAACCCTGGTACATAGATATGTTCAAGGTCACTCCAAATCCGCCACAAAACGGCCACAAATCCCGCGTCGAAGCGCAGGAAGAAAAAAAGCTCGAAGACGCCGCCGCCCGCGCCCTCGATTACTACCTCAACCCCAAGCCCTCTGCCCCACCCGAAACCGACAAAAGCCAGTTCTTCATCGTTGCTCCCCACATCGACACCGAAACCCTGCTCGCCAACGCCTCCGAAGACCTGCTGTCCATCAGCACCATCGCCGCCGACCTGGCTGACGACGTGGATGACTCACGCCGCTGCATCGCCCTGGCAATCAGCCGCATGGCCGATGGGGTGCAGTTGTTGGTCGAGCGGGCGTTGGATCATCTGGAAACCAGGGAGATAGCGGCGCCTGATGCCAAGGGATAGCGCTTGCATTGATGCAGGCTG